>MNYM01000001.1 GCA_001873065.1 Flavobacteriaceae bacterium CG2_30_31_66
TGCAAGATATGAAAGATCATGAAGGTTTAATGCTTTTTTTGTATTGATTACCCCCATACCTACTGTATTTTTTAAACCTTTCAAGGAGTTCTTATTTCCTTTCAAGGAGTTCTCTTTTCCTTTCAAGAAGTTCTCATTTCCTTTCAAGTAGTTCTCATTTCCTTTCAAGGAGTTCTCATTTTCTTTCAAGGAGTTCTCATTTTCTTTCAAGGTGTTCTCATTTTCTTTCAAGGCATTCTCATTTTCTTTCAAGGCATTCTCATTTCCTTTCAAGGAGTTCTCATTTCCTTTCAAGGAGTTCTCATTTTCTTTCAAGGAGTTCTCATTTCCTTTCAAGAAGTTCTTATTTCCTTTCAAGGAGTTCTCATTTCCTTTCAAGGAGTTCTTATTTCCTTTCAAGGAGTTCTCATTTCCTTTCAAGGAGTTCTCATTTTCTTTTAAGGAGTTCTCTTTAAAACAAAATACACACAGGATTTGGCGCTTGAATTTCGTTAACAAACGATAATTTTCCGGTTTCTACATCTCTCTTGAAACTCACGATATTATTGGAATCTTGATTGGCAACCAATAAAAATTTGTCATCAAGAGTCAATGAAAAATTTCTTGGATTTGCCCCTTTTACAGGTTCAAAACCAACCAATACCAAATCACCATTTTGTAAATTTACTTTAAAAATCGCAATTGAATTGTGTCCACGATTCGAAGCGTACAAAAATTTTCCATCATTTGAAACACGAATATCAGCCGCTTTTGTATATTTTTCATAGCCTTTAGGCAATGTTGAAACAGTTGTTTTAATTGAATAGTTTCCATTATTATTGGTAACCAAAGAAATAGTGTTATTCAATTCGTTTAAAACATACATCCAGTTCTTATTTGGATGAAAAACCAAATGTCTTGGCCCTGCAGCCTCGGCCATATTCAACGTTTTTTGATTGGTAAAAACCAATTCTTTATTTCGAGCATCAATCTTTGAAAACCACAATTGATTGGTTCCTAAATCGACTGAAATCACATCATTCGTTTTAGGATGAAACCAAGCAGAATGTGCATGAGGCGCTTCTTGTCTTGAAGTGGTTCCTTTGCCAAAATGCTGTTGAACAAACAATAAATCCGATAATTCTCCGTCAGCATTTAGTGCTAAAAAACCAACATTTCCTCCTGAATAATTGGCAACCAACACTTGATTTTTATGATTAACAGCGACAAAACAAGGATTTTCACCTCCTGATTTTGAAGTACTTTTATAAATCAACGTATCCTTTTCAATGGCAAACGATTTTAGATATCCACTTTTATTCTCAGCAAGTTCGCTAACTGCAATCAGTATTTTTCCATCTACAGTTTTTGCTAAAAAAGAGGGATTTTTTGTGATTGCTTTCAAACCATTATTCTTCAAAAATCCGTTTTTATCAATTTCATATTGATAAATCCCTTTGCTATCGCCATTTGTATAAGTGCCAACGAAAAAAGGCTCGCTATTTTCTGGATTTATTTTGGTTGAGGTACAATTCATAAAAATCGTGATGATGGCTAAAAAAAATATTTTTTTCATGTTATCTTACTTTAAATATTGGCAAAAGTTGAAAGGCTTTTTCAAAATGGGGTGAGTTTTCGTAAATAAAATCAAGTTGCCATTTTGGATTTTTCACAAACGAGGTATCTGTTTTAAATTTTTCTTCAAATTTAGATTTCAACAGAGGATTTTCAATCAATAATTTTTCGGCGATATCTTCAAAAACATAAGACGAATAGCCTTCTTTTTGTTGCAAAATGGTATCAAAAAAGTTCCAATTAAAGAAGGAATCTGTAGCTTCAGCTTCCAAAGTTTCTAATAAAAATCGCACTCCTTTTTGATTGGTTGAAATGTGTACATCACCTTTTTTGAAAGTGATTTTTTCAGTTGACTTTTTAATGCTTGTATTGTAGTGCAAATAATGCCCTTCAAAAGGAGCATTTACAGTTTTAAAATCATCAACATGATTCACCTCAACCAAAATTGTGGTATCTTTATCAAAAAGAACAAATTCTATTTGATTGATTTTCAATCTTTCAACAACTCTATGCCACCCTTTTTGTATAATATATGCTTTCGGAATTTCGATTTCTTTAGTAACCATAAATTCGTCAAAATACTTCACCTCTTTTTCAAACGGTTTTTTTCGATTGTAAAACAAACGCTTTCCATTGGTAACTTTACTATCAATATACCCCCCTTCAAAACCTTTGAAATTTAGAATTCTATAGTTATCGGAATCCACTCTAAACTGGATTGGGTAGGTTTTTTTTGATAAGATTTCTTGAGTGGCATTTGAACGCAATTCTTTGATTTTTTTTGTATTCATTTCTGTGAAATCTAATGCAGAAAAAAGCAATTCATACGTTTGTTTTACTCGAATTTTATAGGGTTTCAACATGTGCGTTTCCACCATCAAACCCAAAGTATGAAAAAGTGATGTGAAGCCTGTGGAATATCTTGGCGAATCAAAAAATTGTGAAAATCCAGCTTCAGGAGTATTTCCCCAAACATTTACGTAAGGCGTAATATCAATATTTTTCTTTGCAAGTACATTTTCAATTTCAGGACGCATGATACTTTCTAAAAAATCACCCAATTTGCCCCCTAATTTGTTATGTTGCGTAAATAAATGAGTAATTGTATATTGATAATCAGCGCCATTACTCACGTGATTATCAATAAAAACATCCGGATTTATAGTGTGAAAAATCTCTGAAAAAGCAGCGGCATTTTTAGTGTCTTGTTTGATAAAATCACGATTCAAATCATAATTTTGTGCATTTCCTCTAAAACCATATTCTTCAGGGCCATTTTGATTGGCTCTTGTATGCGAATTTCTGTTCAAAGCACCTCCAATGTTATAGACAGGAATAATGCAAATAATAGAATTTTGGTATTTTTTTTTGAGAGAATCGTTTTGAACCAAGTCTCTCAAAAACAGCATGGAAGCATCAATTCCATCGGATTCACCTGGATGAATACCGTTGTTTATCAGAATTTTGTTTTTTAAAGAGTTTTTGATTTCAGCAACATTGTCAATTCGTTTTTGGTTGAAAACAACTAGATGCAGGGGTTCTCCAGCATCAGTTTGTCCAAAAGAAAACATTGAAATCTCATGATAGGTTGTTGCTAGATTTGAATAATATTTAATAACCTCTTTATATTCTGGAGTTTCGGTTCCTTTTGATTTTTCGAAAAGGGTTGTAAAATCAGTAGTAATTTTTGAAGAAACTTTGCAAGAAATCATCAAAACAGAAAACAAAAAAACCTTTAAAAAATTTGAATGAAACAATTTCATACACCTTAAATTCTGACAGATTTTGGAACCAATTTTGTGTAATCGCCATTATTTCTGATCACATCTCTGACAATTGAAGAGGAAATATAAGACGTTCTTGCTGCTGTTAATAAAAAAACGGTTTCAATTGAAGAAAGATGTCTATTGGTATGCGCAATCGCTTTTTCAAACTCAAAATCCGCAGGATTTCGCAAACCTCTTAAAATATAACGAACATCATTTTTTTGACAAAAATCAATGGTCAAACCCGAATAAGTTACTACTTTTATATTTGTATTTTTTTCAAAACAAGCTTGAATAAACTGTTTTCGTTGATCTAAACTAAACATGTATTTTTTCTCGGCATTGATACCAATTGCAATGATGAGTTCATCAAAAAGTTTAGCACCTCTTTCAATAATATCAAAATGTCCCAACGTAATTGGATCAAAAGATCCAGGAAAAATGGCTTTTTTCATGTTTTTAATTTAAAGCCATTTCAATGGCATTATCTAATAATTCTCTCATCGAAATTCCTGCGGCAGCAGCTTGTTGAGGCAAAATACTCTCTTCAGTCATTCCTGGGACTGTATTCATTTCCAAGAAAAAAGGTTCCTCATTTACCAAAATATATTCTGACCGTGAAAAGCCACTCATATTTAAAACTTTATATACTTTTTTAGCCACTTCTTCTACCTTTTTTTGTACTTCCGATGAAATACGTGCTGGGGTGATTTCCTGTGATTTTCCCAAATATTTTGCTTCATAATCAAAAAAATCATTTTCGGAGACAATCTCAGTAATTGGCAACACTTTCAAGTGATTTTTATATTGAACTACACCAACAGAAACCTCTGTTCCATCCAAAAAAGATTCAATCAAAATAGCGTCATCTTCATGATAGGCTTTTTCAATTGCTGGTAAAATGGTTTCTTTAGTATATACTTTTGAAATTCCATAACTTGAACCTGCATTGTTTGGTTTTACAAAACAAGGCAATCCAACTTTTTCAATAATTTCGTCAAAATTCAATTCGTCACCTTTATTCAAAAAAACAGATTTTGCAGTTTTTATGCCATATTGTCTCACAACACTCAAAGTATCTCTCTTGTTAAAAGTTAGTGCCATTTGATAAAAAGGTGCAGAAGTGTGTTTGAGACCAATCAATTCAAAATAAGCCAATAACGAACCATTTTCACCAGGATTTCCATGAATTACATTGAAAACGCAATCAAAAACAATCATTTCATTATTCAAAATAAATGAAAAATTATCTTTATTTATTGGATATTCAATATCAAAATCATCCAAAGCCACCCATTTTTCTTTCAAAATATGAACACGAAATGGTAAAAATTTTTGTCTATCAAAATGTTTAAAAACCACTCCTCCACTTTTCAGAGAAATGTTTACTTCGGATGAATAACCACCCATGACAATGGCAATATTTTTTTTCATGGAATTAAAATTAATTGTAACAAATTTATCAAAATATAAATAGAATTAACCACGTTTAGTTTTTATATATTTGTGTAATCTGAAAAAACAGTGTATGAATATTTTTCAATTCTTTCAAAGTAGGCCATTTTTAAAACAATTAGTGATTTCTTTCGTTGTTTTTACAGTACTAATTATTGTATTATCATCTCTGCTGAAAATCACCACAAACCACAATCAGAAAATAGAAGTTCCTGATTTACATAAACTTAGTATTGTACAAGCAGAAAAAAGATTAAAAGATTTAAATCTTGATTTTAAAGTAATTGATAGCGCAAGTTACAATCCAACCTATCCAAAAATTTCGGTGATTGAACAAAACCCCGAAGCTGGAGAATTTGTAAAAGCAAAACGTAAAATATACATCACTTTAAACCCCACAAGATATAAAGATGTTACCATTCCAAATTTAAATGGGCGTACTAAAAGACAAGCAATTTCTGAACTGCAAGCTATTGGATTTATTGTAGGTAACCAATTTATATATATCAATGACATTGGAAAAGACGTTGTTAGAGGTTTGAGATTTAATGGAAATATTTTAAATCCGAATGACAAACTACCAAAAAATTCAATTATTGATTTGGTTTTGGGTGATGGTTTAAGTGGTACATCCGAAGAAATGAATCAACAACAAGACAGCACTTCACAAGGAGGAGAATAACATTTTGAGTTCAAAATTTAAGATTCAAAATTCAGAGATTCGAGTTTTGAGGTCAAGATTTAAAGTTTGAAATTAAATAGATTATTCATCTAAAAGAGTATTTTAAAACATTTAGCGTGCAAGAAAACGATTCTCAAGATTTTGAAAATGATGATTTGTATGAACATCACAGATTTGTAGCAAGTATTGGACAAGTTCCATTGAGAGTTGATAAATTCTTAATGAATTTTATTGAAAATGCTACTAGAAACAAATTACAACAAGCCGCAAAAGCTGGAAATATTTTGGTGAATGATGTTGCCGTAAAACAAAACTATAAAGTAAAACCCCATGATGTTGTTCGTGTTGTTTTGAGCCATCCACCACATGAAAATTTGTTGGTTGGTGAAGATATTCCAATAGATATTGTTTTTGAAGATGATACCGTAATTGTTGTCAACAAACCTGCAGGAATGGTGGTCCATCCGGGACATGGAAATTATTCTGGAACTTTGGTAAATGCTTTGATTCATCACATTGAAAATTTGCCTGTAAATTCAAATGAAAGACCAGGTTTGGTTCATAGAATTGACAAAGACACGAGTGGTTTACTGGTGATAGCAAAAACGGAATTTGCAATGGCAAACCTTTCAAGACAATTTTTTGAAAGAACTACAGAACGTTTTTATTATGCGTTGGTTTGGGGAAATATCGAGGAAAAT
Organism: Flavobacteriaceae bacterium CG2_30_31_66; assembly: GCA_001873065.1. GTDB lineage: Bacteria > Bacteroidota > Bacteroidia > Flavobacteriales > Flavobacteriaceae > Polaribacter. The sequence goes on from MNYM01000001.1 coordinate 6,159, forward strand.
GAAGGTACAATTGAAGGGAATATTGGAAGAAGTTTAAAAAATCGATTGCAAATGGCTGTTTTTCCTGATGGAGATTTTGGAAAACCTGCTGTTACACATTATAAAGTTTTAGAGCGTTTGACGTATGTAACTTTAGTGCAATGCAAATTGAAAACTGGAAGAACTCACCAAATTAGAGCACATTTTAAACATATTGGACATACACTTTTTAATGACGAACGTTACGGAGGCAATGAAATTTTGAAAGGAACAACATTTACAAAATACAAACAATTCGTAAACAACTGTTTTAATGTGTTACCAAGACAAGCATTGCATGCAAAAACATTGGGATTTACCCATCCTATAACTGGTAAATTTTTACAATTTGATTCTAAAATTCCTGATGATATGACCGCTTGTTTAGAAAAATGGCGCAGTTATTCTGAACACTCAAAACTAGAAGAATAATTTTTAGAAATTATTTCTTTCTTGTTACATCAAATAAATAACCAATAGAAAGTCCAACAAAACTTGTATTGCTCAAATTGGTTTCATTTGCAACAGGTTTTGGAATATTTAAATAATATCCCAATTCTACATCCCAAGATTTTTTTGAAAAAGAAATTGGAAAACCAATTTGTGTATTTAATAAATTAAAAACTTCAGTGCTCGTATATTCTAATACTCTTCTTCCATTAATGATTCTTATGGTATATTTCCCAAAAGTTTGATTTGCAATCACAAAACTAATATTTGGACGAAATCGCAAAGCGAAATTGGCGGTTCTTGAAAGTGTAAAATTCGCAAAACTATTGGAAACAATTTGATACGATTCATCTGTTCCAAAAATATAAGAAGCTGCTAATGTAGTTCCTAGAGTTCGTTTTTTATTTCTAACTCCAAGACTGACGTCTAGAGAATTGGTGAAATCGTCAAAATCTTCCGAATAAAAATATTTTGTATATCCTAAATTGTACATCCCATTTTTTGATTTTCCAAAGGTTTTAAAATAACCTAAAGAGACACTTGTAAAATCCCAACTTGGAGCAAAGTTTTCATAATAAATTCCTGAAATACTTGCATTAAAACCCGAGGAATGATAAAAAGATACTTGTGGAATGATATTGAATTGATCTGTTCCTGAATCGCGTCCTGAAAAAAAAGTGTTGCTATTATAGGAAAGTGAGGTGTAAATAAAATTATAGGTGTAATTTGATTCAAGAATTTCGTCTAAAAACTGTTGGTCATCAAAAAACAATTCATCAATCAAAGAATCTATATTTTCGTCATTATTTTCTTGACCATAACAACAAAAAGAGGTTGCTATTGAAAACAATAGCAACCAATATAATCTTATTTTCTTAATCATTTTTTTGTAAGAAATCATACTTATTGAGAGTTAATTTCCTCTGTTACGATGTCCTTTTCCATCAATTCTTTGATTTCTTGGCCCTTCTTTTAACTCTCCTCTGTCTTTCGAATTTCTTATTTTATCAATTCGTTCTTTCAACATTTTTCTTTGCTCACCTGTCAATGATTTTCTGAAATGTTCTCTGGTATCTCTTATTCGCATTTGCTGATTTTGAACCATATTTCTTTGCTCTAAAGAAAATGTTGCTGTTAACCGATTTCTAATTTCATCTTTTGATAAATTTTTATCTTGTAAGATTGCCAATTGACCTTTGGTTAAAGAGGTTTTAAATGCTTCACGATTTGATTTTAATAATTCTTGCTCTTTCTGCAACAATTTTTTTTGCTCATTAGTGAGCTCTTTTTTTATTAAATCGTAGTTAGATTCTTGGGCAACCATTTTTACGTTGAATAACATGCAGGAGATGAAACTGAAAATAAATAGGATTTTTTTAAGTAACATTTTTATTGTTTTACGCTTTTAACCTAAATTACAAATATATCAATTAATTTTTACAAGAATTATTTGCTACTCTTAATGCTAATTCACTAGCTATAGTAGTAGTTGTACCATCTTTGAAAGTAACATCAACCGGAAAAATTAGGGTTCCTCTCTCTTTGATTGTTGGATTTGCTTTGTGCCATTCTCTCAACAATTTAAAGTCTTCTCTCACATTTACAGTTATTACATTTGCATCTGGCATTGTAAAACTTACAGGTAAAACCAATTCAACACATTTTCTTTCGTCTCTATTTTTACGGCAAGAATCTTTTAAAACCAACAATTCTTCTTGATTTAAAATAGTTTGTGTAGTTCCGTCTTTCAAAGTAATATTAATTGGAAATACGAATGTTGGTCTGGTTTTTACAGTTGGATTGGCTTGATACCATTCTTTGATTAAAACCCAATCTTCTTTGCTTGTCAGCGTGATAGAAGAATTATCAGGCATAATAAAATCAATTGGGAAAACGAAATTGAAGCATTCTCTTCTTCTGGCATTTCTGTGCTCATCTTTGTCATTTAATTGTTTTCCGCTTAATGAAAAGTAAACATTACTTTTTAATTCAGATTTTGATACATTGTCTGTGATTAATGCAACTTTATACCCAAAACCTTGGGCTAATTGAACGCTTTCTACAAAACTATCAGCCAAATCTCCGTTAAAAGCGGTATTGGTTGCAGTTGGCAAACTAGTTACGCTTACTGTTGTTTTCGATGAACTTTCAATTTGTTCAATTAATGCTGTGTCATCAGCTGCTAATTCATCAATTGTTGCTTCGTTAGAGCAAGACATAAATAGGACAACTGATAAAAAAACACCAGCGATTGTTAGCGATTTTACACTTGTTTTAAAAAAGCTTTTGTTGGAAATGATTGTTTTCATAATGTTAAATATTAAGTTTTTATTGTTTCTTTTTATTTAGAACTGTGTTTTGAAAAATAGTTTGAAAAAATTATAAAATAATTGATTCAATAATACTTTTATTAGTATAATTATCTATTAATGAGTCTTCTACAAACAAAGAATTTAAAAATAAATTATCCATTTTTTGTTCAGAAAGTTCCGCTTTCAGCACAATTTCATTCATTAAAGTAATGTTTGAAAACGATTCTATGTCGTTTTCATCAACTAATAATGAATTAATGAGAATATCATCTGAAAAAGTGAGCAACTCAAAATCTACTGTTTTTTCTTCTTGAGAAAAATGGGTATTTTGAAACCAAATTGTCAATCCTAAAAACAAAATCAATGAAGCAGCAACAGCAAATTTAAATTGAGGTTGCAACCAAAAAATGGTTTTTCTTTCGGGAATAATTTTAGATTCAAGTTGTTTTTCTGATTGGATTTTCTCTAAAATAGACAATTTGGAAGCTACAAAATATCCTTCAGGAATTTGGGTTCCCAAATATTTTGAATGACGCTTGGAAATATCTTCAAAAGACGAATCTTCTAAAAATTTTTGCTTGCCTTTATGTTTGTTATATTGTTCCATATAAAAAGTAAGACCTTAGTTTTTTAAAATAGTTTGTTTTATAAAAATATTTTTTCTTCAATAATTTTTACGGCTGTATAATACGCTGATTTTAAAGTACTTTCAGATACATTTATCAATTCTGAAATCTCTTTAAAACTCAATTCATCAAAATATTTCATCTGAAAAACGCGTTTTTGTTTTTCTGAAAAACCTTCAACAATTTTGTGCAATTTCAATTGAATTTCGTCTCCGTTGAAATAAGCATCTTCAGACAAAATTTGTACTTTTTCTTCGATAAACTCCTCAGAAATCTCATACCCTTTTTTGTTATTTTTCTCTAAATAACGAATGGATTCGTTGTAAGCAATTCTGAACATCCAAGTATGTAAACTGCTTTTTTCTTGAAAATTTTGGATGTTTTTATAGACTCTTATAAAAGTATTTTGCAGCACATCATCTGCATTTTCATGAGTAATTACAATTTTTCTGATATGCCAATACAATCGCATTTGATAGGCATCAAGCAGTTCATTAAAAGCGCGATCTTTTAATGCAGGATTGCGCAACTTGCTCAGAAGTTCAGTTTCTTTACTCAAGTAAATGTTGATTAATCTGTTCTTTTGACCCTAAAAAATTGAAAAAGTTTGATGTTATCAGAAAATTTGATGAATATATAAAAAACCTATCAATTTTACGAATAAAAATATCATAAAACCCTTTGAATTTATTTTTCAAAAACAGGTTATGATTCGTATTTTTACATCAAGTTTTACAATTTTTAGATTCTAATTTTATGAAAATAATCATATCTCCCGCAAAATCATTGGATTTTGAAAGCAAAGTTCCAACGAGTTTATATACACAGCCTCGTTTTTTAGAGCAATCCACAAAACTGAATCAATTATTAAAAAAACTTTCTAAGAAAAAATTATCGGATTTAATGTCGATTTCTGACGATTTGGCACTATTAAATTATGAAAGAAATCAAACTTGGCAAACACCATTTACGCCAGAAAATTCAAAACAAGCTATTTATGCTTTTACAGGCGAAGTATTTAGAGGCATTGATATCAATTCGTTACCGATAAAAAAATTACCATTATTACAAGAAAACTTGAGGATTTTATCAGGATTGTATGGAATCTTAAAACCTTTAGATTTGATGCAAGCTTATCGTTTGGAAATGGGCACAAAATTACCTGTTGGAAACAAAGAAAATCTCTATAAATTCTGGGGAGATTCCATCGCAGATGCCTTAAATGAAGAACTTTCTGAAAATGAATTATTGATCAATTTAGCAAGTGCTGAATACTTTAAAGCGATAAATCAAAAGATTTTAAAAGTGCCCTTAATTACGCCTGTTTTCAAAGATTTTAAAAATGGGCAATATAAAACAATCATGACTTTCGCTAAAAAAGCCCGTGGTTTAATGGTGCGTTATATCATCGACAATAACGTAAAAACGGTTGATGAATTGAAACTTTTTGATGTAGAAAATTATCGTTTTGATGAAAATATGTCTTCAAATAATGAATTGGTTTTTACCCGCTAATTTTTCATGCGATACATCACCCAAATGTGAGGTGCAGTCACTGAGAGTAAAATGACAAAAACGATGGTTGATAAGCGTGTAACTTCGGGAATGAATTGATACAAAACAAATAATCCAACAACACTTATCGCCCAGAAAAAAAACGCTTTTCTCATATAAAGTAAAATACTATTCTTTGTAATATCACCAGAAATAAAAAGAATTTGATGAATGATAGAAGGAATAGAATGCCAAAAAATAAAATAAATAGCAAAACTTAATATTAAGGAAGACGCTTTAAAAACCAAAAAAAGTAGTCCTAAAAAAAATATTTCTTTGGCTAATATAGTTCCTTCAATTTCCTTTCTCCAAAATAAAAAAGCGTTCATTAATAAAAATAATATTAGAGAAATGATGAGTGTGTTTTGAACCAAAACCTCTGAAAAGGAAGCTTTGGTAAGTTCTATCATGATTGAATTTACTTCAAAAAGTGCTTCATAAAAAAGCATTGAAAAAATCAATAATCCATAAACAATAAAATAAATAGTATCGAAAATGGTATTTATGTTCATTTTTTCACTCAAATGCTCTTCACCAAAATGATAGGAACTGATAAAAATAAACAATAAAACTGCAAAAAAAGGACTCAAAGCATAGCTTATCCCAGAGAAAAAAACAATACCTAGATAAATTAATAGATTTTTTACGAATTTACTTTTGTTTACTTGTTTTAATGAAATAATCAACAAATCATTCGCTCCATGCATGATTCCTATAGAAATGATGAGTATGAATGCAATTGAATCTTCTAAGGGATTACCAAACTGAATGCTAAACCAAAATAAGAAAGCAGTAGAGAAAATCTTAAAATTTTGATAATTTTTAATAATGTTATTTTTCATTAAACAAAAATATAAAATTTAATTGTAATTTTGTTGAAGTGTTTATTTAATACTTTAAACAATTTATTACTAACTTAATTTTATACACAATGTTTTTATTTACAAATTTTTTAGCAGTTGCAAAAATGGCAACCGATGATTATGTAGGCTTTACATTCTTTGTAGGAAGTATGGCAATGATGGCAGCATCAGCATTTTTCTTTTTATCTCTGAACCAGTTTGACACTAAGTGGCGAACATCTGTATTAATTTCAGGTTTGATTACTTTTATCGCAGCTGTTCACTATTTCTACATGAGAGATTATTATTCATCATTTAATGAATCTCCTACTTTTTTCAGATATGTTGATTGGACTTTAACTGTACCATTAATGTGTGTGGAGTTTTTCTTGATCTTAAGAGCCGCAGGTGCTAAAGTAGGCTTGATGTGGAAGTTAATTTTCTGGTCTGTAGTGATGTTAGTTACAGGTTACTTTGGTGAAGTTGTTGCACTTGGTAATCCTACTGCTCAATGGGTTTGGGGTCTTGTTTCAGGAATTGCATATTTTATTATTGTTTACATCATTTGGTTTGGAGAAGCTAAAAAACTCGCAGTTGCTGCAGGTGGCGCAATTTTAAAAGCTCACAACATTTTATGTTGGTTTGTTTTAGTAGGCTGGGCTATTTATCCAGTAGGATACATTTTAGGAACTGAAGGTGGTTTATTTGGAATGCAATTAGTTTCTGATCCTAAAGCAGCACAGGAATCAATGGATGTAGTTTATAACATTGGTGATGCTATCAACAAAATAGGATTTGGTTTGGTAATTTACAATTTAGCCATTCAGAGTTCAAAAAAGTAATTAATTTTACATTTTAAAAATATGAATCTCAAGGTTTTAAAAGCCTTGAGATTTTTTTTTAACAATCAGCCAAACGAACTGTAACTGCAAGTCCGCCTTCAGAAGTTTCTTTGTAATTTTTATTCATGTCTTTAGCAGTTTCCCACATCGTGTCAATTACTTTATCTAAACTCACCAAACACTCTTTAGGATTTGTTTCCAAAGCAATTTCTGCTGCATGAATTGCTTTGATAGCGCCCATTGAATTTCGCTCAATGCAAGGCACTTGCACCAAACCTCCAATTGGATCACAAGTCATTCCCAAATGATGTTCCATGGCAATTTCTGCAGCAGACAAACATTGTGCAACTGTTCCTCCCAACATTTCCGTTAAAGCAGCTGCAGCCATTGCAGAAGAAACTCCAATCTCAGCTTGACAACCACCCATTGCAGCAGAAATTGTAGCGTTTTTCTTAAAAATACTTCCAATTTCGCCAGCTGTTAACAAGAATCTTTTTACATGACTAAAATCCGCATCGTGATTTTCTATGACCATATAATACATCAAAACTGCTGGAATAACCCCAGCACTTCCATTCGTTGGTGCAGTTACAACCCTTCCCAAAGATGCATTTACTTCATTTACGGAAAGCGCCAAACAACTTACCCATTTTAAAATTTCTCTAAATTTCACTTCTGAACTTCTGATAGCTGTAATCCATTCCTCAGGATTTGTATATGAAGTGTCTTTTATCAATTTTTGATGCGTATCAAAAGCACGTCGTTTTACGTTCAATCCTCCAGGAAGTGTCCCAAAAGTATGGCATCCTAAATACATAGACTCTAACATCGTATCCCAAATTCTACGTAATTGATGATCAATTTCTTCATATGACCGAAGTTCAAGTTCGTTTTTAAATACAATTTCAGAAATTAATAAGTTTTCTTTTTCACAATATTCTTCCAATTGAATAGCTCTATTGATTGGAAACGGAAAGTTTTTTTTACTGATTTCAATCTCATCTTCCAAAGAATTATTTTCTTGAACAATAAATCCTCCTCCAATAGAAAAATAAGTTTCTGAAGAAATTTCCTTATCCTCACAAAACCCTTTAAAAGTCATTCCGTTCGCATGAAAAGGCAAAAATTCTCTGTTAAATTTGATAGAGCTTCTCGGGAAAGGAATGATTTTACCACCTTTACAATATATTTCCTCTTGAATATTGATTCTCTCTACAATAATAAAAATATCTTCAATAGGAATGTATTCGGGGTCAGCTTCGCTCAAACCCAACAAAATAGCCAAATCAGTTGCATGACCTTTTCCAGTTAAAGATAAAGAACCATATAAATCAACCTGAATTCGGTCTAATTTCTTAAATAATTGTTCCGATTTTAATTTTTGAATCCATTGTTGTGCAGCTCTCCAAGGGCCAAGTGTATGAGAACTTGAAGGACCAACACCAATTTTGAGCATCTCAAAAACACTAATAAATTGTGACATTCGTAAAAATTATAAATTTGAATGCTGTAAATGTAAAAAATCCAACTCAATGAGCTGGATTTTTATCAAATTAAAAATATGTTTTTCTATTACAATCCATATACAGACGCTTTGTCGAATTTCTCAACAAGCAAATAATAGACAACAGCTCTGTATTTTTTTCTTTCAGATTTTCCAATAGCCTCCATGACTTCATTTATTTTTTCATCTAAGTCAGGAGAATCAGCCAAGCCTAATTTTTTTATTAAAAAATTATTTTTTATTGTTTCTAGCTCTTTAGCATCTGATCCTGAAACAGTTTCTGCATCTATTTTATAAATAGATGGACCTAATCCTTTTGTCACAGCAGCTAATAATTCAGCATTTGAATCAAGATTCTTTTTATCCATAAACTGCTTGTACAAAGCTACTTTTTCGTCGAATTTACTCATGATTATTTATGTTTAATTAATTATTTTTCAATTAAAATGCTTTGATATTAACAAATATAAGAAAAATTACACTGTTTTTAACTATTAAAAAATCGAATTAAAAAAATTTATTTATGTCAATATGTCATATTATCTATAAAAAAAACATAAAACTGTCATTTTTAAACCAAAAAAGTGGTTGGCATACAGTTTGCCTATAAGGTAATGTAAAATTGAGTTAAAAATTAAATATTAATAAAGTTATGAGTAAAATTATAGGAATCGATTTAGGAACCACCAACTCGTGTGTTTCTGTCATGGAAGGAAACGAACCTGTTGTCATTCCAAATTCAGAAGGTAAAAGAACAACCCCATCAATTGTTGCCTTTGTTGAAGGTGGTGAAAGAAAAGTTGGGGATCCAGCAAAAAGACAAGCTGTTACAAATCCAACAAAAACTATTTATTCTATCAAACGTTTTATGGGAAATAAATTTTCTGAATCAAAAAAAGAATCAGAAAGAGTTCCATATAAAGTAGTAAAAGGTGATAATGACACACCAAGAGTTGAGATTGATGGGCGTTTATACACACCACAAGAAATTTCGGCAATGGTGTTGCAAAAAATGAAAAAAACTGCAGAAGACTATTTAGGATATGACGTTACTGAGGCTGTCATTACAGTTCCAGCATATTTTAATGACGCTCAAAGACAAGCTACCAAAGAAGCTGGAGAAATTGCAGGTTTGAAAGTTCGTAGAATTATTAACGAACCAACTGCTGCTGCATTGGCTTATGGATTAGACAAATCAAATGATGATAAAAAAATTGTGGTTTTCGACTTTGGTGGTGGAACTCATGACGTATCAATCCTTGAGTTAGGAGATGGTGTTTTTGAAGTGTTGGCTACTGATGGTGATACACATTTAGGTGGTGATGACGTAGATCAGAAAATTATTGATTGGTTGTCAGCTGAGTTCAAATCTGAGGAAGGAATGGATTTAACGAAAGATCCAATGGCTTTACAACGTTTGAAAGAAGCCGCTGAAAAAGCAAAAATCGAATTGTCAAGCACCTCATCAACTGAAATTAATTTGCCTTATATCACTGCAACTGCAAGTGGTCCAAAACACTTGGTAAGAACATTATCAAGAGCAAAATTTGAGCAATTGATTGATGATTTGGTAAAAAGAACCATTCAACCATGTGAAACTGCGTTGAAAAATGCAGGTTTATCAAAATCAGATATTGACGAAATTGTATTGGTTGGAGGTTCTACAAGAATTCCTGCTGTACAAGAAGCTGTTGAAAAATTCTTCGGAAAAACACCAAGCAAAGGTGTAAATCCTGATGAAGTAGTTGCTTTAGGAGCTGCCATTCAAGGGGGTGTTTTGACAGGTGATGTAAAAGACGTTTTGCTTTTAGACGTAACGCCTTTATCACTAGGAATTGAAACAATGGGGAATGTGTTTACCAAATTAATTGAAGCTAATACAACCATTCCAACAAAAAAATCTCAAGTGTTTTCAACGGCAGCTGACAATCAACCTTCTGTGGAAATTCATGTCTTACAGGGTGAAAGAGCCATGGCTGCTGATAATAAAACCATTGGACGTTTCCATTTAGATGGTATTCCGCCAGCTGGAAGAGGCGTTCCTCAAATTGAAGTAACTTTTGATATTGATGCAAACGGAATTATCAAAGTTTCTGCAACTGACAAAGCTTCAAACAAAACACAAGACATTCGTATTGAAGCCTCTTCTGGATTGAGTCAAGAAGATATTGAAAAAATGAAAAGAGAAGCTGAGGCAAATGCTGATTCTGATAAAAAAGCAAGAGAAACTGCTGAAAAAATCAACGGTGCTGATTCTATGATTTTTCAAACTCAAAAACAGTTGAAAGAGTTTGGCGACAAATTATCTGCTGATAAAAAAGCACCTATCGAAAGTGCATTGGAAGATTTGAAAAAAGCTTACGAAATGAAAGATTTGGCTCAGATTGATGCATCAATGGATAAAATTAATGAAGCGTGGAAAGTGGCTTCTGAAGAAATGTATGCTGCACAACAACCTGCAAATGGAGCTGGCGCGAACACCAATCAAGGACAACCAAATGCAAACCAAGGAGATAGCGTTGAAGACGTTGACTTCGAAGAAGTAAAATAATCATTTTAAAATTATTTTCAAAATAATAATTAAAATAGCCCAACACCTACAAGGTTACAAAAATCTTGTAGGTGTTTTTAGTTACCGTAAAATACGATTTTTAAACCCTTTAACGATAAAAATATACCAACAAGGTTTTAAAAACTTTACAAAATTTTAAGAAATTTGCAAAATCGTAACATAAAATCTGAAGCAACTAAAAAATCTATTTTTGAAGACCTACAATCATACCAACTTTTTTAAACACACTTTCTGTGAATTTCAACAAGTTCCCTTTTTTGAATTTCCAAAAAACGACTTCTTCAAAAGTAAATCAGATAGTTGTTATTTTTATTCAGATAAAGGAGTTTATCGCAAATCCAACCATTGGGGAAAAGTAGGTAATTGTCACTGGAAAATTCTTCCATTAGCAAATTATAAAAACCAACAAACCATCATTGGTTTTGCAACATGGCATCAATTTTTCACAATCAATTCATCTGAAAAAATATTTTTTATTTGGGTTGATTTTGAAAATAATACAGCCAATATTAAGGCTAAAGAAAAAAATTCCTCTGATGTTTTGTTAAATTTTTCTGATGCGCAAGAAAAGCTAAAAAAAATTCGTGATTTGCTGAAAATTGATGGTTGGACAAAGTATTTCAACCAAGATAAAAAAACATTGAAGAAGTCAATCATTCAAGAGTTTTTAAATTCTTCAAAAAAGTTACAACTTATAAAACAAGAATTCAAACTCTAAAATTTAACTTCATTCATAAATCTGGGAATTAATTAAGTTTCAATCATATTCACCATAAATTTAACAATTCTAAATACTAAAAAACAATTTTCTTCTCAATAAAATTCTTTCAATTATCCCTAAATTTGTTGGACTTAAATTTTAACAAATAAAAATGAAAAAAATCCTCAATTTTCTATATTCAACAAGATTAATGGCAGTTTTATTTATCCTATTTGCGTTTGCAATGGGCATTGCTACTTTTATAGAAAATGATTTTGGAACTCAGACTTCAAAAGCATTGGTTTATAATAGTTGGTGGTTTGAAGCAATCATGGTGTTTTTTATCATCAATTTCTTTGGAAATATTTTCAGATATCAATTGTATAAGAAAGAAAAATGGCCTGTTTTGATGTTTCATGGTGCCTTTATATTTATAATTCTTGGTGCAGCTGTGACAAGGTATATTGGTCATGAAGGAATTATGTTGATTAATGAAGGTGAAACAACAAATCGTTATTTATCAGAAAAAATCTACGTAAATCTTGTTGTTGACAATAATAAACTTCAAAAACCTGAGGTAAATAAACCCATTTTACTATCAGCATGGGGAAAAAATAGTTGGACTTATACTGATGATTTTCAAGGAAAAGAATATAAAATCAACTTAGTTGATTACATTCCTTGGGCAAAGAAAAAATTAGTTGAAAACGAAAAAGGTAAAGAACTGTTACTTTTTATTGAATCATCAAGTGGCAGCAGACACGAACATTATATTGAGGAAGGAACTATTCAAAACATTCACAATGTATTAGTAGGATACAATACGCCTAACAAAGAAGCAACTATCAATATTTTCAAAAGAAATGACTCTTTAAAAATTCTCACAAAATCTGAGGGAAATTTTCAAGTAATGGCCACTCAAAAAACTGGAAATGTTACTAGAGACAGTGTTCAAGATTTTAATTTGCGTGCACTTTATAATCTTTCAGGTTTTCCATTTGTTGTACCTCAATATCCAACAAAAGGAAGTATGCAAACTGTTCGTGGAGAAAAGAAAGATGAAAAAAAATCGGATGTGATTGTGTTGGATGTTTCAACAAAAGAGAAAACCCAAAGAATTGAACTTACTGGAGGAAAATTTAATAGTGATAATTTGCAACAATTTTCTATTGGAGAGTTGAACTTCAGAATGTGGTATGGTTCAAAAACCATGCAAACTCCTTTCAGTGTCAAACTAAATGATTTTCAATTAGAAAAATATCCTGGTTCCGAAAGCGCTGCTTCTTATGCAAGCGAAGTTACAGTAATTGACCCAAAAGAAACCTATGATTACCGAATTTTTATGAACCATATTCTTGACCATAAAGGGTATAAATTTTTCCAATCTAGTTATGATTTATCGGGCGAATTTGAGCAAACACATTTATCTGTAAACCACGATTTTTGGGGAACTTTCATCACTTATTTGGGATATTCACTACTCTACACAGGAATGATTACTATCTTTTTTGCAAAATATACACGTTTTGATAGCTTAAAAACCGCATTAAAAAATATTCGAAAAAAGAAACAATTAAGTGCATTTGTTGGATTTATGTTCTTGTCAACATTGGGTTTCAGTCAACAAGAAGCACATTCATTTCGAATTACTGACCAACAAATTGATTCTATTTTAAAAGCCAATATGGTTTCTTCAGAACATGCTGAAAGTTTCAATAAATTGATTATTCAAGATGCTGGTGGTCGTATGAAACCAGCACATACTTTTGCATCAGAATTGGTTCGAAAAGTAAGCCAAAATGAGGAATTACGTGGTATGAATCCTAGTCAAGTTTTGTTGTCAATTATCGAAAATCCAAGACTTTGGTATGAAGTCCCTGCGATTTACTTAGAAAAACAAAACTTTAAAATTCGTGAACAATTAGGCATTCCAGATACTACGAAATTTGCAAGATTGTCAGATTTTTTTACAGAAAGGGGTGATTATAAAATTCGTGAGCAAGTTGCGGATGCTCAAAAAAATAAAGTTCAAAATAAATTTGAGCAAGATCTCATCAAAATTGATAAAAGAGTTGGATTGTTGTATAGTGCGATTGGTGGGGGAATTTTAAAAATTTATCCAATTCCGAATGATGAAAATAACAAATGGGTTTCACAACCGGAAACTTTTGAGGAAAAAGGTTTTAAAGCTTCTGATTCAATATTTGTTCGCAAATCTTTGCCTTTATATATTCAATTGTTACAATCTGCAAAATCAACCAATGATTATTCAAAAGCAAATCAGATTTTAGACGGCATAAAAAAATATCAAAAACAATTTGGTTCGAAAATTTATCCATCAGATAAAAAAATAGAACTAGAAATTGCTTACAACAAATACAATATTTTTAAAAAGTTAGTCAAATATTATGGTTTGGCGAGTTTGCTATTAATCATATTTGTAATTGTTCAGATTTTTAATGAAAAAAAATGGGTTTCTTTTTTGGTAAAAGCACTGATTGGGTTGGTTATTTTTCTGTTTATTTCTCACACTTTAGGATTGGTCTCAAGATGGTATATCAGTGGAAATGCGCCTTGGAGTAATGCGTACGAATCTATTATTTATGTTGGTTGGGCAACCATGTTGTTTGGACTTTTCTTAGGAAGAAAATCATCATTAACAATTGCAGCCACTACTTTTGTTACGGCAATTATTTTATTTACAGCAAGTTTAAATTGGTTAGATCCAGAAATTGCAAACTTGCAACCCGTATTAAATTCTTGGTGGTTGATGGTGCATGTTTCCATCATTGTGGCGAGTTATGGCCCCTTAACTTTAGGAATGATATTGGGTGTTTTTGCGTTGTTTTTGATACTTTTCACTACTAAGAAAAACAAATTAAACATGGATATTCACATCAAAGAAATCACTATTATCAACGAAATGGCGATTACTGTGGGTGTGGTTATGCTTACGATTGGAAACTTTTTAGGGGGTATGTGGGCCAATGAAAGTTGGGGACGTTATTGGGGATGGGATCCAAAAGAAACTTGGGCATTGATTTCAATTATGGTATATGCTTTTGTTTTACACATGCGTTTGATTCCTGGTTTACGGGGTAGATACACGTTTAATTTGTGGACAGTAATTGCGTATAGTTCTATTATGATGACTTATTTTGGAGTAAATTTTTATCTTTCAGGATTGCACTCTTATGCAAGTGGTGATAAAGTAATTACACCAACATCAGTATATTATTCTGTGGGATTTGTGATGATATTAGGTATTTTCTCTTGGTTAAAATATCGAAAATATTATGGAAAGAAAAGTCAGTAGGTTTTAGACTATAGTCTCACGAATTTAAAGCTTAGAAACCTTTAAATATTTTAAGAATTAATAGTTAATGTAATTGCAAATTTTACGTTCCATTCAATAAGAAAATGTATTTTTGCGCTTTAATTTAAAAATAAAAAAAACCATGTTTCATAAAAATATAAAAGTAGCTTTAGCTGTTTTAATCACAATTTGGGCGATTTACGAATTCAGCCAAGTTCATATTATGAACGGAATTTCTATTCTTTTATTAGCTGGAATATTTGTACTTTTTTATTTTAAAAACGAATTTATTTTATTGGCTTTCTTGCAATTGCGTAAGCAAAACTTTGTTGGAGCACAAAAATGGTTGTCATACATTAAAAATCCTGAGGCTGCTTTGATTCAAAAGCAACAGGGGTATTTCAATTATTTACATGGAATTATGGTAAGTCAAACCAATATTTCTCAAGCTGAAAAATACTTTAAAACTGCAATTAAATTAGGCTTGTCAATGAATCATGATTTAGCATTGGCAAAATTACAGTTGGCAGGAATAGCATTGACAAAAAGACGTAAAAGAGAAGCCACATTGTTACTTGCCGAGGCAAAAAAACTTGACAAACAAGGTATTTTTAAAGAACAAATGCAACAAATAAAACAACAAATGAAAAAGATTTAATTTGCTGTTTTACAGTTAATTAATTTTTAAAATATTGCTTTTATTTTAATTTTGATAAGGTCAAATCTTGATTCATCTGCAAGATAAAAACTCCTTCATTTTCAAAAGAACCTTTGTTTTTAAAATCAAATTTGGTATCAACTCTGATAGAAGCACCTTCTTTGAAGGTCGTTGATAATTGTTTTCCTGAAGCCAATCTGATCAACATGTCATACGTGATATCAAACCCTTTTGTTGCGTAAAAAGATGGAATCGCATTGTTTTTAGATTGGTAAAGTTTGGTGAAAATTTTGGACGATTCCGAAGTTTCATCTACAAATTCCTCGCTTACATAGGTAAAACCAATCTTAGCCAATTTTCTGTTGTCAATTTTATCATAAACACTTCCTTTATTGTAGGCAAATACTTTCGTTTTTGTTTCACTAGGAAGGCTGATCAAACTGTTTATCGCATCAGAAACAATCACTTCATTATTTGTTGCAATAATGATCCAATTATTGGTATTGGGTCTTAAAATTTGTAAAAATCTGCTCTTTGCAATCACACCATTATTAGGAGTTAAAATAGTGATATTTGATTGCAAAATATCAGTATTCAAAGCATTTTTAATGCTATTACTCACTTCTGATTTGTCACTCACAATAATTACATTTCCTCGATCGAAATTGCTTTTTATGTAGCGCATTAATGCGTCTTTAAATATTTTTTTATCTGGTGACGCTGTGATAATATTCGGATTGTTAAACTCAGATTGATTGCTTGAATATACCGGAAAAACCACGGGAACATTCACCCTAGAGGCCAATAATTGTGCTTCTTCAGAATATAATGGGCCAATAATTAAATCGTTGTTATTAAGATTTTGTTGTAAAATGATATTTGAAATTCCATTGCTTTTTCTTCCTCCAGTATCATAAACATTAAAATCAATATCAACCCCTTTTTTTCTCAATGAATCTACCGCAAGTTCAGCACCCAAATAAAAGTCAGTAGCAATATTTACCAAAGTAGCATTTTTTTGAAAAATATCTCGTGGCGAAATAGAATCATAATTGTAAATATCACCTCTAAAAGGCAATAACAAAGATACTTTTAAAGATTTATTTGGATTGATAAAGTCATTATAAATCTCGCTATTAACAATACTCTCTTTTTGTATTTCTCTTATTTTTAAAACACTACCCTCTTTTAAGCCTTCTTTCAACTGCGGATTAAGAAACAATAATGCACCACTTGTCACCCCAAATCTTTTTTCTAAACTATAAAAAGTATCTCCTTTGAGTACTTCATAGACTTCGAAATTTTCTTGTAATTGTGCAATTAGTGTTGCTTTATCAATCGGGGTATTTTTTATGGGAGTAGTATCAATTTCTTCAATGACAACTCCGTTTTTGATTTGTTGATTTTTGAACAAATGATACTTGCTTTCAGGAACAACAATATAAGAATTTGGTTTTGGAGTTTCTGTAAAATCGGGGTTTAAACGCAATAAATCTTTCGGATTCATATTCAATTTTTCAGCAATACTACTCATAGTTTCACCGCTTTTCACTCGATATTGAAGGTATCTTTTTTGTTGACCGCAAGAAACAGTGAACGTTAAAATTCCAATAATTACCAATAATTTTATATATTTCATATTTTCTATTCCCATTCTATAGTTGCTGGTGGTTTTGAACTGATATCGTACACCACTCTATTCACACCTTTTACTTGATTTATAATATTATTTGATATTTTTTGTAAAAATTTATAGGGCAAATCTACCCAATCTGCTGTCATTCCATCGGTACTTTCAACAGCTCTCAACGCAACTACTTTTTCATAAGTACGTTCATCACCCATTACTCCTACTGAATTGACAGGTAACAAAATAGCCCCTGCTTGCCACACTTTGTCATACAATCCATCTTCTTTCAAACCGTTGATAAATATGGCATCTACCTCTTGTAAAACGCGCACTTTTTCGGCAGTAATATCTCCCAAAATTCGAATTGCCAATCCTGGTCCAGGAAATGGATGACGACCCAACAATTCTGAATCAATGCCCAAAGTTACCCCTACTCTTCGCACTTCATCTTTAAAAATCATTCGCAAAGGCTCTACGATTTTCAACTTCATAAAATCAGGCAATCCTCCCACATTATGATGACTTTTGATGGTTGCTGATGGCCCTCCATTTACAGAAACCGATTCAATAACATCGGGATAAATAGTGCCTTGTGCCAACCATTTTACATCACTAATATGATGCGCTTCATCATCAAAAACATCTATAAACGTATTTCCAATGGCTTTTCTTTTGGCTTCTGGATCATTTAACCCTGCTAATTTATTTAAAAAACGTTGTGAAGCATCCACTCCTTTTACGTTTAATCCCATTCCTTCATATTGTGCCAATACACTTTCAAACTCATTTTTACGCAACAAACCGTTGTTTACAAAAATACAATAGAGATTTTTTCCAATAGCTTTGTGCAATAAAACAGCCGCAACTGTTGAATCTACACCTCCAGAAAGTCCTAAAACCACTTTGTCATTTCCTACTTTTTTCTGAAGCATTTGAACAGTGCTTTCTACAAAAGAATCTGGCGTCCACGTTTGAGCAACTCCTGCAATATTTACCAAAAAGTTTGCCAACAATTGTTTACCATCTGTGGAATGATAAACTTCTGGATGAAATTGAATCGCAAAGGTTTGTTCACCTGAAATTTTAAAAGCGGCATTTGCAACATCTTTGGTACTAGCTAACAAGACTGCATTGGTTGGTAAATCAATAATAGTATCAGAATGACTCATCCAAACTTGGCTGCCTAAGGAAATATTTTGAAAGAAAACTTCGTCATTTTTTATGAAAGATAAATTAGCTCTTCCATATTCTCTAGTATTGGAAGGCGCTACTTTTCCTCCGGAAAAATGAGCTAAGTATTGCGCTCCATAACACACAGCCAACATTGGTTTTTTGCCTCTAATGGATGACAAATCAGGATGTAAAACCGTATTTCCTCTTACCGAATTTGGACTTCCTGATAAAATAACTGCTTTGAAATTTTCTAAGTTTTCAGGTAAATGATTGAAAGGATGAATTTCACAATAAATGTTTAATTCTCTTACTCTTCGTGCAATTAACTGGGTGTATTGCGAACCGAAATCTAAAATAAGTACGTTTTGTTGCTGCATGTGCAAAAATACTATTTCAGTTGAAATTTCAACAGTGATTTTGATTTTTTTAGACAGAAATATCGAGAAATAATTTGATTTTTATCAATCAGAATTTTGATGTGCTGGAATATTTATGAAATAGCGCTTTTATTCTATAACCGCAAAGGTCGCAAAGGTATTTCGCAAAGGTCGCAGCGTTATTTTTAAAATACTCTTTGCGTCCTTTGCGTGTTACTTTGTGTCTTTACGGTTAATATTTATAACAAAAAGTTAAGCGCATTTTAAAAAATCTCTACAAGATTTTATGGAATAATCGTCAATATTTATAAACAATCGCATTGATATTCATTCCTGCTCCAACAGAAGCTAGGATAATGATATCCCCTTTTTGAATTTCTTGATTGGGAATCAACCCTTTGATTACCAAATCCAATAAAGTGGGCACTGTCGCTACAGAACTATTTCCAAGTGTGTGAATACTCATGGGCATAATGTCTTCTGGAGCATTTTTTTTATACAACCTATAAAAACGTTTGATGATGGCTTCATCCATTTTTTCATTGGCTTGATGTATGAATATTTTCTTCACATCATCAATCTCAACCCCACTTTTATCCAAGGCTGCTTTCATTGCCAAAGGAACATTTGACAAGGCAAACTCATATATTTTACGACCAAACATTTTGATATATCGTGTTTCATTTACTTCTTTTTTGTTAAATGATTTTCCAAAAAATAAATAATAGGCTTCTTCTTTGGCAAATGTTTGATTGGCAAAACTCAATATGCCTGAAGAATTTTCAGTAGTTTCTTCTACAATACAAGCACCTGCTCCATCACTATAAATCATGGAATCTCTGTCATATTTATCTACCACTCTTGATAAGGTTTCCGCGCCAATTACCAGACATTTTTTGGCAATCCCAGCTTTGATGAAAGCTTGGGCTTGAATCACTCCTTGAATCCAACCTGGACAACCAAAAAGAATGTCATAGGCTACGCAATTCGGATTTTCAATCCCTAATTTATACTTGACTCTGGTTGCCAAACTGGGTAAAATATCACTTTGACAACTGTCTTTTTTTACATCTCCAAAATTGTGCGCCAAAATGATATAATCCAATTCTTCTGGATTGATTTTGGCATCTTTGATCGCATTTTGAGCTGCAAAAAAAGCCAAGTCAGAAGAAGTAAATTCATCCTCTGCATAACGTCTTTCTTCAATGCCTGTAATTCCTTTGAATTTTTCAATAATTTCTGAGTTTTCAGAAACAAAATCCGAACCATCTGCATTCAAAAATTCTTCATTTAAAAAATCTGAATTTAGTTTTTTATTTGAAGGAATGTATGCTCCTAATCCTGTAATTTTTGAATGTATCATTCTTTGTAAAATGTTTTTATAAAGGTATAAAGAAAATAAAAATGAGTTATTTTTCAAACAAAAAACTTCCGAAATTCAAATCGATTTTTCAAAACGCTCCTTAAATGATTTTAATTAATAACAGTTCATTTTTAGTTGCATTACTGTGGCAATAGACAAGGCTCTGTTTTTCATTGTAGTCGCATTGAGTCCAAAAAAATAAGTGTCAATTGTTGTTAAAAAATACGATGTCCAAATGCTAAAATGTTCTTTTTGAAACGCCATCATCGCACTTTTTGTAAGGTGTTTTTGCATCACATTTTCACGATACAAAAGTGTGTCAAACAAAATATCATTCCAAAAATTAGCAATCACTTGAATGTGTTTTTCTAAATGATTGTGTTGTACAATTTCTTCAAAAAAGGGTGCCATTTTTTTATCAATCAACAATTTGTCATAAAATTTTGTGATGATAAAGTGAATGTCTTCAAAAGATGAAATATCAGGTTTCATCTATAAGTAAGAATTATCGAAAGAAAAAGGGAGCAATGCGTTCAATGAAGAAACTTTCACGATTTCGCCAACTTCACCCATAAATAGAATTTCAAAAGGTCTTTTTTGTTTGATTTCATACTCTGACAAAGACTGTCTGCAAGCGCCACAAGGTCCCACAGGTTTATCAACCAAACTATTGGAGGATTTTGCAGAGATGGCTAACTTTAAGATTTTCACGTCTGGAAATTCTGAGCCTGCTCTCCAAATTGCCACTCTTTCAGCACACATTCCTGAAGGATATGCCGCATTTTCTTGGTTATTCCCAAGGATTATTTCTTCGTTTTCAAGTAATAATGCAGCACCTACACTAAATTTTGAGTAAGGCGCATAGGCTTTTTCTCTTGCCAAAATAGCCTGTTCCATCAGCATGCTGTCCTCAGTTGATAATTCAGAAAGGTCTTTAAAAACAATAGCTGATGTTGAAATTTCAATTTTTCTCATAAAATAAATTGTCAAAAAAAGCAGTCATTGAGACTGCTTTGATGTTTTAAAGATAGGAAAAAATAATTAGTTTTAATAATTATCAAAGATTTCGCCCAAATCAAACGACAATGAAAAACGCAACGAGTTTTCTAATGGATTATTTACATCTGAAGCGTTTATCAAATATGACAAATCGATATTCAAAGCATTGGTTCTAAATCCAGCTCCTAGCGTAAAATATTGTCTATTTCCTTTTTCTTGACTTTCGTGAAAATAGCCTGTTCTTAATGCAAATGCATTGTTGTATAAATATTCTGCACCAACTGCATACGTAAATTCTTTAATTTCTTCACTGAAACCACCTGGAGCGTCTCCAAACGAACCAAAAATTCCTTGAATCCAGCCAGTTTCATCACTTAAATCAGTTCCATCAGGCTGAGGTTGTGGTGTTGGAACCAATAGTTTTGTAAACTCTATATTGGTTGAAATGATGTTATAATCATCTAATATAAAATCAAATCCACCACCAAATTTTAAATTTGTAGGAATAAAATCTTCCACACCTGGCGAGTATGAAACTTTAGGACCAATATTCGCAATGTTGAAACCCAATCTGTAACGTCCGTTAAAACTTCCATAGTTTTCTTCAAAAGATTGATAATATCCAGAAATATCTACGGCAAAAGAGTTGATTGGCTGTAAGGTATTTCCAGCAGTTCCGTTGAAAGCGAGGTTTGATCGGATGTATTTTAAACCCACACCCATTGAAAATGTTTCGCTTAATTTTAGTGAATACGCCCCAGTTACAGCCAATTCATTAGGATTGATGCTCCCGTTAGCATTTCCTGAATTGTCTGTCAAATCAATCTGACCTAAAGAAAAGTATTTAAAATCTGCTCCCCAAGCTGCATTTTCGCTAAATCTGTTGATGTAGGCACCACTTCCTACAAAAATATCATCGGTTAAATTTCGCAACCAAGGCGAATAAGTTAACCCTGTTTTTATTTGTCTGTCACTGAAAGACATTTTCGCAGCGTTGTGAAATAATGACCAAGCATCTGCAGAAGTTGCTACTCCCATATCACCCATACCACCTGCTCTTGCGTCTGGCACTATCAACAAGAAAGGCATTGCTGTGGTAATTCCACCAATATTGTCTGTATTTATTGTTGTTTGCGCGGTTACTTTTCCCACTAAAATTGCACAAAGTGCCAAACATATTCCTAATTTTTTCATGTTTTATTTTTTGTTAATTGAGCAAATATCTTATTTTTATTGAAGAATTACTAATTTTTCGTATTTCTCTGACACTAAATTATTCATTGTTGAACGTACTTTGAGTTTATATACATACACTCCTTTCCCTATTTTATTTCCAAAATCATCCAATCCATTCCACACAATACTTCGTGATAAGTTGCCTGTTGTTTGCACATTTTGGTTGATAGTTTTTATCAATTTTCCCGATACCGTAAACACTTGCACTTGCACTTCCAAAGGTTCATTTGGCTTGTTATGATTGAACCAAAACTCGGTATAATTCACAAACGGATTTGGATAATTCAATACATTTTCGAGGTTTAGAATCGCATCACTTACTACCACGAAATTCAACGTCGTTTGAGAAGAATTATTGTACGTATCCCACGCTTTTAATTGCAAGGTATGAGGCCCAACTTCCAAATCTCTTAGTTTATACGTGACTTTTCCTTTGGTAAAATCATTTAATTCTGATTGATAAAAATCGTTCAAAATAATTGGATTGGACGTATCTCCATCCAAAATTGCGACAATATCATGGTCTACCGCTGTGATGGAAGTGTTAATACCACTTTCATCCGAAAGAACAGCAATCAAGTTTGGAGAGACATTCGTATTGCCTCCATCAATAAACGATTCGTCGTTCATAAAAAGCATTATTTCAGGACCTATATTGTCTTCAGGAGCATTTTGATTGATGCCACCAATCACAATATCGTTGTTAAAACCACCTTTGTCAGTTGCACCATCATCTGCATAAAAACTTAGTTTTCCTTTGCCAAAGGCTAGTCTTATGTCTTTTGGTACGATAAATTCAAAACTAAATCTACCATCTTTTACAAGTGATTTTCCTCTAAACAACTTGCTATCTTGAGAATCAAAAGTCATTTTGATGTCAAATCCATCATTGTCAAGCGTTGTTTTGTCAAGAGATTTATCAAAAATAGTAGTGGCTAAAGTTCCATTAAAATTGTTGAGAATCGTATTTGTATTGTCAGTAACGATTCCTTCAAATTTTATTTTAGACAATGCTTTGATGGTATCTAAAGATTGCGTAATATCGATATCGTTCATTTTGGTAATGCGGATATTGGGTTTTGGTACCGCCAATTTCTTTGCAGGATCGCCAAAAGAGTAAATAAAGAACTTTTGCGAACTTGAAAATTGATTTTTTGCAGTCATTAATCCCTCTGAAATACTCAAATCCTCGTTATTGAAACCCATCAAAATACGGATCAAAATTTCATTAAATTGTTGTCCTACGAAAATAAAAACCTCTCTTGTGGTAGTAATCATGTTGGCTGCACCTCCAGTGCTGCTTTTAAAAAGGATTTCACCAGCCGTAATTCTGTTTGGATTGTCAAATCGTGAGAAATCGCAAGTCACAGTGATAAACAATGGCAACGTATTTTCGTTATTAAACGATTGAATTTGAGGAACATCCAAAATTCTTTCAGAAGCGAAGCCATCTTCACCTCCATGGCCAAAATAATCAAATACCAAGGTTCCTTTTTCGATAGCATTTGTAATGGCTTTATTTACCTCAGGATAGCGTTCACCACCAGCAATATTTTGTTGTACATACGCATCTAAATAGATTTTGTTGACATTAAAAACAGGTTGGTTTGTTTTGATATCATCTGAAATTTTTTCGACTCCCTTTTGCAACACTTCTTCTCCTGCTTCATCAATATCATCCGCCAATAAAGTGATGGTATTTCGCCAATCGCCCAAAGCATTTTTACTATAATAAGACAAAATTTTATCTACAACTGTGGTAGCTTCATCCAACGTAGAAACAGGAATTCTGCTAGATGCCACATCAATAGAATGGGACACTGACATGTTTCCTTCATTGGCATCCAACATGACATAAAAATCGTCAGTTACATAAGAATTTGCCAAATTAAAACTGTCAAAAGCCAATTTTACAGGCACTACATTGTTGTTTGAAGGAATTCTGTCTTTATAATCATAAGAACCATCTCCAAAAAAACATACATATTTGAGTTTTTTATCGGAATTTGAATTGTAAATATGTTTGATAAAATCACGAATACCCGTAATGTCTTTTGAACCAGAGGCAAACTCATTATAAATTTGGTCTAAAAGAACCACTTTTGTGGTCAAATTTGAGTTGGCTTGATGATAATCTGCCAATCTTTGCGCTTGACCAGATAGGGTTGAATTTGTGATTACCAAATAATTAATATCCCTTAAACCATGTAAATTTTGATTGGTAACTCTTTGATTTTGAATTCTTGTAGGAGTATAAAAATCTGAGGTTGACAACACTATATATTCCTTTAAACTTCCTGTACGGTCTTTAAAAACGAAATTGGTTCCTGAAGTTTCATTCGTAATCATTTCAGGAGAAATTGGATTGGAAACATCCCAAATTTGAAAAGCAGCATTGCCGTTTTCAATTTGGTATTCCACTGTTCCTGAGGCATTTGCTTGTTCAAAACTTCGAAAACCAAACTGAAAATCACTAAAACGCAACTGTTTTTTTCCACTAACCTCAATATAATCTAAAAATGCATTTGCTGATGGATTTCCATTATTATTATAGGTGATGGAAAAATTGATTTTCTCAGAAGAATTTATAATGTTTGCAGAACCTTCAGTTGCAAAAGCTTTGTTCAAAGAGGATGGATTTATTGGAGGATAACTGACTAAAAAAGTATCTTGATTGTTGACTTTTACTTCCATCGTAGAAGAGACTACAGAATTTGAAACACCTCTCATTTTGATGTTCAACATTGAATTTGGTACTGCGTCCTTAAAAGGAATGGTAAATGTTTGGGTATTTTCGATATTAAAATCTGTTGTAAAAAACCATTGCATTCCTGCTGCAAATAAATTCCGTTCGTCCTTTTCGAAAAACGTAAAGTCATCAAAAACAGTTATTTGACTAGAAGCTGTTGAGGTAACTGGTGTTTTTGAAGTTATTCGTTTTCCATCAATAGTATTCACCGTGATGAAATAATAGGCTTTGTCAGAAAATGGATTTTGTCTGTGAGTTGCTGTACTTTTTGTGGCATTTATTTTCCAATCATGAGGTCCTTTGGCATAAAACAAAATAAAGTCGTTGGTATCAAACGAATTGTCACTTTCTCCAGCAATAAAAATGGCATTTTCCTGCAAATCATCATATCGAAAATCACTATTGTTCTCTGCTAATAACGCACCACCATTTCCATAAATATGAATTTTCTTCGGATTCAATCCGTTCGTTGAAATGCCTAATTGTTGTAAAAAGGAGCGATCAATTCTAAAAACGCCTGTGGTATCGACTTCAAACTTGAACCAATTTCCCTCAGTCAAGACGCTATTATTGCCTTGCGAGAAAGAGATTTCTGCAAGCACAAGACCTATAAAAAGTAATAAATGCTTTTTCATGTATCAGTATTCAAATAACGCAAATTAAAGCCACATATTTTACAGAAAACAAAGATAACTTATACTAAACAACAAAAGAAATCGTTTTTAAAATCAAATGAAAAGAATGATGCGTTAAATTAATCAAATAACTTGTTAGAAATGTATTTTATTGTAAATTGCATCACTATTTAAAAAACCTATAAATATTAAATTAGGAAATGAAAAACACCTTAAAAATTAGTCTTATACTTGTTTTCGCACTATTGATTTCAAATTGTAAGAGGTCAACAAACAATACATCTAGCCTCACAGGTTTGTCATTTAACGACCCAAAAAACGGGAATTACGTAAGAGGTAATGTAAACAATCAAAAACCACCTTTGGGAATGGTTGCCGTTGAAGGAGGTTCGTTCACAATGGGACAAGTGCAAGATGATGTGATGTTTGATTGGAATACTACTCCAAGGAAATTGCATGTTCGTTCATTTTTTATGGATGAAGCTGAAGTAACAAATTCAGAATATTTTTTATATGTACAATATATGAAAGATGTCTTCCCTCCTTCAGAGGAAAATTATCGCAATATTTACAGTTCCGTATTGCCAGATACATTGGTATGGAGAAAAAGTTTGGGAAATACTGATATCTTATCAGAAAACTATTTTCGTCATCCAGCCTATGCTGATTATCCAGTTGTGGGTGTAAGTTGGTTGCAAGCCAATGAATATTGTAAATGGAGAACCAATGTTGTGAATTTAAAAACCTTGATTGATAAAGGCTATGTGAAAAATATATTTGAAATAGATTCTGTAAGCAACTTTTTTGATACTGATGTTTTTTTAGCTGATGATTCTAAACTTTTCAATGGAGATTCAACCATCTATAAAAGAGGGATTCCAAATAGAGTTGTTCGTAAAAGAGGAGATCCAAGACCCAATAGAGATGAATTTCAAGGAAGAAAAATATCGCAAGCAGATGGTATTTTAACACAACGTTTCCGATTACCAACCGAAGCTGAATGGGAATTTGCCGCCAAAGCAAATATTGAAAACAGAGAATACAACAACATCCGTGGCCGTAAAAAATATGCATGGGATGGCAAATATACACGCTCATCAGAAAAACGTTATAGAGGTGATCAATTGGCAAACTTCAAACAAGGAAATGGTGAATATAGTGGCTTATCAGGTTGGAGTTCAGATGGGTCTGATATTCCAAACAAGATAAAATCATATCCGCCAAATGCCTTTGGACTGTATGATATGTCAGGAAACGTTGCAGAATGGGTGGCAGATGTTTACAGACCGATTATTGACAATGAAGCAAATGATTTCAACTATTTTAGAGGTAATATTTTTACCAAAAAATTGATTGATGCCAAAGGAAATTTGGTGTATGCTGCTGATGGTCAGTATGCAAAAGTAGATTATGATACGCTACCAAATGGAAAAATTATCCCAAAAGAATTGCCTGGAACTATCAAATATATTCCAATCACCAAAGACGATGCTGTCATGAGAAGAAACTTTTCAATTGCTGACAATTCAAATATTGGCGATGGCGACTTGAATTCTTCTCGTTTTTTCAATGCTAATGAAGATGAATATAGTTCAAAACCAAGTATGTATAACTCTCCGAAATCACCTATAATGATGAGAGATTCTATCACTGGTAAAGATATTTTGGTAAATGATGCTAAGAAAAGAACCACTTTGATTAGTGACAATACTAGAGTGTATAAAGGCGGTTCGTGGTCTGATAGAGAATACTGGCTAGATCCTGCACAAAGAAGGTATTTGCCAGAATATATGGCAACCAATTATATAGGATTTCGATGCGTTTCGGACAAGTTGGGTCCTATGTCAACTCAAAAGAAATCTGCAAGAAATCCAAGCAGATAATATTATATTACTTACTACTAAAACCTCATTGTACGAACTATAATGAGGTTTTTTCATATCAATTCACTATGAAAATCAACGAACTTTACGAGCTTTATAAAACACACTATTTAGTTGCAACAGATACTAGAAATATTCCAGCAAATGCAGTGTTTTTTGCTTTAAAAGGAGAAAATTTCAATGGAAATTCCTTTGCTGAAAAAGCCTTGGAATTAGGAGCTAGTTATGCTATTGTTGATGAAAAAATGTACCAAACCAATGAACGAATTTTATTGGTAAAAAATGTGTTGCAAACCCTACAACAACTTGCTAATTATCACCGAAAACAACTACAACTTCCTATCATTGGACTTACAGGAAGCAATGGAAAAACCACCACCAAAGAGTTGATTCATGCTGTTATCCAAGAAAAATACAAAACAGTAGCTACCAAAGGAAACCTCAACAATCATATTGGCGTGCCATTGACATTGCTTTCAATGACACCCGAAACTGAAATTGGAATTGTAGAAATGGGTGCCAATCATCTACAAGAAATTGCTTTTTTATGTTCGATTTGTGAACCTGATTTTGGCTATATCACCAATTTTGGCAAAGCACATTTAGAAGGATTTGGAGGAGTTGAGGGCGTGATTACAGGGAAAAGCGAACTCTATGACTTTTTAAAAAAGCATCAAAAGATTGCTTTCGTCAATCCTTCTGATGGTATTCAGATGGAAAAAAGTTCCACTATTTCAAGAGTTTTGTTTGATACCTCCAAACTCACATACTTAGAAGTCAATCCTTTTGTAAAACTTTCGTTTGAAAATAGTTTCATTCAAACTCAATTGATTGGCGCTTATAATTTTCCAAACATTGCAGCTGCCATTACAATTGGCACCTATTTTGGTGTTTCAAAAGTGGCAATCAAAAAAGCCATTGAAAGTTATGTGCCTCAAAAAAATCGCTCTCAAATTCTAAAAACTATTCATAACCAGTTGCTTTTGGATGCGTATAATGCCAATCCTAGTAGTATGAAAGCAGCGTTAGAAAATTTTGCTTCTTTGACAGATTCTTCTAAAACCCTTATTTTAGGAGACATGTTTGAATTGGGTGATGAAAGTGCACATGAACACCAGTTTATTGCTGATGTAACCATACGTTTAAAATTTGAACATGTTTTTTTGGTGGGTAAAAACTTCTATCAAACGAAATCTACGCATCCTCAATTTATGGATTACGAAAGTTTTGAAAAATACCTTTCTGAGCATCCTTTACGAGGACAAACCATTCTTATCAAAGGTTCAAGAGGCATGAGATTGGAGCGTGTTGTTGAGTGGCTGTAAGGTTGAATTGGTTAACGAGTTAATTGGTTAATTGGTTAAATCCCAAACCCCTAAACAATAAAACCCCTACTGAATATTATTTCGATGATACTCTAACAAGTTGTCAATAGGTCTTTGTATGACATCTGTTATTGTCAAATGATTTCTTTGCGCAACTTTTTCTAATAAATCTCTAAAGTAAAAAGCAATAGACCCTATAAAATAAAGAGGGGTTTCTATACCTTTCTCAAAAGGCAATACTCTGTATTTAAAAAATTCTTGAAATCCTTTTTTGATGATTCGTTTGATGTATTTATCATCTTTAAATGCAAACATAAATTGTGCAAATGTTGCCAAATACATATTTGGATTTTGCTCTCTGTACAAATTTTTCTTGACGAAGTCTGCATCTAAATTAAATTCAGCTTCAAATTTTGTTGCAATTCTTTTTGGCATTTTATCATAAAAATATTCCTTTAATAGTATTTTACCAAAATGATTTCCACTAGCCTCATCCATCACAATATATCCTAAAGAAACAGTTTTCATGTGAAGGTTTTCCCCATCAAAATAACAACTATTTGAACCCGTTCCTAAAATACAAACGATGGCAGGTTCTTTACCAGAAGCTGCATACACTGCTGCTAACATATCCTCTGCAACAAATACTTTTGCATTGATAAAAATAGATTCAAGAACATCTTGTAAGATTTTTATAGCTGCTGGAGTTCCACAGCCCGCTCCATAAAAATAAATTTCTTCAACATCGTCTTTGACATTGATTAATTGAAACATGTGTATGATTCGATCCGTTAACTCTTTGGTGGAATTTACTTCAGGATTCAAACCCAAGGTTCTTACTCTGAATTCTTCTTTTTTATCTTTATTAATAGCAATCCAATCTGCTTTTGTTGAACCACCGTCAGCAATTAAAATCATATATGTTAATTTTTTCCAAATATATTATAAGAATTTAGGATGTGCAATAGTTTTTGGGTTTTAGTTGAAGGTGGTTGGTTTGAGGTTTCTGTTGATTCTGTTGTTAAGGGGGTTAGAGGTTAATTGGTTATTTGTTAAAGTTAGTTTTGTTTAGTATTATTACTTTTTAGTTCGTCATTCCGACGTTAAGAGGAATCTTAAGTCCGAATTTTGACTTTTGGCTTTCGCCTTTTGACTTTTGACTTTCGACCTTTGCCACTATAAAATTCCTCATTTCTTTTCTCAAATCTCAAAACTAATTTCAATAATCATCTTAAAAAGTGTAATTTTGTTTAAAATCAAAAAAGTATGCTTTTCTTTAAGAAAAAAGAGATTCCTTTGATGGAATTTTTCCCAAAGGAAATGGTGGATATTCACTCACATTTGCTTCCTGGCATTGATGATGGTGCTAAAGATCTTGAAGCCACCGTAGCCTTGATTCGTAAAATGGCTTCTTTTGGAATTACTAATTTTATCACTACCCCTCATGTTTTAGGAGATTTATATCCTAATACTCCTGAAATTATTCAAAAGAAACTGCAATTAGTGCAAGATGCTCTGGGTAATACCGATTTGTCACACATTCGTCTGAAAGCTGCTGCTGAATATATGTTGGATGAACAATTTGCTGTTTTTTTAGAAAAGGGAAACTTACTGACCTTGAAAGACAATTTAATCTTAGTAGAAATGTCCTATTTTAGCCCCCCTTTGAACCTGTATGCCCTTCTTTTTGAAATTCAATTGAAGGGGTATAAACCCGTATTGGCACATCCTGAGCGTTATTTTACCTACCACAACAACCCTAGGGAATTTCAAAAACTAAAAAGAGCGGGTTGTTTGTTTCAGTTGAATTTACTTTCTCTCACACCTCATTATGGCAAACCTGTTGAAAAAACAGCCCAACTTTTATTAAAAGAGGGCATGTATGATTTTGTAGGCACAGACACGCATCATCAACAGCATTTGGACTTGCTTCAGAAAATCAGTACGAAGGAAAATTTAAAATTGTTGGAGGGCCTTCTACAGGAAAATGTTAGGGTTTTTGGGGGTTAGGTAACGGTTCTCGATACACCTTTGCTACGCTACGGCACTCGAACTGACAGACATGGTTTCAACTTATACTTTATAGGTAGTTATTAAAATTAACGAATGTCAGTTCGAGTTTGGTTTCGAAGCATGAGAAACCAAGTATCGACTTCTCGATACAATTCCTCCAAAAAAGACGGAATCACTCGAGGTGACAGACTTAGGATTAGCGATTAGGGTTTAATTGGTTATTTGGTTAATTGATATATTGCTACATTGATTCATTGGTAAATTGTTTAAGGGTTTCTATTGTTTCTATTGTTCATTCACGCTGTTCCTTGGCTATGAGATAAAAAAATCTCCCTAATCCGAGGAAAAGGGAGACTTTGGTGTGAAATATTGGGTGTATTTACGCATACACCTTTTTACTTCACTGGATTCTCAAATAATTTAACTCACTTTGATGAGTTGTAAAACATTGAATGCCCCATTGTTCAAAGAGTATTTCACTCCGTTGATTTCCTGTAGAAAGACAATTTTCAAGGCAATCATCTCTGTACCCATTCCTGTAGCAGGTGCTGTGAACACCAAGCTAAGATTGGTCATCGGGTCATTGGCAGCTAGCTCTACTACATTGCTTCGAACTATTTGCTTTTGCGCCTCTGTGAAATTCAAATTGGCATGAAAAGCACTGATGTTGCAATGTGTTGCTCCCTGAAATTTACCCAACATCAAACTAGGTGTTACCTCAACAATACTTACCTCTTTTGTAGTGTCGTCAATCAGAATATCTGAATCTAACACCGTTTCTAAAGCGGCTTGGGTATTGAAATTAAACCCTTGCAATAGTGCTTTCGCTCCTGCTGTTTCTAACGCAATTCCAATTTTACGCTCTCCCCTAGCGGAGATTACATCTTGTTTGATTGCTTTGAACAATGCACTGGTCAATCTGTAGGTAACCGAATTGTCTTTGACGTCGGCTCTATGTGTTGCCCACGCAGTTCGGAAAAACTTATTAGCCTTTGCCACTTCCGTAAACTCAGCGTTATTTTCGCGAGTTCTTGCAAATGCTGGATCGTTTTTCAATCTTCCACTTTCGATGCCTCCTTTGGTTTTTACCCAATATTTACCATCCTTTTTGTAGAAGGTCATCCCATCTAGGGTGCCTTCAATTTTCAATAATGACTTTAATTTTGCCATTTTTTTAAAAAATTTAATTGTTTATAAATATTATTAGTAATGAGTGCTTTTTCGTTTTGAATCTCTGCAGCGATTCGTCGTGAAATAGGCTTGTCGCTCATTACTTAGGCAAAGGTATTTTATCGATTTTTTGAGAATCATAAGTTTTAACAACTCTTATAATAAACTGTAAAAAGTTGTATATTTTTTCTAATAAGTAACTACTAATACCCATAAGTAACTTTATTTACTTGCATCTCTCCTTTTTTTTATTGCTTTTAGATGTGGGCTTTCTATGGGCTTAAAGTGGGCTTAGCGTAGGCTTCTTATGGTAGCCCATTTCATCTTGAGTTTTCATAAAGTGAATCTTATTTTCTATATCACACAGAACCTTTTGTGCATTTTGATAAAATTCGTACCTACAAGTGGATTTTTTGAATAAAATGAGAAAAGATATTATACTATAGGTATGATTTTAAATGCGAAGTTCGTTCTCGATACAACTTTTCGTGGCTCAAAATTACACGAACTGTCAGAAAACCTATTTTTCACTCTCAAAATGTACAACGGGTTTATAGAGAAGTAGTTTTAAATAAATCGTATTGGCGAAATTTTTAAGATTTACAATGCGATGATCCTGCTCAACTTCATTTTTAAAGTGCTCTCAATATTTTATTTAAAAAATAATCTGATAAAGTTAAATTCTATTAACCCATTATTCATAAGGGTTTTAAACATTTTAAGTTCCTGAAACTTATTTTTTTTCTCTCTTAAAAAGGGTGTTTTTTTTATGTCCTATTTTAAAATTTAGGAGGTTTTTACATTGCGTTCGAATTTAGTACTAGAAACCAAAACGATATTTTTTTAAAACAGCTATAAAAATGAAACGATTTTATAAACACTATAAAATAACTATTTGTAAAACACAATTCTGGGCAGATTTTAAGATGAGTAAAGACCCAAATTACATGTCTTATTTTTTTTTAATCCCGTCTATACATTTGTCCTTTAGTTATGAAAAAAGAGGCCAAAGCCCATTTATTTAAAAACAATTAATTCATCACAGCTATGCTACTTTTTGAAAATACAATCGTAACAGCTCATCAATTAAGTATTTTTTTGAATTGTCACGAAAAAACTGCAAGAAAATATTATCGCATCATATTAAAACACGTCGGAAAATCTAGCAAGGCCCTTCTAGTATTAGAAGATTTGAGCGACTATTATGAAATACCATTAAAACACTTTAAAGAATTTAAAACACATAAATAAAATGAAAAAAGCACCAAAACCAAGTCTTTACAAAAGAATTAATTCAAAAGATTTGGCAACCTTTTACGAAGTTAGTTATCAAACTGGCAATAAAAAATTTAATATGATTGCTACTGAAAGCACTAATAAGAAACGAATTTTATATATCAATGATTTGATAAAATTTGAAGGAATAGATAAAGAGGAAGTGGGAACATTTTTAAAAGAATTTTATAAAAAAGTGTATGGGTTTGAATACTGAAGTTTATCCTTTTTATTTTATAGGATATTTGATTTACGAGGGTCAATATTTAAAATTCATAAAGTACACCTAAAAACTTTTTAGTATTGATAAGATCCGTTTGAGTAAGGAGAGGTATTTTAGGATTTTATTTCACTTTTAGGTTTTCATCCTCAACTTAGCCTGTCTCTATATTTGTTGGGATTTCAGCGACTAAATTATCAAAATCGTTTTAGAAATTTAGAATGATGCTAATGATGGAGTTTGAAGTTACGGATTGCTTCAGTCGTGCCTGCTTCGCAATGACGGATTGAAATTACGGATTGCTTTAGTCGTGCCTCCTTCGCAATGACTTGTTAAGAGTAACTACAATTGGTTTGTATTTATGACGTCTTTGCGAGGACGATAGGACGAAGCAATCTGTTTATTGAAATTTACTTTATTTTTAGAGTGAGGGTGGCTTAATTGGCAGATTGCTTCAGTCGTGCCTGCTTCGCAATGACGGGGTGAAGTTACGGATTGCTTCAGTCGTGCCTTCTTCGCAATGACTTGTTAAGAGTAACTACAATTGGTTTGTATTTATGACGTCCTTGCGAGGACGATAGGACGAAGCAATCTGTTTATTGAAATTTACTGAATACCGAGAACGAGGGAGGCTTAATTGGCAGATTGCTTCAGTCGTGCCTCCTTCGCAATGACGGGACTAGCTATAATGCCGTGGGACAATTTAGATGTTGAAAAGCCAGCCCTCGGAAAGGTCGTTCCAATTTGGGTTTTCTTGATTGATGAGGAATTCTTTTCTTTTTCTATTTCCTGATTTTAGTTGTTTTTCTCTTGCTATTGCTTGTGTGATGTCATCGAATTCTTCATAATAGACTAATATATCACAATTGTATTTTGCTGTGAAACCTTTGTATTCCTTGTTTTTGTGTTGGTATATTCTTTTTAATAGATTGCTTGTTACTCCGATGTAGATTACTGTTTTGTTTTTGTTTGTCAGGAAGTAAACGTGGCTTTTTTTCATGTTGTAAATGTATGTAAAGATTTTAATTTTTTTTAATGTGGGATTGCTTCAGTCGTGCCTCCTTCGCAATGACGGAGATGGATAACCACCAACCACTAACCATCCACTACAACGTTTTATTAAAAAAATGCTATATTGCATCGATTTAAATTTTGATTTTCATTATTAACGTTTATATTTGCACAAAAGAAAAAAAAATGAAGAAAAAGGCAATCATTGTCTCGGGATATTTCAATCCTATCCACAAAGGGCATTTAGAATACTTTAATAATGCCAAGTCACTAGCCGACGAACTATTTGTTATCGTAAACAGCGACCATCAACGCGCTCTTAAAGGCTCCAAAGAATTTCAACAAGAAGACGAACGTCTCTTTATCGTACAAAACATCAAAGCCGTGGACAAAGCATTTTTGTCTATTGACCAAGATCGTACCGTATGTGCCAGTATTGCTGATATTCATCAAAAATTTGGCGCTGAGTATGATTTGGGCTTTGCCAATGGCGGCGATCAAAACAACAATTCCATTCCCGAGGCACCTATTTG
Organism: Flavobacteriaceae bacterium CG2_30_31_66; assembly: GCA_001873065.1. Taxonomy (GTDB): domain Bacteria; phylum Bacteroidota; class Bacteroidia; order Flavobacteriales; family Flavobacteriaceae; genus Polaribacter. The sequence continues at coordinate 41,145 of MNYM01000001.1, forward strand.
TGAGGAGTTGGGTATTGAATTGATTGATGGTTTGGGGGATAAGATTCAGTCTTCGTCGTGGCTTTTAGGCGGCGGGAAGGGGGTTTAGGGGTTAGTTGTTTAGGGTTTAGAGGTTAGATATTCAACTACAGAAACAATAGAAACTGTTAAAGGTTCAAAGTTTAAAATTTAAGGTTAGAGGTTTACATATCTAACATTTAGAAACCACAGAAACCTAACAATAGAAACTGTTTAGAGTTCAGAGTTTAAAATTTAAAGTTCAAAGTTTAAAGTTCAAGGAAATAAATAATTTGCTAATCGCTAAAAGCCAAAAGCTAACAACTAAAGGCTATCAGCGAATAGTTAACAGCAAAAAGCTAAAACATGAAAATAGGAATTACGTTCAGCTCATTTGATTTGCTCCATGCAGGGCATGTAAAGATGTTGGAGGAAGCAAAAACTCAGTGTGATTATTTGATTTGTGGTTTGCAAACCGACCCTACGCTTGATCGTCCAGAAAAAAACAGGCCTGTTCAGACGGTTGTAGAAAGGTACATCCAATTAAAGGGATGCAAATTTGTAGATGAAATAGTACCGTATGCTACTGAGCAGGATTTGGAAGATATTTTGCGATCCTTTAAAATCGATGTGCGTATCATTGGAGACGAATATATGAACAAACCTTTTACAGGACGTGAGTATTGCGAACAAGCGGGTATTGCTTTTTTTTTCAACAAGCGTGAGCACCGATTTTCTAGTAGCGGGCTGAGAAAAGAGGTTCAGGAGAAGGAGAATATGAAGATGATTGATAAGTAAATGTTTAGGGGTTGTAATTCAACCGCAAAGGACGCAAAGGAATTGATTTAAGGTTTGAAGTTTAAGGTTTTGGTTTCAAAATTTAACCGCAAAGGATGCAAAAGAATTGATTTAAGGTTTGAAGTTTAAGATTCAAAATTTAAGGTTTTGTGATTTAACCGCTAAGGACGCAAAGAAAAACTGTTGTTATCACGCTAAGGACGCAAAGTATTGACTAGAAATAACGTTATTAAGAATTAGAAAATAGACCCTGAAACAAGTTCAGGGTGACAATAGGAATGAATAAGGATACTAAAATATATATCGCAGGTCATAGAGGGATGGTAGGTTCCGCAGTGTGGAGAGCCCTTGAGAAAAAAGGATATACCAACTTGATTGGTAAAACTAGCAAGGAGTTGGATTTGCGCAACCAACAAGCTGTCATCGATTTTTACGCCACGGAACGACCGGAGGTAGTCATTGATGCAGCAGCAAGAGTAGGTGGCATTTTGGCAAACAATGACTATCCCTACCAATTTTTAATGGAAAATATGCAAATACAAAATAACTTGATTGATGGGGCTTTCCAAGCCGGAATCAACAAGTTTATTTTTTTAGGGAGTTCTTGTATCTACCCTAAGTTTGCCCCACAGCCACTAAAAGAGGACTATTTGTTGACGGATTCTTTAGAACCCACCAATGAATGGTATGCGATTGCTAAAATTACGGGAGTCAAAGCCTGTCAAGCCATTCGTAAACAGTTTGGCAAAGACTATGTGAGTTTGATGCCTACCAATTTGTATGGGTATTTTGATAATTTTGATTTGCAAACGTCGCATGTGTTGCCGGCGATGATACGCAAGTTTCACGAAGCAAAAAACAACGGACATACTCCTGTAACCTTATGGGGTTCTGGAACGCCAATGCGTGAGTTTTTGTTTGTGGATGATATGGCGGAAGCCGTAGTGTATGCTTTAGAAAATACCTTGCCTGAGCATTTGTATAATGTGGGTTCAGGAACAGATGTTACGATTAAGAAATTGGCGGAAACTATTCAAAAAGCTGTTGGGCATGAAGGAGATATTGTTTGGGATTCCACGAAACCCGATGGTACTCCTCGTAAATTGATGGATGTGTCGAAGATGAAGGAAGTAGGGTGGAGTTACACTACGGAATTGGATGAAGGGATTGCGAAGACTTATGGGTGGTTTTTGGAGAATGTGGAGAGTTTTAAACAAGTAAAAATGTGATTAAGTGTCACAGGGTCACACAGAGTCAAACACAGAGTTACACTGAAAGATTTTTGTATCACAGAGTAACGCGGAGTTAAACACAGTGTCACACAGAGTAAAATTTAAAAAAAACACTGTGCAACACAGAGTCAAACACAGAGTTACACTGAAAGATTTTTGTATCACAGAGTAACGCGGAGTTAAACACAGTGTCACACAGAGTAAAATTTAAAAAAAACACTGTGCAACACAGAGTTACACTGAAAGATTTTTGTATCACAGAGTAACGCGGAGTTAAACACAGTGTATCACAGAGTAAAATTTAAAAAAACACTGTGCAACACAGAGTCAAACACAGAGTTACACTGAAAGATTTTTGTATCACAGAGTAACGCAGAGTTAAACACAGTGTCACACAGAGTAAAATTTAAAAAAAACACTGTGCAACACAGAGTCAAACACAGAGTTACACTGAAAGATTTTTGTATCACAGAGTAACGCGGAGTTAAACACAGTGTATCACAGAGTAAAATTTAAAAAAACACTGTGCAACACAGAGTCAAACACAGAGTTACACTGAAAGATTTTTGTATCACAGAGTAACGCAGAGTTAAACACAGTGTCACACAGAGTAAAATTTAAAAAAAACACTGTGCAACACAGAGTCAAACACA
>MNYM01000021.1 GCA_001873065.1 Flavobacteriaceae bacterium CG2_30_31_66
GTGATGTTTAAGTAATTGCCTAAATTGTCGGCATAGTTGTCTTTATAGACAAAATCCTTCCCTGTGTTGTATGGAGGATCGATGTATATCATTTTTATTTTGTTGGCATAGCTTTTTTGAAGCAACTTTAATACTTCGAGGTTGTCGCCTTCTATAAAAATGTTGTTGGTGGTGTCCCAATCTTTACTGTCTGCTTTGTTAGGTCGTAAGGTTGCTGTTGTTGGTTTATTAGCTTCTAGACGCGCTTGATTTTTACCTGCCCAAGTAAAACGGTAGTATTCTTCTTTTTCTTCCACGGTTTCGCCCAGCAATGCTTTTAGTTCATTGAGGTCGATATTGCCTTCTTTTACAATGGTTGGGAACAATTGTTTTAGTGTTTCTATGTTGTCTGCCACTATGTTGGCACTGGTAAGTGAATTAATTTTTTCCATTGGGACTTATTGTATAACACTGTTTAACTTTTCGATTAAACGTTTTATTTCGTTTCTATTCTGATTAATTTGTGTATTCCATTTGACCATTTCAGCGACTTGAGTTTCCTTTTTGGCTGTGTTTTCAAGTGTTGTAATTTGTTGTTTTAATACTTCTATTTGCTCTAAAATTTGAACATTTTCTTTGCTTTGCTCTATGGGTCTTGCAACAAAAGTACCTTTAATTTGTGCGGTTTGCAAACCAATAACCGACTGGATAAAATGGTTGTAATAATGGCGTAAATCGAGTTTATTAGCTTTGTCAAAAGCTAAATTATTGAGAAACTGTTGCTGTTTTATGCTGATGCTATCACTTGTAATTGTTTCGGTTGTGTACTCTTTTTCAATTACTCTTTTATTAGCATCATTATTATTAATGCGCTTTTCGACTACGTTAAAAAGCAGTTTCTTGTCGTCATAAACTATCAAAAGCATTGGATTAGGAATGTACTTTTGAATGAGCTGTGCGATTTTATCTTTTTGTTTATCGAATTGTTCTGTTGTGGTTTGTACTACTAAAATGATTATTTCCTCGTAGCTTGAAGTTGCCTCTGTAAAAGTCGGAATGTTTGCCGTTTCTTGATTAACCAATGCTAAAACTTCCATTTGTTGAATAATAGAGAAATCGTCCAAGAGTTTTTTCTCGGATAGTGTAATCTCAAAATTGCGCTTAAAGAATGTTTTAGGCAGCTTTTGATTTACCCAACAATGTATGGGCAATTTAAGGGTTTTATGTAATAACTCCTTAATCATAAACTACTTGATTATTAGATAAGAAATTAATTCATAAGGTGCATCGGTACTTTTATTGGATAACCTACTGATGCCTGGTAATGCTAAAGAATTTAACCCCATTTCTGTAGAAACTCCTTTGCAATGCTGCAAAGCTACCTCAAGCAGTTCTTTATACCCTTCCATATAACGGCCACTTTTGGTTTGCTGATTGAATTCGGCAACTAAGTTGGGCAGTACTTCGGAATGTCCTAAACACAACTTCTTATAATAGTCTAAGCCACGTTTTGGGTTGGCACTTGGAATAAAAACAGTTCCTTCAGCAGTGATGTAGCACAAGGTAAACGGATAAATAATATTGTTGCTTAACTTATCGCCATCCATAGCCGAATGGGTATCTTTTAAGCAAAAAATCACTCCTTTGTTACCATCATCAATATTGTTTTCGGTTAGTGCAAAAATACCTTTTGGCGTTAGTTGAAATGCTTCTCTTTCTGCTGGAGTTAATCTATCGGCATCAATTTTAAAGTCGTTGAATGTTAAATCGGTAATAGAAATCCCGCCTTCAATATCTTCTAAATCTAAAACTTGAGTTTGCAATTGTTTTAATTGTTTTCTTCGGTATTCTAAATCTTGGTTTTGATGTGCCGTTTCGTCAATAATATTGTCATCGCCAGTAGCAGAAGTATCTAACAACTGCATACGTCCTTTTACACGACCAATTAAATCGATATAACTATCTAACGCTAAGTTTGGAAAAAAGTTTACCAATTGGATTTTATCGTTTATAGAACCGATACGATCTATACGACCGAAACGCTGAATGATACGTACTGGGTTCCAATGTATATCATAATTTACTAAATAATCGCAGTCTTGGAGGTTTTGCCCTTCGGAGATACAATCGGTACAAAATAAAATATCAATTTGATTTTTCTCGTCAGGATAAATGGCATTTCGCTTTTTAGATAATGGCGAAAAATGAATTAGAATAGAATTCAAATCTAAACGACAATTAGGCATATTTGATTTGTTGGCATCTCCACCAGTAACCAAAGCTGAATATAAATGATGTTCTTCTAGCAACCAAGATGCTAAATGTTCGTGCAAATACAAAACTGTATCTGCAAAAGCAGAAAATACAATTACTTTTTTATTGCCTTCGTTGATTGGATTTTTAAGTTTTTCAATAATTAGATGTTTTAAATCTTCTAGTTTTGCATCTCGAGTTGGATCAACTACTGATGCCATTGCTATTAATTCTTCTAACCTTTTTTTGTCATCTTCTATATATTCTTTGAATTTAACCAAGTCTAAATCTTGCAACAAAACTTTTACTTTACCACCAATAATTAAATCTTCTAATCTATCATCGTCAAATTCTACTTCATTTATATCAAAATCGGTATCAAAATACTCGTTTTGATGTATGGTTTTAATCTTATCAGAAAGGTATTCTACTTGGTTCCATAAAGAAGTTAATGTTAGACGGAACGAATGGATTGAACTTTCTAAACGCTTTAATAAATTTACTCGCATCAAGTGAATTAAGCTATCTTCTCGTTCAACTTGTCTGAAAACAGAACCTGTTGAAGTAATGTAATCGTATTTTTCTTCGTAGCTTTTTTTCTTATCATCACGAACAAAATAAAGTGGTGAATAGAATTTTAGATTTAAGGCATTTAGTAAATTATTGACATTATCCATTTGTGGAAATGCTTTTCCAGTATCAAAATCAGAATATTTAGCAATTGGTTTTAGCCGCTCTGGAAACTTACCTATATCGGTAATATCATAATATTTTTCAATGTGTTTTCTGGAACGAGCAATAGTTAGCAAATCTAAAATTTTGAAATAATCGCCATTAAGTGTGGTTACTAAACTATCACGGTTCGTATTTTCGTTATGATTATCTTTAAGCCAAGCATTAAATTTTTGTTGTGCTTTACGCAATGTTTGGTCAATGCTTGCTATTCCAAATTCACTTAAAGCTGTATCATTTTGTTCTGTTATGAAAGCGATTTGGTTTTTTATATCGTTCATTCTCGTGTTAACTGGAGTTGCCGATAACATTAAAACTTTGGTTTTTACACCCGTTTTAATAATATCACGCATTAATCTTTGGTAACGAGAAACGGTATTTTTGCGAGGATCATTATTTCTGAAGTTATGACTTTCATCAATAACCACTAAATCATAATTACCCCAATTAATGGTTTCTAAATTAATCAAGCCAGAAGTACCTTTTTCACGAGATAAATCGGTATGGTTTAACACATCAAAATTCATTCGGTCTTTAGCCAAAATGTTTCTAACATCAGAAATTAGACTGTAAATTAACCAGTTCTCACGAAGCTTCTTTGGACATAATACTAAAATTCTATCATTGCGTAAATTATAGTATTTCATTACTGCCAAAGCTTCGAATGTTTTACCTAAACCTACACTATCAGCTATAATACAACCACCAAAAGTTTCAATTTTGTCGATAGCTCCAAGTACTGCATCTTTCTGAAAATTGAATAGCATTTTCCAAACTTCTGTTTCTTTGAAGCCAGTTCTGCTTAAACGTTGTTCAGAAATTTCATCTATAGTCTTGTTTTGAAAAATATTATGAAGTGTGAATTTATAAAGTTGTTCCGGAGCATATTGCTGGGCAGACCTGGTAATACTTTTTAAAATTATTTCTTTTAAATCTCTTTTGCTGCTGTTCCAAACATTGTTAAAAATAGATAAATACTGGTTGCCTGCATCTTCAAAAGAATTAATAAATATTGGTTGTTCCGTATTCATTATTCCCAATGAAATTAGGTTTAAATCGTGCGGAACCAACATAAAGTAATTTGTTACTGAATTAGTTTCGGTCAATATGAATTTTTGACCACCAACACTTCCTTCTCTGATTTCTACTTTATCTCTGATTAATTGAAAAACCTTATCTGCTTTAAACTTCTGTGTTAAATTGTGATATGATTTTAATTCTTTATCATCATAAGAAAAACGAAGGTCTTTTTCTACCGAAGTGTTGTCTATTAAAATTTTTATAAAATTAAGATTATCTAATTTTTCTAATAATTCAAATACTGAAGGAATGGAGAAATAATTTGTAGCAATGTATATTGATGAATTTTGATTTATGGAAGATTTTAATTCATCAATAAGTATAATATCTTGGTTGTTTATTATTTTCATAGATTTAAATTACATATTCATTAGAATTTTTCTAATTTTTTTTTTAAATATCGCATTGCATACAATAATTAGCTACTCCATTTTACTTAAGCATTTACTTACCTATAATTTAGATGATTGCAATTTTACTACACTAACTAAAAGTTAAATATATGCAATTTGTCAATATCCTGCAAAATAGACCAAAAAAAATTATAATGTTTTAGAGAGGTGTGTTCTCGATACAATTCCGATAAAAAATTCGGAATTACTCCATTACACTCAATAGTTGATGTTTGTTTGTAACAATTTTATGATTTTAAGTAAACCGATATCCATCTTCGAAATGGAATATCAATCAACTTCGTTCATCTAATAAATTTAACTGAATAAACAACCTATTCAATTTTTGAACAGGTATTGAGAATTATTAGTTACTCTTTACTCATTAATTCAAACTTGAAATATAACTAAATTGTTTAGCTACATTTTACGGTTTACCGTATTTTGAAGAACACATTATCGTTTGTCCTTAGAATTTGACTCAAAGGAAACTACATTGAACATGTTCCTCATTCTGGAGCGCAATCTGTTTCCGTATACATTTTCAATTTCGGAAGCTGATAAATTTGTAGTGATGTGGGTGATTGATTTGTTTTCGATAAAATGCTCATAACGAGTAATTAGTATTTCGGCCATTACGTTACAATCATTGCCAAAGTGTTTGATTTGTTGTTCGGCTCCTAAATCATCAAAGCAATACCCAGATAGACTAGTTTGTCGGCTGGATTTTTGTGTATATGGACTTAAAGCTTCATAACCTTGTTTTGCAAATTCGAATGAAATTTCTCTGCAGGTTTTAATCTTGTACTCTTTGCAATGATTGGAAAAAGGTTTTAGTAAATGCATGATGGATGTTTTTCCACAGCCAATTGGCCCTGATAATAGGATGCCTTTGTCAAGATTGATTTGTAATTTATCGGCTACTTTGTGGTCTTTGATCATGTAGATTAATAGCTTGAATATGATTGGAATGTCTTCTTTCCAAATTTTAAAGGATTGTCCGTAACGGATTTTTCCTTGATGTTTTATGAAGTATAAGCACTTGTTGAAGTCGTATATTTTTTTATTGTTACTTATTATGAAGCAATCGGATATGGTTGTTGGATTCATTTTTTTTAGGTTTTAGTTATTAGCTTTTAGCTTTTAGGTACTTGGTTTTAGAGATTTGAGTGTCCCTCGACTAAGCTCGGGATGACCGTTAATAATACTATGAAACGAATCCAGGCTAAAGAGGTTCGGAATAGTTTTTTTCGTTAGGAACGTGTAAGTGATTTGGTTTTAAAATTACCGTATTTTTAATTTTGAATTTTTCTGAATTCAGCATCCAATTACGAGCAGCAGCTTGCCAGTTTTTCATTGGTGTTTTCCCACCTACTAACCATCCATTGCTTTGGAAATGGTTGTAGAATTTTTGAGCATCGATTTCGGATGCTTTTTTTTCTTTGAAAAAAGCAATCACATTTGGTAATCCTGGAGGAATTGTATTTTCTATATTTTTTCCTTCGTTAGTTTTGCTAAGCTCAGTAGCCGCTTTCTCAGTATCATGTAGCATATCCTTTTTCTTAAACATGTTATTTTTTTTATTTTTTGTTTGCTCTTCTTTGTTTATATTGTTTTTACTGTTTGTATTGTTTATAATGTTTATAGAAGATACCAGCGCTTGTTTAGTGCTATTATCATTACTAGTTTTGTTCTTGTTTACCTCTTGTTCAATGACTTGTTTGTTTTTTAATTGGGTTACTTCTTTTTTACTTAGGGGTTTGAGTTCGCTTGATAAGTTGACCATTCGAACCATACTTCCTCGAAATGGATTGTATGATGGTTCGTAAATGACATATCCTTTTTCGTGCAGCTCACGCATGCATTTGTGATACGTGGCTTTCGAGCAAATTTTACTTATTCTCATAACCTCATCGCGCGTGATGCTGATCGGATTTTCGAAGCGGTTGAGGTTCCAAAATTGGAATAGAGAAATGTATAGACTTACATGAGTGGGATTGAGGTCAAAATCGTGGACTAGTTTATCGAAAAAGCCTGTGAGGTGTTTGATGTAGTTCATTTTTTTTTAGCAATTAGGTATTAGCGATTAGAAATTAGGAATTAGTGATTGGCGAAATGGGAATTAAGCTTATTTTATTGGTTTAGCATTTTGTTAATGTCTTCGTATTTGTAGTAAATGATGCCACCTACCCTTTTGTATTTTAGGGTTCCTTTGATTCGTAGATTTTGAAGAGTACCAGGAGATATTTTTAGCAATTTGCGAACTTCTGAAGACTTTAGCCATTGTGGGATTTCTTCTTTATGAGCTGAAGATTTGATTTCATTGAGGAGTAAGTTGCCAAAGTTTAGTAAATCACGTTTTGTAACTACTTGATGGTTTAATAATTCGATGTTGTCGATTTCTGGGAAGAGTTTTTTTGGATGTAAGTTCATGATGAAAGTATTTAATTTGTTATGGTACAAATCAACTTCATTTGAGTGTTTTTCATTCACAAGGCAACCCCAAGTTGTGAATGATTTTTTATTAAATTGGATGAAATCCCTTATGAATATTGGAGTTGCTTTTTTAGCATTTTTGTGAATAGGTGTTTTATCCAATTCTATTTTTAAAAACAGAAAATGGATTCTAGTAAAATATAGTACTTGTAAAGTGTTTCACAAGTTCATCACAAGTTGTGAACTAAAAAATTTAAGGTGGTAGCCTTGGATTTTATATTAAGTCCTCGTTCAACTTACGGTTGAGGTTTTCTTTAATGGTGTTTAAGAATTTGGTTTGGATTGTTTTTCGAGATTTAATATCCAAATATGCCCTGTACAAATTGTCCTCAATGTCAATATTTAACATTTTGCCAAAACAAATTGCCAGTTCTTTGATGTCGATGTTTCCACCATTAACAGCTCCAGATAGTTGAAGTGCATAGACTAATTCTATCAAATCTACCTTGGTAGCTGTCCAGTTGAGGTTGCTTATTGCTGGATTGCTTAGCGAACACTTTCCATTTATTTCCTCCAATTTCTTTTCTAAATATCCTTCTAGCATTTCATTTGCGATAAATGTAGCATATATGAAATCGTGAGAAGTACATAATTTTGAATCGAAATTAATGAGCGAACAGTTGTCCCATAAGTTTTTATATTGTTTGCGCACAAAATACTCTTCGTCTTTATAAGAACCTTTTGAACGGTAGTATTCATAAAATTCTTTGTTATTCATGCCATATTCATAGATATTCCCTAATTCCTTTTCATAGTGCTTTTTCTTCTTCTTTTTTGTTGGTGGTAATTTGGTTTCAATTTTTAATATCGTTTGATGGAAAATGAGTTTTGAGACTATTTTTGTCTTTAACTCTTTAAAAAATTGAATTTCTTCTCGAACAGAGGTAAATAGGTGTTTTTTCAACCATTTGCCAATTTCTTTTAGCTTTTCTTGGATGAATTCAATCATCTTAAAAGAAAGATCTAAAACATCAGTAGTAGTGCGTTTTAACGCTTCATATTCAAATTCAAATTCGTAAAAATAGTTAAAATCGTAAGTTTTCATAGCATGCAAAATGGTTTCGTTGAGAATCTCAAATTAAACCATTTTGCATCAATTTTTATTATGGCAATCCGCTAAAAAGTTATCAACATTGAATCAGATTAAGCCGTACCAAACTTCTTATAATTTTGCTCTTTTGAAGCGAATTTGGATTTTAAAATCATCATGTCTTCACTAATTTTTTTATCTAAAATTTTAGCATAGTGCTGTGTGGTTTTAAGATTTGTATGCCCGAGCATTTTACTTACTGTTTCTAAAGGAACGCCATTTGATAAAGTTACAGTAGTTGCAAATGTATGTCGTGCAATATGGAATGTTAAGTCTTTATTGATTTTACAGACATCCGCAATTTCTTTTAAGTAGGCATTCATTTTTTGATTGGAAAGAATTGGAAGTAGGCGGTTTTCATTTTTGCAAACTGGGTGCTGAACATATTTATTTATAATTTCTTGTGCTACTGGTAATACTGGAATTTTAGATGCTGTATCCGTTTTTTGTCTGTTTTTGAATATCCATTTATCGCCATCTATACCTAACGAAATATTATCCAATGTTAATTGCTTCACATCTATATAGGCTAATCCAGTAAAGCAGCTGAAAATGAATATATCTCTTACTAATTCTAATCGTTCTGAAGCAAAACGTTTGTTAAATATTGTTTCAATTTCTTTCTCGGTCAAAAACTCACGGATGACCTCTTTGACTTTAGATTTGTAGTTTGCAAAAGGGTCTTTATTCAGCCACCCATTTGCCAAACATTGGTTGATGATTTTGTGAAAGTTTTTGATGTATTTGACAGCTGTGTTATTAGCACATTTACGAACACTTCGCAAATAGAACTCATATTCAGTGATGAATGAATGGTCGATTTTTTCAATGTTTATATCTGTTATGTTGTATTTCCAGAAAATAAAATTCTTCGTGTGCTTTAGTGATGTTTCGTATCGTTCCAATGTTCCTGGTGCATATTCTTGACCCACTAGCTCTTTTATTTTACGGTTGTGCTCCACAAATATTGGGACAAGATATCGCTCTCTTATTTTCTTGTCTTGGTATTCGTTTTTAAAGTTTTCGAAGTTGATTTTCGTTTCGCTCATGAATAGTCGCTTTTCAATTTCATACACTTTTGCTTTTAATAAATCAAGTCGACCATTTATTGAACGTGCTTCCTCTGAGTTCCCCTTGATTTTGCCGCTTTCTGGGCTCCATTTTAGTTCATCGATAAAATGTCCGGTACTTGAATCGAACCTTTCTCCCTCGATAGTTATACGTTGATAAATTGGCATTAGCCCTTGTGAATTGACTTTCGATTTTCTTAGATAGAAAAGCAATGAGATTTTTGTAGTCATAATGGTAACCTTTAAATTGATAATTAATATAGTTTAATTGTCAGTATAAGGTCAAGATGTTCATTGTTTGAACCCCTTATTTTATTGGCGTTCAGAAGAAAATCGGTGCACCTTTTTTAACTAAATCCAAGTGCACCGAATGTGCACCTATTTTTTGCTAAATAATGAATAAATTGGTTATTCGATGAAAAGAAAAAACCCTTTAAACGTTGAGTTTAAAGGGTTTTGATTCATTTTGAAATTGTTTTCGCGGAGAAAGAGGGATTCGAACCCCCGGACCTGTTACAGTCAACAGTTTTCAAGACTGCCGCAATCGACCACTCTGCCATTTCTCCCTTAGATTCGGTCATGCTGAATGCGGGTGCAAATATAGAAAGCTTTTTCAATTTTTAAAACAAAAAAAGATTATTTTTTTTGAAATTTGAATATCATTGATTTAATTCTTTAACTATTTAAATATCAAGCTTAAAAGGATTATAAAACTGCATAGAAATTCATGCAAATGATTTTAAAAATGACAATTGATGAATTACAGTTTGTTATCTTTGTTTTTTTTAAATTTATTTCGATGTCATTTAATTCTTTTGGAAATTTATTGAAAGTAACAACGTTTGGAGAATCGCATGGAACTGCGATTGGGGGTATTATTGATGGTTTTCCTGCTGGTTTGGAGGTTGATGTAGAGGCAATTCAAGAAGAGTTAGATAGACGCAAACCTGGTCAATCTAAAATCGTTACACAGCGAAAAGAACCTGATACTGTCGAGTTTTTATCCGGAATTTTTGAAGGAAAATCTACTGGAACTTCTATTGGATTTATCATCAAAAATACCAATCAAAAAAGTCATGATTACAATCATAACACGAATGTGTATAGACCTTCACATGCTGATTTTACGTATGACAAAAAATTTGGAATTCGCGACCATAAAGGTGGAGGAAGAAGTTCAGCACGTGAAACCGCCAATTGGGTGGTTGCAGGTGCATTAGCAAAACAATTGATTTCTTCTATCAAAATAAATGCTTTCACTTCTTCTGTTGGAGATATTTTTATGGAAAAACCGTATCAAAAAGTTGATTTTTCGAAAACAGAATCAAATATTGTGCGCTGCCCTGATGAAGCAACTGCGGAAAAAATGATTGAAAAAATCAAAGAAATTAGAAAAGCTGGAGATACTATTGGAGGTACCATAACTTGTGTTGCTCAAAACATGCCTGTTGGTTTGGGTGAACCTATTTTTCAAAAATTGCATGCCGAATTAGGAAAAGCGATGCTTTCTATAAACGCAGTAAAAGGTTTTGAATTTGGGAGTGGTTTTTGTGGTGCACGAATGAAAGGCTCTGAACACAACGATATTTTTAATGCTGATGGCACTACAAAAACCAATTTATCTGGTGGAATTCAAGGTGGAATTAGCAACGGAATGGACATCTATTTCAGAGTAGCTTTTAAACCTGTTGCAACGATTATGACCAATCAGCAAACCATCAATTCAGAGGGCGAAGAAACCGAAATCACTGGAAAAGGACGACATGATCCTTGTGTGGTGCCAAGAGCTGTGCCAATTATTGAAGCAATGACTGCGCTAGTTTTAGCTGATTTTTGGTTGATTAATAAAACTAGGAAAATATGATATAAAAAAAGTGAAACTTTCGTTTCACTTTTTTTATGCTTGTCCTGTTGGTCCAAAATTCATTGGAATTGTTGGTTGCTCGTAGTCTTTAATTTCGCCATTGGCTTGCTCAAATTTACGCACATTATCTGCCAAAGCTTTTGCCAATCTTTTGGCGTGTTGAGGCGTTAAAATAATACGAGATTTTACTTTGGCTTTAGGAACTCCAGGCATAATATTGATAAAATCTACAATAAATTCTGAAATAGAATGATTGATAATTGCCAAATTAGAATACGTTCCTTCTGCAATTTTTTCGTCTAATTCAATATTGAGTTGTCCGTCCTTATGTTGATTTTCTTCCATGATTTCTTGTTTTTATGTCTTATTCTGTAAAAATAAAAAAAGTTGAAGTGAATACTGTAAAAATTACAATAAACAATTCAACCTTTTTAGGTTTTAAAAAGCTGTTTCTTTAGAAACTTCTTTCGATTTCATCTTTAGGACCTACAATAATGTTGTCATAAGCTCTCATTCCAGTACCTGCTGGAATTTTCTTACCTACAATTACATTCTCTTTTAATCCTTCTAAGGTATCTACTTTTCCACTTACAGCAGCCTCGTTCAATACTTTTGTTGTTTCTTGGAAAGAAGCAGCAGAAATGAACGATTTAGTTTGTAGAGAAGCCCTTGTAATTCCTTGTAAAACTTGTTCAGCTGTTGCAGGTCTTGCGTCTCTTGCTGTTACTAAATTTTGGTCGTTTCTAATCAATAAAGAGTTTTCGTCTCTTAATTGACGGGCAGAAATAATTTGTCCAGGTTTTATATTTTCAGAATCACCTGCATCTTCTACCACTTTCATACCGTAAATTGCATCATTTTCTTCGATAAAGTCGTTTTTGTGAACCAATTGATTTTCTAAGAACAATGTATCTCCAGAATCAATAATTCTTACTTTACGCATCATTTGACGAACCACTACTTCAAAATGTTTGTCATTGATTTTTACACCTTGCAAACGATATACTTCCTGAATTTCATTTACCAAAAATTCTTGCACTGCGGATGGTCCTTTGATATTTAAGATATCAGAAGGAGTTATTGCACCGTCACACAAAGGCATACCAGCTTTGATAAAATCATTTTCTTGAACTAAAACTTGATTAGAAAGTTTCACTAGATATTTCATTACGTCACCTGTTTTAGACTCAATAACGATTTCTCTATTTCCTCTTTTAATTTTTCCGAAAGAAACAACTCCGTCAATTTCAGCAACTACAGACGGATTTGAAGGATTTCTCGCTTCAAATAGCTCTGTTACACGAGGTAAACCTCCAGTAATATCGCCGGCTTTTCCAGATTTTCTTGGGATTTTAACTAATGTTTTTCCGCTTTCAACTTTTTCTCCATTGTCAACCATCAAATGAGCACCAACTGGTAAACTGTATGAACGCAATGCATTGCCGTCTTTATCTTCAATAATCAAAGAAGCTATCAAACGTTTGTTTTTAGATTCGATCAATACTTTTTCTTGAAAACCAGTTTGCTCATCAATTTCTACAGCATAGTTAACTCCTTGTTCTAAGTTATCAAACTTCACTTTACCAGCAAATTCTGAGACAATTATTCCATTAAATGGATCCCATTGAACAATAACTTCTCCTTTTTTGATGGTTTTTCTGTCTTTATCAAAAATCACAGAACCATAAGGAATGATATTTGTACTTAAAGTGAGTCCTGTTTTGGTATCAATAATTTTGATTTCGGCAGTTCTTGAGATTACAATATCAACTTTGTTTCCTTCATTGTCTTTACCTTCAACAGTTCTTAAATCTTCAATAGCAACATTACCATTAAATCTTGCAATTAATTTATTTTCTTCAGAAATATTTCCAGCAACCCCACCAACGTGGAAAGTACGCAATGTTAATTGTGTTCCTGGTTCTCCAATTGATTGTGCAGCAATCACTCCAACAGCTTCACCGATTTGAACTTTATTAAGCGTTGACAAACTTTGACCATAACATTTAGCACAAATACCTTGAGCAGATTCGCATGTTAAAGCTGATCGCACTTCAACTACATCAATCCCTGAAGCTTCAATTTCTTGAGCCAATTTGTGGGTAATTGGTTGATTTGCTTTAATAATTAATTTGTCGGTTAATGGATGATACACATCTTGTAAAATAACTCTACCTTCAATTCTGTCGGTTAAAGATTCTACAATTTCATCATTTTTCTTCAAAGGAGTCACTTCTAAACCTCTTAAAGTTCCACAATCTTCCTCATTGATAATAACATCTTGAGAAACGTCAACCAATCTACGAGTTAAATAACCCGCATCTGCAGTTTTTAAAGCAGTATCCGCCAAACCTTTACGAGCTCCGTGAGTAGAGATAAAATATTCTAAGATCGACAATCCTTCTTTAAAGTTAGATAGGATTGGGTTTTCAATAATTTCTCCACCACTTGCAGTCGATTTTTTTGGTTTTGCCATCAAACCACGCATTCCTGTTAACTGACGAATTTGTTCTTTAGAACCCCTTGCGCCAGAATCTAACATCATGTAAACTGAGTTAAAACCCTGTTTATCTTCACGTAAATTTTTCATAGATAATTCAGTCAATTTATTGTTGGTGGAACCCCAAACGTCAATTACCTGATTGTAACGCTCTTTTTGCGTTAACATACCCATGTTATAGTTCGTTACAATAATATCAACTTCTTCATTCGCTTCAGCAATCATCTCATATTTTTGTTTAGGAATGATAATATCACCTAATGAGAATGATAATCCACCTTGGAAAGCGAATTTGAAACCCATATTTTTGATTTCATCTAAGAATTTTCCTGTTGTAGGAATATCAGTAACTTTTAAAATTCTACCGATAATATCTCGTAAGTTTTTCTTAGTAAGAACTTCATTAATATAACCAGCTTCAATAGGAACAACTTCATTAAATAAAACTCTACCAACAGTAGTTTTAATAATTTTAGTTACCTGATTTCCGTTTTCGTCAATATCTTTGGTTCTTACTCTGATTCCAGCATTCAATTCAACTTTTTCTTCATTGAAAGCAATCGTTACTTCTTCAGGAGAATAAAACGTCAAACCTTCTCCTTTTACAGGAACTTCAGGTGTTGAAAATCTTTCTTTGGTCATGTAATATAAACCAAGAACCATGTCTTGAGAAGGCACAGTAACTGGAGCACCATTCGCAGGATTTAGGATATTATGAGAGCCCAACATTAAAATTTGTGCTTCTAAAATAGCTTCTGGTCCTAATGGTAAATGAACTGCCATTTGGTCACCATCAAAATCGGCGTTGAAAGCAGTACACACTAAAGGGTGTAATTGAATTGCTTTTCCTTCGATCAATTTTGGTTGAAATGCTTGAATACCAAGTCTGTGTAATGTTGGTGCTCTGTTTAATAAAACAGGGTGTCCTTTAATTACATTTTCTAAAATATCCCAAACAACTGGTTCTTTTCTATCAATAATTTTCTTCGCAGATTTTACAGTTTTCACAATTCCTCGTTCAATCAATTTTCTGATAACAAAAGGTTTGAATAATTCTGCTGCCATGTCTTTTGGCAATCCACATTCGTGTAATCTTAATTCAGGGCCAACAACAATTACGGAACGAGCTGAATAATCAACACGTTTTCCTAACAAATTTTGACGGAAACGTCCTTGTTTTCCTTTTAATGAATCTGATAAAGATTTTAAAGGCCTGTTAGATTCTGTTTTTACTGCGGATGATTTACGTGTGTTGTCAAACAATGAATCTACAGACTCTTGCAACATACGTTTTTCATTTCGTAAAATTACTTCAGGAGCTTTGATTTCAACCAATCTTTTCAAACGATTATTTCTGATGATAACTCGTCTATACAAATCATTCAAATCTGAGGTTGCAAAACGACCACCATCTAAAGGCACTAATGGACGTAATTCTGGTGGAATTACAGGAATTGCCTTCATGATCATCCACTCTGGTTTGTTTTCTCTATTTAAAGTTGATTCTCTAAAAGCTTCCACAACATTCAAACGTTTTAAAGCTTCTGTTTTACGTTGTTTTGAAGTTTCGGTGTTTGCTTTATGTCTTAATTCAAATGACAAAGCATCCAAATCGATACGGGCTAACAAATCAATCAAACATTCAGCGCCCATTTTAGCGATAAACTTATTTGGGTCTGTGTCATCTAAATATTGATTTTCTTTAGGAAGACTGTCAACGATATCAAGGTATTCTTCCTCTGTTAAGAAATCCATCTTACGCATTGGCTCGCCTTCAGCATTTTTTGCAATACCTGGTTGAATTACTACATAACGCTCATAGTAAATAATCATGTCTAACTTTTTAGATGGCAACCCTAAAAGGTATCCCATTTTATTAGGCAATGATCTAAAATACCAAATATGAGCCACTGGCACTACTAAATTAATGTGACCAACTCTATCTCTACGAACTTTCTTTTCAGTTACTTCTACGCCACATCTGTCACATACGATTCCTTTATAACGGATTCTTTTATATTTTCCGCAGGCACATTCATAGTCTTTTACAGGACCAAAAATACGCTCACAAAACAATCCATCTCTTTCAGGTTTGTGAGTTCGGTAATTAATCGTTTCTGGTTTTAAAACCTCTCCTTTAGAAACTTCTAAAATAGATTCTGGTGATGCTAAACCAATTGAGATTTTGTTAAACTTTTTTACGGTGTACTTCTCTTGTTTTCTTGTCATGTCTTATTATAGTCTTAAGTTTTTAGTTATTAGTTTTTAATTGTTGGTGAAAAGATTCTTTAAAGAAATCAAAAACCAAGAAATAAAAACTAACAACCATCAACTATAAAAAATTATTCTTCTAATCTTACGTCTAATCCTAAACCTTTCAGTTCGTGCATTAATACGTTAAATGACTCTGGTAAACCTGGTTCTGGCATTGGTTCGCCTTTTACGATTGCTTCGTAAGTTTTAGCTCTTCCCATCACATCATCAGATTTTACAGTTAAGATTTCTCTTAGGATGCTTGATGCTCCATAAGCTTCCAATGCCCAAACTTCCATCTCTCCAAAACGTTGACCACCAAATTGTGCTTTACCACCTAATGGTTGTTGGGTAATTAATGAATAAGGACCAATAGAACGCGCGTGCATTTTATCATCAATCATGTGTCCTAACTTAATCATATAAATAACCCCAACAGTTGCAGGTTGATCAAAACGTTTTCCAGTACCACCATCATAAAGGTAGGTATGACCAAATCTTGGCACGCCAGCTTCATCAGTATATTTATTAATCTCGTCTAAAGATGCACCATCAAAAATTGGTGTTGCAAATTTTTTGTCTAATTTTTGACCTGCCCAACCAAGAACAGTTTCATAAATCTGACCAATATTCATACGAGAAGGTACACCTAGTGGATTTAGAACGATATCAACAGGAGTTCCATCTTCAAGGAAAGGCATGTCTTCTGCTCTTACAATTCGAGCAACAATCCCTTTATTTCCATGACGTCCAGCCATTTTATCACCTACTTTTAACTTACGTTTCTTAGCGATATAAATTTTAGCTAGTTTTAAAATTCCTGCTGGCAATTCATCTCCTACAGAAATGGTAAATTTTTCACGACGAAGATTTCCTTGTAAGTCATTTACTTTAATTTTATAATTATGAATTAATTCTCCAACAAAAACATTCAAATCATCATCTGTAGTCCAAGAACCTGTTAAATGAACATAATCATCCACTGAATTCAACATTTTTTGGGTGTATTTTTTACCTTTTGGCAATACTTCTTCGCCCAAATCATTATAAATCCCTTGTGCCGTTTTTCCTCCTATTAAATTGAATAATTTTTCAATTAATAGGTCTTTTAACGCTTCAAATTTTGACACAAAAGACGCTTCTAATGTTGAAACTGCTTCTTTATCTTTGATTCTTTTATTTTTATCTTTAACAGCTCTTTTAAACAACTTTTTATCAATTACTACACCTCTTAATGATGGGGAAGCTTTTAGTGATGCGTCTTTTACATCACCTGCTTTATCACCAAAAATAGCACGTAATAATTTTTCTTCAGGAGTTGGGTCAGATTCGCCTTTTGGTGTGATTTTGCCTATTAAAATATCACCAGGATTTACTTCTGCACCAATTCTGATCATTCCGTTTTCATCCAAATCTTTGGTAGCTTCTTCAGAAACGTTAGGAATGTCATTTGTTAATTCTTCAGAACCTAATTTTGTATCACGAACGTCTAAAGAATATTCATCAATATGAATTGAAGTAAAAATATCTTCACGAACTACTCTTTCAGAAATTACGATTGCATCTTCAAAATTATACCCTTTCCAAGGCATGAAAGCAACTTTCATGTTTCTTCCAAGAGCTAATTCTCCTTGTTGCGTGGCATACCCTTCACAAAGAACTTGTCCTTCAGAAACTCTATCACCTCTTTTTACGATTGGTTTTAAATTGATAGATGTTCCTTGGTTCGTTTTTCTAAATTTTATCAAATTATAAGTCACTTCATCAGAATCAAAACTTACTAATTTTTCTTCTTCGGAGCGATCATATTTAATGATGATTTTATCAGCATCAACATATTCTACAACCCCTTCTCTTTCAGCATTTATCAAAATACGAGAATCCTTAGCAACTCTTCTTTCCAATCCGGTACCCACGATTGGGGCTTCAGGACGCAATAATGGAACTGCTTGACGCATCATGTTTGATCCCATCAAAGCACGGTTTGCATCATCATGTTCCAAGAAAGGAATCAAAGAAGCTGAAATCGAGGCAATTTGATTTGGGGCAACGTCCATGTAATCAATTACGTCTGCGGAAACTACTGGAAAATCTCCTTCTTCACGAGCAATTACTCTGTCAGATACAAAACTTCCATCATCATTTAGTTTTAAATTAGATTGTGCAATTTTTTTGCCTTCCTCTTCTTCAGCACTTAAATAAATTACATCTGTTCCTACTACAGTTCCGTTTTCAACTTTTCGATAAGGAGTTTCAATAAATCCTAGATTGTTCACTTTCGCAAAAACAGAAAGTGAGGAAATCAGACCAATATTAGGTCCTTCAGGAGTTTCAATTGGGCATAAACGTCCATAATGAGTGTAGTGAACGTCACGAACCTCAAATCCTGCTCTTTCTCTCGATAAACCTCCTGGTCCTAGCGCAGATAATCTACGTTTGTGGGTAATTTCGGCTAATGGATTTGTTTGATCCATAAACTGAGACAACTGGTTTGTTCCGAAGAAAGAATTGATTACAGATGATAATGTTTTCGCATTGATCAAATCAATTGGTGTAAACACTTCGTTATCACGCACATTCATACGCTCACGAATGGTTCTTGCCATACGTGCCAAACCAACACCAAATTGTCCAGCCAATTGTTCACCAACAGTTCTTACACGTCTGTTTGATAAGTGGTCGATATCATCCACTTCAGCTTTTGAATTGATTAACTCAATCAAATACTTTATTATGGTAATAATATCAACTCTTGTCAATACTTTCTCATCCATATTGATATCTAAACCTAGCTTGGTGTTCATTCTAAAACGACCAACTTCGCCTAAATTATAACGTTGTTCTGAGAAAAATAATTTATCAATAATACCTCTTGCAGTCTCCTCATCAGGTGGTTCTGCATTACGTAATTGTCTATAAATGTGTTCAACAGCCTCTTTTTCGGAGTTTGTTGGATCTTTTTGTAAGGTATTATGAATAATTGCATAATCTGCTTGTTGATTATCTTCTTTATGAAGCAAGATAGTCTTGGCACCAGATTCTATAATTTCATCAACATGGTCTTTATCTAAAATGGTATCGCGATCAAAAATAATTTCATTTCTTTCGATTGATACAACTTCGCCTGTATCTTCATCCACGAAATCTTCATGCCAAGTTTTTAAAACTCTGGCAGCCAATTTGCGACCTAATACTTTTTTTAAACCAGCTTTAGAAACTTTTACTTCTTCTGCAAGATCAAAAATTTCTAAGATATCCTTATCTCTTTCAAAGCCAATTGCTCTGAATAATGTGGTTACTGGTAATTTTTTCTTTCTATCAATATAAGCGTACATCACTTGATTGATGTCAGTTGCAAACTCGATCCAAGAACCTTTGAAAGGAATTACTCTTGCTGAGTACAACTTTGTTCCATTTGCATGGAAAGATTGACCAAAAAATACACCTGGAGATCTATGTAATTGCGAAACCACAACACGCTCAGCACCATTGATAACAAAGGTTCCTGAATTTGTCATATAAGGAATTGTTCCAAGATAAACATCTTGAACAATCGTTTCGAAATCTTCATGTTCTGGATCAGTACAGAATAATTTTAGACGTGCTTTTAAAGGAACACTATATGTTAAACCTCTTTCGATACACTCTTGAATGGTGTAACGTGGCGGATCAACAAAATAATCTAAAAATTCTAGTACAAATTGATTTCTTGTGTCTGTAATTGGAAAGTTATCCATGAAGGTTTTGTACAAACCTTCTTCACCTCTCTCTTCTGCTTTGGTCTGAAGTTGGAAAAAATCTTGGAAAGATTTTACCTGAATATCCAAAAAATCTGGATACTCCTTAATCATTTGAGAAGTCGCGAAGTTGATTCTTTCAGTAGTGTTTTTCGTTGCCAAAAGAGAATATATTTTTGATTAAAATCTGAATTAAAATAAAGAACGAATATATACACAAAATGGTTTAGGACTAAAACATTGTTTTAGTACCTAAACCTAAATTTGTTTTCCCGTCTTTTATTCGAAGAACGGGAATAAAAAATTACTTAAGCTCTACTTCAGCTCCAGCCTCTTCTAAAGCTGCTTTTAGACTTTCAGCCTCATCTTTAGAAACACCTTCTTTTACTGGTGCAGGAGCACTATCTACAACACCTTTAGCTTCTTTTAATCCCAAACCAGTTAATTCTTTAACTAATTTAACAACTGCTAATTTAGAATCACCTGCTGCTTTTAAAATCACTGTAAATTCTGTTTGCTCTTCAACTTCAGCAACTTCTCCTCCACCAGCTGATGGACCTGCTACTGCCACTGCTGCTGCAGCTGGCTCAATACCATAGTCATTCTTTAAAATTGAAGCCAATTCGTTTACTTCTTTTACTGTTAAGTTAACTAATTGCTCTGCGAAATCTTTTAAATCTGCCATTTTAATTGTTTTTAAAAATTTTGTTTATTATAGTTTATTTGTGCGCTAATTTATCTTTCAGATAATGTTGTTAAAATACCTGAAATTTTTTGTCCACCAGATTGTAACGCTGAAATAACGTTTTTAGCTGGTGATTGTAATAATCCAATAAGTTCACCAAGTAATTGTTCTTTTGATTTAATATCAATAAGAGCATCTAATTGGTCATCTCCAATATAAACAGATTCTTCTGCGAATGCACCTTTTAAAATAGGTTTATTCTTTGTTTTCTTTCTGAATTCTTTGATTAATTTTGCAGGAGCATTTGATGACTCTGCAATCATTATGGATGTATTTCCTTTTAATACTGATGGTAATGCTCCAAAATCTTTATCTGAAGCCTCCATTGCTTTTGCTAGTAATGTATTTTTTACAACTGATAATTGGATTCCTGCTTTGAAACAAGCTCTTCGTAAATTTGAGGTTGTTTGTGCATCTAATCCAGAGATATCTGCTAGATAAATTGTATTAGTATCTGCTAATGTCGCTGTTAAATCTTGTATTACTTGTGATTTTTCTTCTCTGGTCATAAATTAAGTTTTAACGAATTAAACAGTTTTAACATCAACAATAACTGCAGGACTCATTGTACTAGAAATATGAATACTTCTTAAATAAGTTCCTTTTGCTGTTGTTGGTTTCAATTTAATAACAGTTTGTAATATTTCCTTTGCATTTTCTGCTAATTTATCAGCATCAAAAGATGCTTTTCCAATTGCAGCATGTACAATACCAGTTTTATCAACTTTAAAATCAATTTTACCAGCTTTTACTTCTTGGACAGCTTTTGCAACATCCATAGTTACTGTACCTGTTTTTGGGTTTGGCATTAAACCTCTAGGACCTAAAATTCTTCCTAAAGGACCTAATTTACCCATCACGCTTGGTAAAGTAATGATAACGTCAACATCAGTCCAACCATCTTTTATTTTTTGAAGATATTCATCTAATCCAACGAAATCTGCTCCAGCTGCTTTAGCTTCAGCCTCTTTGTCAGGGGTAACTAATGCTAGGACTTTCACGTCTTTTCCTGTTCCATGAGGAAGTGTTACAACTCCTCGAACCATTTGATTTGCTTTTCTTGGATCAACTCCTAAACGAATTGCAATATCTACAGATGCATCAAACTTTACGTTAGTTATTTCTTTAACTAACGATGAAGCTGATGATAAATCGTGTGATTTTGATTTATCCAACTTAGCATTTGCTTCTTTTTGTTTCTTTGTTAATTTTGCCATTTTGCTACTTTTTATAAAGATTATTCTGGTGCATTACCTGTTACATTTAATCCCATAGAACGAGCTGTACCAGCAATCATTTTCATTGCCGAAGACATTTCAAAAGCATTTAAATCTGCCATTTTATCTTCTGCAATAAGTTTTATCTGATCCCAAGAAACTGATGCTACTTTTTTTCTATTTGGCTCTCCAGAACCACTTTTGATTTTAGCTGCTTCTAATAACTGTAATGCAGCAGGGGCAGTTTTTGTAACAAACTCGAAAGATTTGTCTTTGTAAACAGTAATAACAACAGGAACCACTTTTCCTTGTTTGTCTTGTGTTCTTGCATTAAACTGTTTGCAAAATTCCATAATGTTAACCCCAGCAGAACCTAAGGCAGGTCCAACAGGCGGCGATGGATTCGCTGCGCCTCCCTTTACTTGTAATCTAACTAATTTACTAATTTCCTTTGCCATTATAAAAATGTTTAGTGATTTGTTTTAAAATTGGAAGCTAAAAAACAAATCGATATATAATTTGTAACACTTATATTTTTTCTACTTGCATGTAACTTAATTCTAATGGTGTTTTTCTTCCAAAAATTTTCACCATTACTTCAAGTTTGCGTTTTTCTTCATTTACTTTTTCAATCGTACCATCAAATCCATTAAAAGGACCATCAACTACTTTTACAGTTTCTCCAATATTAAATGGAATTGCAACATTTTCATCTTGAATTGATAATTCATCAACCTTACCAAGCATTCTATTAACTTCTGATCTTCTCATAGGAACAGGCTCACCACCTTTGGTCTCTCCTAAAAACCCGATTACACCTGTTATTGATTTAATTACGTGAGGGACTTCACCAGAGAGATTGGCTTCTATCATAATATAACCAGGAAAGTAAACTTTTTCTCTATTTATTTTTTTTCCACTTCTTAACTGTACAACTTTTTCTGTAGGAACTATTACTTGACTAACAAAATCAGAAAGACCTACCCTTGAAATTTCGGTTTCAATGTATGATTTTACCTTATTCTCTTGGCCACCAATTGCTCTGACAACATACCACTTCATTACAGAATCAGTCATAATTTAGTTTCTTAAAATAATTTGAAAAAGTTATCCAATCCAGTTTGAAATACATAATCAACACCTGCAACACCTAACGAAAACAAAATAGTAAAAATCGCAACAGTTACAGTTGTTTTTTGGGCTTCTTCTTTTGAAACCCAAGTCATATGATTGTTTAACTCGTCAAAAGAATCTTTTAAATATTGAATGAAATTCATTTTATTTTTATTTTGCACGGGATGAGGGACTCGAACTCTCGACACCTGGTTTTGGAGACCAGTGCTCTACCAACTGAGCTAAACCCGTTTTTTATTTATTCATAAAGGCGTTCCGTTAAAAACGGAACACCTTTTATTTTAAATTGACTAAAAAAAATTAGTCTAATATCTCAGTTACCTGACCAGCACCAACAGTTCTACCTCCTTCACGGATTGCGAAACGAAGTCCAACACTTAATGCAATTGGTTGTAAAAGAATAACATTGATAGTCAAGTTGTCTCCTGGCATAACCATCTCAACGCCTTCTGGTAAAGTGATTGTACCAGTTACATCAGTTGTTCTTACATAAAACTGTGGACGATAGTTATTGTGGAATGGAGTGTGACGACCACCTTCTTCTTTTTTCAAAACATAAACTTCAGCTTTGAATTTAGCGTGTGGTTTTACAGAACCTGGTTTACAGATTACCATACCTCTTTTGATATCTTCTTTAGCAATACCTCTTAGCAAGATACCTGCATTATCTCCAGCTTCACCTCTATCTAATATTTGACGGAACATTTCGATTCCTGTAATTGTTGAAGTTAGTTTTTCAGCACCCATACCAATGATTTCAACTGAATCACCTGTTTTAGCAATACCTGTTTCGATACGACCTGTAGCAACAGTTCCACGACCTGTAATTGAAAAGACGTCTTCAACAGGCATTAAGAAAGGTTTGTCCATATCACGAACTGGTTCTTCAATCCAAGCATCACAAGCATCCATTAATTCTAAGACAGTATTCACCCATTTTTCCTCACCATTCAAAGCACCTAAAGCAGAACCTTGAATTACTGGACCATTATCGCCATCATATTCATAGAAAGTTAATAATTCTCTTACTTCCATGTCAACAAGTTCTAAAAGTTCTTCATCATCAACCATATCAACCTTATTCAAGAAAACAACCATACGAGGAATACCAACTTGGCGTCCTAACAAGATGTGTTCTCTTGTTTGTGGCATTGGACCATCTGTTGCAGCAACTACTAAAATAGCACCGTCCATTTGAGCAGCACCAGTTACCATGTTTTTAACATAATCCGCGTGACCTGGACAGTCAACGTGTGCATAATGACGATTTGCTGTTTGGTATTCTACGTGAGAAGTATTAATTGTAATACCTCTTTCTTTTTCTTCAGGAGCGTTATCAATCTGATCGAAAGATTTTGCTTCAGAGAAACCTTTATCAGCCATTACTTTAGTAATAGCAGCAGTTAGAGTAGTTTTACCGTGATCTACGTGTCCGATTGTACCTATGTTTAAGTGTGGTTTCGAACGGTCAAAAGTTCCTTTTGCCATAATTATTTAATTTTAATTCTTTAGTTTAAATATATTTAGTGTCTAATAATACTCTTTTCTATGAGCCAATGATGGGAGTCGAACCCATGACCTCATCCCTACCAAGGATGCGCTCTACCAACTGAGCTACATCGGCTTTTGTTGGATTTAAATTTGAGCGAGAGACCGGGTTCGAACCGGCGACAATCAGCTTGGAAGGCTGAAGCTCTACCAACTGAGCTACTCTCGCATTGTTTTGTGGGGAGAGCAGGATTCGAACCTGCGAAGTCGTAAGACAACGGAGTTACAGTCCGTTCCATTTGGCCGCTCTGGAATCTCCCCAAATCAATTAATTTCACTATTTTGATGAACTTTACTTTTTTTTGAGCCGATAGAGGGACTCGAACCCACGACCTGCTGATTACAAATCAGCTGCTCTAGCCAGCTGAGCTACATCGGCTTTAATATAAAAAAACAATCCGCTATTTCTAACGGATTGCAAATGTATAAAGTTTTTTTTATTTCTTGAAACTTTTTATGGTTATTTTTTTTTAATTTATGGATTTAAAGATTCTCTTGTTTTTTCTTTGTATTTTTTTAATTGTCTTTTTAGTGAATCTACTGCAAGGCTAATTCCCTCCTCAAAAGTTTTTGTTTCTCTTTTTACAATCAATTCACTTCCTGGAATATTAAGCTTTATTTCAATAATCTTGTTTTCTTTATCACTTGTGTTTTGAACTTTTAAAAATACTTCGGCATCTACTATTTTGTCGTGAAACTTTACTAGTTGATTGGCTTTCTTTTCTGCAAACTTAATTAAATCTTTGTCTGCGGTAAAATTTACTGATTGAGTGAATACTTTCATAAATTATTATTTTTTAAACTCCTAGGGTGAGCTTGATTATAGACTTTTTTGATAACTTCAAGACTATTATGCGTATAGACTTGAGTGGAGGCTAAACTTGAATGCCCTAGTAATTCTTTAACCGAATTTAAATTTGCTCCTTCATTTAATAAGTGAGTTGCAAACGAATGTCTCAAAATATGAGGGCTTTTTTTAACCTTCGTTGAAACTTTACTAAAGTAAGAATTTATAAATCCATACACAAGAGTTTTACTTATTTTGTTTCCTTTTTCAGTAATCAATAAATAAGTGGCTATTTTTGGATATTCGCATTTTAGTTCTTGGTATTGTTTTAGAATGATGATGACTGAATCTAACAAGGGAACAAACCGCTCTTTATTTCTTTTTCCAAAAATCTTTATAGTTTTGTTATAAAAATCAATGTCATTTTCTTTGATATTGATCAATTCAGTTTTTCTGATTCCTGTTGAATAAAGCAGTTCAACAATCAGTTTATTTCTGAGGGTTATAAAATCATTTTTCTCTGAAATAGTATTTATTGCTGCATCAATTTCTTTGGATGTGAAAGGCACTTGCAACTTATTTACTGATTTTAATGCTTTGTGTTTTGCAAGTGGATTGATTTCTGTTTGATGTGTTTTTTGAAGAAACTTGTAAAATGAGTTTAAAGAGGAAACTTTTCGATTGATACTCCTATTTGATATATTTAAATCAACCAAACTTACAATCCAACTTCTGATGATTGGATATTCAACTTCTGATAAATTCTCCAATTGATATTCTTTAACACAAAAGTCCCTAAATGATATTAAATCATTATTGTAAGCAAAAATCGTATTTGGAGAATATTTTTTCTCTAAAGTAATATAATCAAGAAATGAATCAATCAAAATTTATTTGGATTTATTTTCGTAAAATTACGAAAATTTTAATAAAAAAAAACTCGTATCAAAATTGATACGAGATTCATTTATTCTTTAAAAAAAACTATTATCCAACTTCTTCTTGTGTTCTTAATTTTTGAACGTAAGAAGCTTTGATTTTTTGAGCTCTCTTTGCTACAGAAGGTTTTGTAAAGTTTTTTCTGTTACGCAAATCTTTCATCGTTTTAGTACGATCGTATTTTCGCTTGTAACGCTTTAAAGCTCTATCTATATTTTCCCCCTCTTTTACTGGTATAATTAACATAAGTTAGCACCTCCCTTCATACGTATCTTTTTATTTTGTTAACAGTTAACTGTTTTGATTTTTATTTTTGGTTTGCAAAGATACAACTAATTTTTAATTGTTAATTATGAATTTTGAATTATTTCAAAAACACATTTTAACATGAGATTTTGAGAACTTTGGATAAAAAATTATTTGGCAGGCTTGTATTCTTTGCTGTCAATGACCATTTTTGCAATAATCTCTTTTAAGATTTCAGAAGTGCCACCTCCAATTGGTCCTAATCTACTGTCGCGCAACAAACGCGCCATTGGATACTCTTCAATATATCCATATCCTCCTAAAAACTGAAGTGCATCATAAATCACTTCATCAGCCATTTTGGTTGACACTAATTTTGACATGCTTGCTTCTTTCACCACATATTGTCCTTGGTCTAAACGTTTTGTAATTGAATAATTATATTCTTTACACATATCAATTCTGCTTGCCATTTCTGCAATTCGATGTCTTAACGCTTGAAATTGATCTAATGATTTTCCGAAAGCTACTCTTTCTTTCATATAACCAATTACATAATCTAATGCGTATTCTGCTCTTGCATGGGCATTGATTCCCATAATTAATCGCTCGGAAGCAAAGTGTTGCATAATATAAGGAAAACCTTTTCCTTCTTCTCCTAATAAGTTTTCAGCAGGAATTTCAACGTTATCGAAGGCAATTTCTCCAGTATCTGAGGCTTTCCAACCCAATTTATTGAGCTTTGTTGCTGTCAAACCTTTTGAATTTCTATCAACCACAAAAAGACTAATTCCATTATATTTTTCAGTAATATCTGTTTTTGCCGAAACAATCAAGTAATCAGAATAAACGCCATTCGTGATGAATGTTTTTGATCCGTTTAAAATATATTTATCTCCAACTTTCACTGCTGTTGAACGCATTCCTGCAACATCACTTCCGCCAAAAGGCTCTGTGATGCAAAGACATCCAATCATTGTACCTTCAACACTTGGTACCAAATATTTTTGTTTGATTTCTTCACTTGCCTCTTTGTTTAAATGAGTCATTGCCAAATATTCATGAGCCCACATTGCAGCTGCAAATCCGCCAGAATTTATTTTTTGTAATTCTTCTAGGAAAATAACTGTGTAAAAAAAGTCTAAATTCAATCCTCCATATTCATGTGGAGTTGACAAACCAAAATAGCCCATTTCACCAAATTTCCTCCAAATAAAACGTTCAATTGTTCCGTTTTTTTCCCATTTATCAATGTGAGGAACTACTTCTTTTTGTAAAAAATCTTTAAAACTTGCACGAAATGCTTGATGTTCTTCTGTAAAGTACATACTATTCATTTGATAAAAATTTGAGTTATTTATTCAGCCTGCAAATATAAGACTAATCTATTGTATATTTCTGTTGGAAAATCTTTGATCTTTTTCAATTCTGAAATGTCTTGAATCTCTGCAACCTCATCTTTGTAGTTAAAAATCTTTTTACACAACTCGTAATCCACATACGGAATTTTCAACAACTGTTTGAAAGTTAATATATTAACATTCTCTTTTTTGATTATGGGCTTCTCATTTATTTTGAAAAACTCAAATACTTTGTCTGCAATTTCTTTTTTCAAACCCCAAACTTCATACAACTGGTCTTGATAAGTAAATCCTTGTAATTTAGAACGATACTGAATAATTCTCTCAGCAGTTTTTTCTCCAATTCCATTGATAAATTCTAAATCTTTTGCTGTTGCTTTGTTTAAATCAAATGTGGATAACTCTTTTTTAGAGATTTTTACGTAATCATAAGTAGTATAATTTTTTAAAGTTGAATTGCCTTTTTCTTGTTGATTTCGTTTCTCAACCCAATCTGGAAATTTGAAATAGGGAGAAATTTTAGCCAACAAACTGTCAGAAACTTTGGTTATTTTTTGAAATTCTTGCTTCGAGTTGATAAACTTTCCCGTTTTTCTGTAGTCAAATAATTTGTCAATTTCCTCTAAAGACATTCCTAATTGTTCGCCCTTAAAATCAGTTATATAATTTGGATTGAAAGGAAATATTTTGAGTTTATTATTTTCAATTTCAATCAGTCTTATACTATCTATTTGCCGTTGAAAAGCCAATAGTTCTAAATTATTTTCGGGAATTTTGTCATCAGTTGAAAGAATGTCTGAGAGAATAATAACTTGAAGAATGATGATAAAAAATCCCAATAAAAAAATCCCATTTCGTTGGCTTTTGTTGTACCAGAAATGGGATGAAAAAATTTTCATGCTAATATTAATTACATGTGTTTTGTCACATCAATTGCACCTTCTTGAATTGCTTCTTTTTTTATAGAAATGGCTTTTAAATAGCGAGTCATTTCTTGTTTCACTTTAGGAAAAAGGAAAAACAAACCAATCATATTTGGAAATACCAATGCTAAAATCATAGCATCTGAGAATTTAATAACCGCATCTAAAGTTGCTCCTGCACCAATTACAACAAATACTAAGAATAATAATTTGTAAACGATATCAACAGTTTTTCCTTTTCCAAACAAATATTTCCAAGCTTGTAAACCATAATAAGACCATGAAATCATGGTTGAAAAAGCGAATAGAACAATGGCAATTGTTAACACATAAGAGAAATGTGGAATTACAGAATCAAAAGCCATGGAAGTTAAATCTACACCACCTATTGAACGACCATCAGCATTTAAAATTACACTACTAGTCTCTGCACTATAATTAAAAACGCTTTGAACATTTGTACCATCAATATTAAAAAACACAATAACTAGAGCAGTCATTGTACAAATCACAACAGTATCTATAAAAGGTTCTAAAAGCGCCACAACTCCTTCTGATGCTGGATATTTAGTTTTTACTGCTGAGTGTGCAATTGCAGCAGAACCTGCACCTGCTTCGTTGGAAAATGCTGCTCTTTGAAAACCAACAATTAAAACTCCAACTAAACCACCTAATCCAGCCATTGGCGTAAAAGCTCCTTCAAAAATAATGGTAAATGCCAAGCCAATATCACTAAAGTTTGCAAAAATGATTACTAAAGAAGCTAAAATGTAAAGTCCTGCCATAAAAGGCACAATTTTCTCAGTTATTTTTGCAATTCTTTTAATTCCTCCAATGATTACAATTCCTACTAAAACCGCCAAACAAATTCCAATAATTACACCATCAGAACCCGAATTTAATTTCAATAAAGAACTTATTTGAACAGCTGCTTGATTTGATTGAAATGCATTTCCACCACCAAACGAAGCTCCAACACAAAGTATTGCAAAAACAACTCCAAGTATTTTTCCAAAAGTGCTAAATCCTCTTTCTTTCAAACCTTTTGATAAATAGTACATTGGTCCTCCATACACAGTACCATCTGGATCAACATCCCTATATTTAACACCTAAAGTACATTCAACAAATTTGGTTGACATTCCTAATAATCCACAAACAATCATCCAAAAAGTTGCACCGGGACCACCAAGACCAATTGCCACTGCTACTCCCGCAATATTTCCTAAACCTACAGTTCCGGAAACTGCTGTCGCTAATGCTTGAAAATGAGAAACTTCACCATGAGCACTTTCATCTCGAATTGTGTCTTGGATATCTTCAACGGCTAAAGCTTCATCATTATTATACAATTTATCAACTCCGTGTTTTTCTATATCAACATATTTGCCTCGAACTGTTTTTATCGCCGTTCCAAATTTTGTAATACTTGGAAATTTAAAATAAACTGTGAAAAAAGTTGCTCCTCCAACTAATAAAAGTACCACAAAAGGCACGTTGTAAGAACCTAAAGGAACAGTTGTTAAAACGAGAGTTTCCCACCAGGAAGCAATTGGCATGAAAGCATCATTAATCTTCTCATCTAAACCTTTTTCTTGTGAGAAAATAAAAAATGGTAATGCTAAAAATAACAACGTTAGAAGTTTTTTCTTCATAATTCAATATTCTATTGGTTTTTATAAAATTATTTGAGGACGCAATATCATAAAAAAAAAGTCCTTATTACAACTTTTTAACATGAAATATCATTTTAATGATAAGTTATCTTTAAATCTTTGTAAATCCTGCTCGAAAGTACGAAAAGTCATTCCTAATTCAGAGGTTGCTTTTGAAACATCAAAACCTGTTTTTGGAGGTCTTGCAGCTTTTTGATTTAAAACAATACTTGATGTAGGTTTTATGAATGTTTTATCCAACCCAAAAACACCTGCAATTGTTTGAGTGATGTCGAAAACACTCATCAAAGTATTTGACGAAATATGATAAATTCCTGTCGCTTTTTTATCAATCGATATTTTACATGACAATGCCAAATCTTCGACATAAGTTGGCATTCGAAATTGATCATTTACAATCGTAATTTCTTTGCCATTTTCAAGCATTTCTTTTACCCAAAGAACAATATTTGTACGGCTCATATCATACACTTTTCCATACACCAAAATGGTTCTAATAATCGTAAAATCAATCGTTGAATTCAGTAATATTTCTTCGGATTTTACTTTTGAATTGCCATAATAACTCAATGGATTTGGCTCGTCAGTTTCTTTGTAATAACCCTTTTTTCCATCAAAAATAAAATCTGTTGAAAGATGAATCAGATGACAATTGATGATTTCTGAAACTTCCTTTAACCATTTTACGACATCAACATTTAAAACATCACATTCGTTTTTGTAAATTTCACAATCGTCAACTTGCGTCATTGCAGCTGTGTTTACAATCGCATCAGGATTGATTTCTAACAGCGTTTTTTTAAGAATTATTTCATCAGTAATATCAATAGAAATGTAATCAAAATCCTCTCTTCCACTTCTATTTCCCCCTTTTGAAAAACCAATAACTTGATACTCATTTTTATTTTTTAACAATAAATTTACCAGTGATTGCCCCAATAGTCCGTTGCTACCAGTGATTACTATTTTTTTCATTTCCTAAATCTTTTATCCTTCCTATAAATCGAATACCGAACTTCTTTTTGTGTAAATCATATCTTTTAATTTTAATAAAAATGCCAAGGTTAAATAAAATCCAAAAGACAATCCTACTGTAAAAAAAGTAACATAAATAAAATAGATACGCACATTTTTCGCTCTCATTCCCAATCTATCAGCCAATCTTGTAAAAACACCAAATCCATGACGTTCAAAAAAATAGCGAACTGAATGTATAAATTTCTTCATTTTAAATTTTAGTGCAAGGTAATATAATCTCTTTATTTGTTGATTATTTTTCATTTAAAATTGATTTTTTAATGACTAACTTTGCGTTTTTTCTATAAAAAACAGATTTTTTTGAAAGACCAAGAATACATAGAAGTTTACGGCGCTAGAGTCCACAACTTAAAAAATATTGATGTAAAAATTCCTCGCGAAAAGCTAGTGGTTATTACTGGTTTGAGCGGAAGTGGAAAATCATCATTGGCTTTTGATACCATTTATGCAGAGGGTCAAAGACGCTATATTGAAACATTTTCTGCGTATGCACGTCAGTTTTTGGGTGGATTAGAAAGACCTGATGTAGATAAAATTGACGGACTTTCGCCCGTGATTTCCATCGAACAAAAAACCACCAATAAAAGCCCACGATCTACAGTTGGAACGATTACGGAAATTTATGATTTTCTACGATTGTTATTTGCAAGAGCTGCTGATGCGTATTCCTATAACACTGGAAAAAAGATGGTTAGCTATTCTGACGAACAAATCAAAGAATTGATTTTAACTGATTTTGCAGATAAAAAAATTGCCGTTTTAGCGCCTTTAATCAAATCAAGAAAAGGGCATTATAGAGAACTTTTTGAGCAAATTTCAAAACAAGGTTTCTTGAAAGTTCGTGTTGATGGAGAAATCAGAGACATCGAAAAAGACATGCGTTTGGATCGTTATAAAATGCATGATATTGAGGTAGTTATTGATAGATTATTAGTCGATAAATCTTCTGAAAAAAGATTGGAAGAAACCATCAAAACGGCCCTTTATTCAGGAAATAATATTTTGATGGTCATTGATGTTGATGACAATCAACCTCGATATTTTAGCAGAGAATTGATGTGTCCTGAAACTGGTATTGCCTATCCAAATCCCGAACCCAATACGTTTTCATTCAACTCGCCAAAAGGTGCTTGCGAAACGTGTAATGGTTTGGGAATTATCAATGAAATCAATTTGCAAAAAGTGATTCCCAATAATACTATTTCTATCAAAAATGGCGGAATTATTCCTTTAGGAGATCAAAAAAATAGTTGGATTTTCAAACAAATTGAACACATTGCTGAGCGTTATCATTTCAAATTGACTGATGCTATCAAAGACATTCCAAAAGAAGCCATGGAAATGATTTTACATGGCGGAAATGAATCTTTTCAAATCGCTTCAAAAACTGTTGGAGTTACCAGAAATTATAAAATTGATTTTGAAGGAATCATTTCATTTATTGAAAATCAGCACAATAACGCAGAAAGCACCAGCATCAAACGTTGGGCAAATAGTTTTATGGATGAGATAACCTGTAAAACTTGCGAAGGAAAACGTCTTAAAAAAGAAGCGCTTCATTTTAAAATTACGGATAAAAACATCAGTGATTTGGTGCAAATGGACATCACTGAACTAGCTGCTTGGTTTGAAAAAATTGAAAAAAAACTATCCAACAAGCAACAACAAATAGCCTCCGAAATTTTGAAAGAAATTCGCACTAGAATTCAATTTTTGGTGGATGTTGGTTTGGAATATTTAACCCTTGATAGAACCTCAAAATCACTTTCTGGAGGTGAAGCACAACGAATTCGATTGGCAACCCAAATTGGGTCACAATTAGTAGGTGTTTTATATATTTTAGATGAACCAAGCATTGGTTTGCACCAACGAGATAATCAAAAATTGATTGATTCTTTAGTAAAATTACGAGATATTGGCAACTCAGTTTTGGTGGTTGAACACGACAAAGACATGATTGAACATGCTGATTATGTGATCGATATTGGCCCTGGAGCTGGAAGACATGGAGGACAAATTGTAAGTGAAGGAACCTTTGCTGAACTCATCACACACCATACATTAACTGCTGATTATCTTTCAGGAAAAAAGAACATTGAAGTTCCAAAAACAAGACGTGAAGGCAATGGAAAATTCATCAAACTAAAAGGTGCTTCAGGAAATAATTTAAAAAATGTTTCGGTTGAATTTCCTTTGGGGAAAATGATTTGTGTAACAGGTGTTTCAGGAAGTGGAAAATCGACTTTAATTAACGAAACTTTATATCCAATTTTAAACGCTCATATTTATAGAGGTGTCAAAAAACCAATGCCTTACAAAAAAATTGAAGGTTTGGAACATATTGACAAAGTGATTGATATTGATCAATCTCCTATTGGAAGAACTCCTCGTTCAAATCCTGCAACGTATACCAAAACGTTTGACGAAATCAGAAGTTTGTTTGCGCAAACTCCTGAAGCTGCTATTCGTGGTTACAAACCTGGTCGCTTTTCATTCAATGTAAAAGGTGGACGTTGTGAAACTTGCGAAGGTGCAGGAGTTCGAATTATTGAGATGAATTTTTTGCCTGATGTTCATGTGGAATGTGAAACCTGTCAAGGAATGCGTTTCAATAGAGAAACTTTGGAAATTCGTTACAAAGGAAAATCAATTTCTGATGTTTTAAATATGACCATTGAAGATGCTACTGTTTTTTTTGAAAACATTCCTAAAATTCATCGAAAATTAAAAACTATTGAAGATGTTGGTTTGGGCTATATAACACTTGGTCAGCAATCAACCACGCTTTCTGGTGGAGAAGCACAAAGAATAAAACTAGCCTCAGAATTATCAAAAAAAGATACTGGAAATACCTTTTATATTTTAGATGAACCCACAACTGGATTGCATTTTGAAGACATTCGTATTTTGATGGAAGTCCTAAACAAACTTGCTAACAAAGGAAATACTGTTTTAATTATCGAACACAATTTGGATGTCATTAAATTGGCAGACCACATTATCGATGTTGGTTTGGAAGGAGGCAAAAAAGGAGGAACCATTTTATGCACAGGAACTCCAGAGGACGTTGCTGAAAACAAAAAAAGTTATACTGCTGCTTTTTTGAAAAAAGAATTATATGATATTTCCGTTAATTAATAAATATTATAAAGAGTAGCAAACATTAACGTTTACTACTCTTTAATTGTAATGTAAATAAACTTTTTAAAGTATATTTACATGGTACTATGCTATATTATTATTCTTTTTTCTTGAAGAGTAGAATTTTAAAATATAACTTATTGAACCAAAAAATGGCAGGAAAATTATAATTGCAGCCCAAATTAGAAAATGAAAATTAGTTTCGTTTTTTGAGGCCATTACCAACGCAGTTAAAGTTAATCCTATTAGAAACAATAAAAAGAATATAATTTGAATTGGGTATATCATTAAAAATGTATTCATAATAATAATATTAAGAGATTTAAAGATTAACTACAACACCAAGTTTGAACCCAAACAGTACCTCCTGTAAAAGCTACAGCTTCTGGTTCTCCTATTTTTCTACACCCAGCTGTTGCACCTGAAGCAATATCATCTTCCATAGAAGCTTGTAAATCAGCTTGAGCAGAAGTAGAATTTACACCAACACCAACACTAAATCCTTGATCTAAAAAACTACAACCTCCTTTTTTTACATAGTCAGCGTTTTCAGAAACACTTATTTTTTCTTTGTCATAAAGTAATTCATTCAAGAAACTAACCAAAACAAAAGTTTTAATGTTTTTTTTGATCTCCAAATCTGCTTTATCATAAAATCCAATATAGTTTGGGCTTATTATAAAAGCTTTATTATCAATTAGTCCAATTTTAAATCTTACATCTTCTTTTAGAGTAATTAATTTTTCATCAATGCTTACAGAATAATCAGATAAATTAATAGAATTATTATTGAATTTAAATGTCTTTTCTGAGGTCAAACTTAAAAGCATTTTGTTATCTTTTTTTGTAACTTCTATAGCAGAAACACCTAAATTAAAAAACAAATTCGACACCTGTTTAGTGCTTTCGTTAAGTGTAGACTTTTGAGATAAAACTTCCAAATTATCTAAATTTTCGCTATTTGAACCTAAACTTTCTTCTTGTGTACAAGAGTAAATTACAACTGATATAGCTAAGATTGATAATGCTAATTTTAATATTTTTTTCATTTTAATTTGTACTTATTTTTTCACGCATTCATTTTTTCAGGAGGTAATGAACACTTGCAATTTTGCCTTCTTTTTCAAAGAAACTCCAGCTTTAGACAATTTTGTTTTTTTAACACATTTATTTTTTTCTTCAAAGCAGTGTTTTTTCTCTGATATGGTTTGACATTAACATAAATTGTCTAAAAACACTTGAGCAATAATAATGATAATAATAATAATACCAAAATATTTTTGCTGTTTTTTATAAATTAATCAAAAAAAAATTAGAAATAGTTTATTCAAAAAGAATTAATTTTGAAAACTTTTAAAATTAGCATTAGTATGACAAATGACGACAGAAAAATAAGAGAAAGACTCCAACAAAAAACCTGGAATGAAATAAAAACAAACGATTCGTGGGCCATTTTTAAAATCATGGCTGAGTTTGTTGATGGCTATGAAGCTCTTAGTAAATTGGGTCCTTGTGTTTCTATTTTTGGTTCTGCAAGAACAAAACCTGAACATCCAAACTATATTTTAGCTGAAAAAATTGCATTTAAATTAACCCAAAGTGGATTTGGTGTGATTACTGGTGGTGGCCCAGGAATCATGGAAGCAGGAAACAAAGGAGCCAATAGAGGAAAGGGATTGTCTGTTGGATTGAACATAGAATTGCCATTTGAACAACACAATAATCCTTGGATTGATCGTGGAAAAAGTTTAGATTTTGATTACTTTTTTGTTCGTAAAGTAATGTTCGTAAAATATTCGCAAGGATTTGTGGTAATGCCAGGAGGATTTGGCACCATGGACGAACTTTTTGAAGCAATCACGTTAATTCAAACAAAAAAAATTGGACGTTTTCCCATAGTTTTGGTGGGAACAAAATTTTGGTCAGGATTGATTGATTGGATAAGAGAAACTCTTATCACAGAAGGAAATATCAAAGAAGAAGATTTAAATCTTTTTAGATTGGTAGATACTGCTGATGAAGCTGTTGATCATTTCAACAAATTCTATGATAAATACAAATTAAAACCAAACTTTTAATGTATTTTTCAAGGAAACAACTTGTTGTTGTTTTAGTGATTTTAAGCTCTTGTTTACATTCTCAAACAAGAATTAAAACCCTATTTTACAATACTTTAAATTATAAAATTGACATTGTAAGTCAAGAAAAAACACCGCATTTAAAAACAATTTTAGAAACTATACAGCCAGATTTATTTATGGTTTGTGAACTTAAAAATGAACCTGCTTCTAATTATCTATTTGAAAATGCGATTCTTCCTTTTAATGCAAATTTCAAAAAAGCACCTTACAGAATTGTGCAATCTCCAGCAAAAGATTTATCTCAAATGGTATATTACAATTCCGAAAAACTGACTTTAGAGAAAGATAAAGTAATTGCTACAAATGTTAGAGATATCAATCATTATACATTTAAAATCAACACTGAAAATAGTGAAACAAATCCCCTAAGAATTGAGGTTTTTGTAACACATTTAAAAGCATCTACAGGCTATGAAAATAGGCAACAAAGACTTGAATCTGTTGAAGATTTTGTAAAAGAATTAGATAGATTACCTGAAAATAGTGCCATTTTATTTGCTGGAGATTTTAATTTTTACACGAGTAATGAACCTGGCTTTCAAAAAATAATTGATCCAACAAATTCAATAAAAATAATTGACCCAATCAACAGACTTTGTCCACCATTTCCTGAAAATGGCATTGATTATTTCAATGAAGACAATTATAATAATACCTATTTTTGGAACAATTCGTCATTTGCTGCTATTCATTCACAATCCACTAGATCATTACAACTAAATGGTGATGGTGCTGGAGGTGGTATGGATGACCGTTTTGATTTTATCATGATGTCCGAAAATTTAAAGACAAATTCAACAGTATATTTCGTTGAAAATAGTTACAAAACCATTGGTAATAATAAAAATTGCTATAACTCATCTGTAAATGATTTAGATTGTACAGGAGAATATTCACAAAATTTAAGAGATGCTTTGTATTATTTTAGTGATCATTTGCCAATTTCTATGGAAATAGAAACTCCGCAAAACACTTTAACAATTTCAGAAAATAACATTCCTATCAAATTTATTGGGTCAAATTTGGTTTCTGATTATTTAAGTTTACATTTAACCGAAGAAATTAAAGTTATTTCAATATACAATCTATTAGGACAAAAAGTTTACGAATTGAAAAACAACAACAATTCTGAGATAAAAATTGCAACAAGCTCGTTTAATAAAGGGCTATATTATTTAAAAACCGAGCATACTAAGCCATTAAAATTCATTAAAATATAACTTGAAAATACCTCAAATCATAGTAAAATTATGTTTGTTTTGGTCAGTTTTTTCAATGGCTCAAAACAATACGATTGCTATAAAAGCTGATTTTAACCCCTCAAAAAACGAGTTGAAAATTCAGCAAGAAATCGTGTTTTTTAATAATTCTGATTCAATTTTAAATCACATTTTTTTGCATAATTGGATAAATAGTTTCAGAGATCGGAAAACACCTTTGTCAAAAAGATTAATTAAAGATTTTAAAAAAGAATTGTATTTCGCAAAACCAGAAGAGCTTGGATTTACGACCATTAAAAACTTAACCGTAGATTTTGAAAATAATTATTTTAAGGAAGTTCACGGACAAGCTGATATTATTGATATTCGCCTAAATAAACCTTTAAAATCAGGTGAAAAAACAACTATAAGAATTACTTATTCTCAAAAAATCCCAAGTGCAAAATTTACAAGTTATGGAAAAACAGATGACGGATATCACCTTCGTTTTTGGTACATGACTCCAGCAGTTTATAAAAATGGTTGGAAATTAATGAGCAACTTAAACACAGATGATTTGTATGAACAACCTACTGATTTTACAATTGAAATAAAAATCCCAAAACCTTTTCTTTTAGAGAGTAATTTGTATGAATATGTCACCAAAAACGAGAATAACATAGATTATTATTTGGTCGCAAAAAACAAAACAAATGTTATATTATCAATCAATAAAAAAAAACAACTCAAAACATTTAAAACCGATGATATCGCAATTTATACAGATGTTTTAAATGAGAAAATTAATGAAACAGCTTGCTTAGAAATTTTAAACAGAGAACTCGTTTTTATTGAAAAATATTTAGGAAAATTTCCTCACAAAGAAATTTATATCGACAAAATTACTCAAAACAAAAATCCCATTTATGGATTGAGTCAATTACCAAATTTTATTCGCCCTTTTTCAGATGATTTTAAATGGGATATTACGCTATTTAAAGCCATTTCAATTGCATATTTAGAAAGTACAATGTTGGTAAATCTGCGTGAAGATTATTGGCTTATTGATGGTATTCAAAATTATCTAATTATTGAATATATTGAAACCTATTATCCTGATATGATGTTACTTGGAAAATTATCAAATTCCTGGTTTCTAAAAACTTTTAATATTTCAAAACTCAAATTCAACGAAAAATATCCGTCGATTTATCAATTTGTTTCTAGACAATTTTTGGATCAAGCACTTGATACTCCTGTTGATTCTTTATCAAATTTCAATAGAAAAATTGCCAATAAATACAAAGCTGGCTTGGCTTTTAAATACCTAAAAAATTACGTTGGTGATAGTATTTTAAACAATAGTATTAAAGAATTATACCAAAAAAATGACCCTCAATTGGTTTCAACTGCTGATTTTCAAAAAATTATTATTAAAAATTCACCCAAAAATTTAGATTGGTTTTTTCAAGATTTTATCAAAACAAACAAAAAAATAGACCACACAATTGATGCTGTTTTAGTCGAAAATGACAGTCTAAAAGTGACTATCAGAAATAAAAGAAATATCACAACTCCTTTACTTTTATATGGATTAAATGACAGAGAAATCATATTTAAAAAATGGATTACTGACATTGATGACACTAAAATTATAAACATTCCTAAAGAAGGAATTAATAAAGTTGCCT
Organism: Flavobacteriaceae bacterium CG2_30_31_66; assembly: GCA_001873065.1. Classification (GTDB taxonomy): domain Bacteria; phylum Bacteroidota; class Bacteroidia; order Flavobacteriales; family Flavobacteriaceae; genus Polaribacter. Next base: position 39,233 of record MNYM01000021.1, read on the forward strand.
TAAATTATGAAAACTTTTATCCCGAATTGAATACACTTGATAATTGGAAAAGACTAGAGAAAAAAATCTTTAACAAACCTATTAAATTCAATTTGATTAAGGACATTGATGACCCTTATTATAACCAACTTTTCTATCAACCAAATGTGAGTTACAACTTTTATAACGGTTTGATTCTTGGTGTTAAATTACACAACAAACCTTTTATTAAAAGAAATTTAGAATTTACTATTTCACCTTCTTATGCTACAAAAAGTAGCTCATTGATAGGTCAATTTTCAATACTTTGTAATCAATATTTTGAAGAAACTTCAATTTATAGAATTCGTTACGGACTCTCAGGTTTGACGCTAGACTATGCCCCTAATCTTTCCTATAAATCATTTATGCCTTTCGTGAAGATAGAATTCAAAAGAAGAGAATTAAGAGATGCAACTTCCGAAGTTTTAAGTGCAAAAATGGTGCATATTGACAAAGAAATCGCACCAAATACGATTAAAACTGACCAAGATAATTATAATGTTTTAAGCTTCAATTATAGTTTCGTAAATCCTGATATTATAAAAGAATATAGGTATAGTTTAAGCGCAGAAATTGCCAAAAATTTTTCAAAAATTGGCGTAGATTTAAGGTATAGATCTTTGACAACTTCCGATACTCAGCTAGATTTTAGGGTTTTTGCTGGAACTTTTTTAAGCAATAAAACTACAGGAAATTATTTTAGTTTTGGCTTAGACAGAGCAAACGATTACCTTTTTCAACTAAATTATTTAGGTAGATCAGAAGATTCTGGTTTTTTTAGCCAACAATTTATTATTACTGATGGCGGATTTAAATCGGTTTTACCAACCAGATTTGCCAATCAATTCATGCTTTCATTCAATTCAAGTTTTGGATTGTGGAAATGGGTTGAATTTTATAATGATGTCGCCTTTCTAAAAAGTAAAAATAGTCCTGTTTTCTTCGGATATGAAAACGGAATTCGCTTTAATTTCATCCACCAAATTATGGAAGTTTATTTTCCTTTATATTCCAATAATGGTTGGGAAGTTTCGCAAGGAAATTATCATGAAAAAATTCGTTTTACACTCACAGCAAATTTCAATTCAATTTTCAACTTTATAAGAAGAGGGGTTTTATAACTTTATCGTTTTCGTGAAAAACTGAAATATACCTACTTATAGGTACATTTCAGTTTTTTTTAATTTGTAAATTTGGCTAAATAAACCAATAAAATTATAATCAATATGAAAATTAAAAATTATGTGCTCTCAATTTTTATTTTTTCATTTAGTCTTGTAAGTTATTCTCAGGATGAAAATGAAAATTTAGAAATGAAAAATGCTTTTGCGGCATCCTTTGGACTACCTGGATTGGGTATTGAATATGCCAGAAAACTCAGTCCAAAACTCAGTACAAGACTTGCTTGGCACTCAGCACAACTCATCAACTTAAGAGCTGAAAATATTGAAATCAAGGATGATAACGTTGATTTATTGGCCAATGCAGAAGTTTCAATAATCGATTTAGGAATTGAGTATAATCCTTTTAAAAATTCATCTTTTAAGTTAACAACTGGAATTGGATTTTTAACAAATGTAAACACCAATCTAGTGGTAACCTA
>MNYM01000030.1 GCA_001873065.1 Flavobacteriaceae bacterium CG2_30_31_66
AAAAAACCTTGTGAAAACAAGGTTTTTTTATGTCTAAAATTTATAAATCCTCTTTCAGATTCTCCGCAATGAGCTTTTCAATTTCCTCTAGTTTGTTGATTGGAATGTCGTTTATTAATTTTGTGATATTTACAATTCTTTCGCTCTTTTTTATTTTGTTCAGAGGATGTGTGGTGTCAAGTGCTTCGTCGTTTGAAGGAATCCATTCGTAAAAATCGTTGGGAGTGCATCTAAAAAGAAGACAAAGACGTTCAATTTCTTTTAGTTCTAATCTTCTTACTCGGTTATTGCTCACTTTAGTAGCAAAACTTGCCGAAAAACCAGCTTTTACAAAATAAGTATAAGGTCTTTCGATGCCTTTAATTTTTAATAGCTTTTTAAAATTATAAATAATCATCTGTTTTCTAGTTTTTTGATGTAAATATACGTTTAATTCACTAAAAAATACCTGTGTTTTGAAAGATAATTAGTGTGATAGACTTAATAATAATTGTACGAAGCATTAAAATACAGTTATTTTGAATTATGATGCATTTACTTTGAGTTACGGTGCGTGTACTTTGAGTTACGGTACGTTTACTTTGAGTTACGGTGCATTTACTTTGAATGAAGGTGCGTTTACTTTGAATGAAAGTGCGTTTACTTTGAGTTACAGTGCGTTTACTTTGAGTTACAGTGCGTTTATTTTATGTAGATAACGTTTTGCAGCTTTGCGAAGGTGGGGATTTAGGAGCACAAATCTGTCGTAAAGTGACGAGTTTTCTTTGTAGCACTTGTCCGCAGATAACCCACCGAGCCCCCACTTTTGCAAAACTGCTGTTACCAATAGTGCTTTTATTTTTTATAAATTTCGTCTCTTACATAAGTGTTGTTAAGCCAAAAACAGTGTTTCGTATATACTTTTGCCTTCGTCAATTTGTCTTTGGTCGGCAAAGGATAAGTGTCTGCTGCGTTTGTGGCGTGTGGTCTAACGTGTGATACTGAATTGAAAGATTTGCTTGGAAAGTTTGTGTAACGAGTTGTTCCTTTAATTTCTCTAACAATATGTCCTTTGGAAACAATGTCTTTCGTTTTAGCCCATACTTTTTCTGCTTCAAGAATGTCAGCATAAGGCATATTCCAAAACTTAACTTTTCTCAAAACTAATTGCTCATTTTCAAATTGGAAAAACACAAATAAAAATTTATGTTCTAAAATGTCTTTAAAATTAGAATCATCCCATTCTTCATCTACGATTTCTTCGTATTTGAAATTTGGAAATGAAATATCCTCTTTCGGCAAATTGTTTTCTTTTAGCCTTACTGTTTTTACAATAATTTCAGCTTTTTCAAACTCTTCAATTTCTTTGTCGAGTTCAATTCCTAAAATTGTTTTTGTAAGATTAGCATAGAAACTCTTTGCTTTAGTGTTTAGTTGAACTCCTGTTGATTTAAGTATTTGCTCAATGTTCTTTCCGTAATATGGTATGAATTTTGAAATTACGATTTCCTCAATGGTTTGCTTTTTTGCAACCGCTACAGATGGAATTAATTTACCATAAACACCTGATGCGTCTTTTGCAATTGATGCAATGATATGATTTACATAACCTTGTTTTAGTGAATAAGCTCTTTGTTTGGCTGGAATATCGCTAAAAGGTTGTTTTCGAACTGATGAAGCATTTGCTCCTTTTGTGCAAGCCCCCAAGTAAAAAGTGTCACCTTCTGAAAGTTCGTGTGCTTTTCCTTCAGCAATTTTTTGTTTAATTAGTTCCCAATCCTTTTTTATTATTTCTAAGTCTGTGCTTGGGAAATTCCACTCATCAACAAGCTTTATTAAATAGTCAAGTATGTCATAACCTGCTTGATGTAAATAGAAAATCAAAAGAATATTTGCGTTCTTTTTCCAAAAGTCGCTGTTCTCAAATTGTTGATTTACAACTTCTAGGTAATTAATTATGTTTAATACCAATCGTTCTTTTGAACGATATTCGTTATTCCTCAACTGCTTGAGTGGAGAAGTTTTGAGTTCCATTCCAATCTCAAAAAAGTCTGCTTCCGATTTGGAATTTGGATCATAACCAAAATAAAACTTCTCAAGTATTTGTCCGAAGTTTCCTTTACCTGTGTAGTTGTGGTGTAATATTTCGGGGTCGCAAATCTCTCTTAATGTTTTTCCTTTTAGCAGCTTAGCATAATCAATTACTGACTTTTTATCTTTCGGATTGTAGGGCAACTTCATTCTTAATTTTTTGATTTAAAATAATTCCAATTTTTTCAATTACCCCGACAACTAATGCATTACCCATAAAAAAAGCTCTTTTGGTATCAGATACTCCTTCAAGTTTTGTATGGTCGTCTGGAAACATATTTAAACGTTCAAGTTCAACTGGTGAAAGTCTTCTATAACCTTTTGGAGTCTGGATTACGTGTTTAAATCTTGAGGGTGACTTTCCACCTTCACCAGTTATTATTGTTCTTGATGGTTTGTCTAACGAATCTGGAAAAATCATTCCGCCTTCACTGTAATGATACTCAAAGCCTTGTGCATTTTTTCGCATTTCTTTTTTTGGACCTTTTAGATAAATCCATTTGTCAAGGTCGTTTTTGTCAATGTAAAATTCTGATGTTACTTCTCCGTTTTGAATTAGGTCTCTCAAAATCGTGAACTTTCCATCATAGTTTGGGTGAGTTTTAAGAGTTGTAACTAAACCATCAATCATTAAACCTGTATTTTCAAAAAGTCCTGTAGTTCCGCCTTTGTTAAAATTTTCAGAAATTGAAACAATATCTCCTTTAAGTTTAAATTCTGTTGGAAATAATGTGTTTTCTGATGTTACAGGAAAAGCTTCTGCAAAAGTTCCTTCCTCTAAAATCCATTCACTAGGATTAACTTCCTTTATACTTTCATAAACATTTGTTCCTTGTAAGTATGCTAAAATGAAAACTCTTCTTCGTCTTTGTGGCATTCCAAATTCAGCAGCATTGATAACTCTCCATTCTACTGCATAGCCCAATTCGTTTAAACTTTGTAAGATAATTGCAAAGTCTCGCCCGCGTTGTCCCGATGGAGAAATAAGAAGCCTGTCAACGTTTTCAAGTAATAAATATTTTGGTTTATTTATTTTTTCTGAAATTATTTTGTGAATGCTCCACCACAAAACACCTTTTTTTCCAATAAGTCCTTTGGAGTTCTTTAAAGTTGTTGCAACAGAATAGTCTTGACAAGGAAATCCACCAACTAACAAATCGTGGTCAGGAATTTTTGAAATATCAACTTGTGCAATGTCTTCGTTAGAATGTCCGTTTAAACCAAAACGATTTTCATATACCAAAGATGCGTGTTGCATTTTGGTAGATGGTTCCCATTGGTTGCTCCAAACTATTTTGTAAGGTGATTTTAGTCCATTTTTGTAACCTGATGATGCAGATTTTCCTTTCCATCCTTCTAGTCCAAGACGAAAGCCACCAACTCCTGCAAATAATTCTACGACTTTAATTTCATTTACCATTGTGAACAGTTTTTAGGTATTTCACTTTTTCCTCAGCAACTTTTAAGATACTTAAATCTGCATCTTCGTCAAGAATTTTGTAAGCGATAACATCACTTAAAAAATCATTCTGCAATTCTTTCTCGTCAACTTTAAAAAAGTCAGCAACCTGCTTAATTATTTGCTTTGTCGGCTGTCTTTCGTTGCGTTCAATCTTTGCTAGAAGTGAAGTGTCAATACTAATTTGCTCTGAAACAAATTTTAATGTCAAGCTCGCTTCCTCTCTTAGATGTCTAAGGTGTTCTCCAAATGATTTTGTCTTCCTAATTGTTGCCATATTGGTCAAATATTGTCCAAAAGTAATAAAAATATAGCTATGGTCAAAAAAAGTCCAAAAATTGTTGTTATTTAATTTTTGTAGAATTTATAGCATTATTGGTAACTAGTAAATAGGCGCAACTTTATGTAACTTTTTTCAAATAACAAGTTCAACAAATCGCCCTCCAAAATACAAATAAATTTAACACCAACCTCAGCCTACTCAAAATTATCAGAAAAATCCCCAACTCTTACTTCAATAAAGGCACGCCTTGTTCTAAGATTTTTTTCATTTTGGCTGTGGGTTCATAATTGATGCGAAATTTCTTTTTACTCTTGGGTAATTAGAAATAGTAAATTGAAAAAAGAATCTAAATAATTTATTTACCAAACTCAGAAAGTACTATTACTTTCAAATTCTCCAAAACAATTTCAGAAACCAACGTTAGTGAATTGTTTTCATAGGCTTTGTCTAAATCCGTCAAAAAAATAGTATCGCTTTTTGGAGCATAATTATCAAAATTCACAAAGTGAATGCCTTCCACAATTTGCACATTTTTCACTGCTCTAAATCGCTTTCCTCCTCCATTGGTATGAAATGAGTAGGCCAAATAATCCATAGTAAAATGTTCTTTATCAAACCAATACACAAAAACATCCTCATAGTCATCACCACCACCATTTTCTGAAAAAGTGATTTCAATTTTGTAGTATTCTTTTCCTTTGAGGGTTGCTGATGGCAATATTTTTTTACGAACAGCCTTGTCATTCAAACCAAACGGCAATACCGAAAAATAATGCACTGAGTTCACCGCATTTGAATAAATTGTTGCCGAAGAATCTGACAACGTAATGGGATTTTCGTTTACAAATCGTTGAAATCCATTGTTGCTCAACACATCTTTTACGGAATCAAAAGTACGAATCAACTGAAAAGCAACATTATTTCTGATGGCTTGATAGCTTTTATCTCTAAAATCAAAAGAAATTTGGGCATTGGATACTTTTTCAGTACCTGCTTTTTCCATGGCTTTATCCACAATTTCTTGAGCAGTCAATTCTTTTTTGGGCGATTGACAAGAAATTCCGAAAATAATAAGTATTAAAAAGTATTTCATGAAATGTTTTTTGGGTTGGTATTTTAATTGAGTGCAAAATTACATTTCTTTCACAAAACTAAAAATGTATCTTTGCAATCATTTTTAATCATCCAACAATCATTAAATGGCTGTTCAAAAAAAAATCAATATACAAAACAAAAAAGCCCGTTTCGAGTTTGAAATTTTGGATCTTTATGTTGCTGGAATTCAATTGACGGGAACTGAAATCAAATCCATCAGAGAGAGCAAAGCACGAATTACAGAAAGTTTTTGCGAATTTAATGAGGCTGGCGAATTGTTCATCATCAATATGTATATTGAAGAATATGCTTTTGGACACCATTTTAACCACAATCCAAAAAGCGAACGCAGGCTGCTGTTAAACAAACGCGAATTGCGAAATCTTAAAAAAGATGTGGAAGCCAAAGGAAATGCCATTGTTCCGTTAAAACTATTTTTGAACGAACGAGGTTTCGCCAAACTAGAAATTGCGCTAGGAAAAGGTAAAAAAACGCATGACAAAAGAGATGTTATCAAAGACAGAGACAACAAAATAGATTTAGCAAGGATTAAAAAAAGTTTTAATGCTTAGTCAAAAACTATCTTATTACAATATCATTTTAGCGTCTGCTTCGCCAAGAAGACAACAGTTTTTTAAAGAATTAAATATTGATTTTACAGTTCAAGTAAAATCCGTAAATGAACTGTATCCTTCGCATTTGAAAGCTATCGAAATTACGGATTATTTGGCAGATTTAAAATCGAAAGCTTTTACTAATCTTGCCGAAAATGACTTGATCATCACTTCAGATACCATTGTTTGGCTCGAAAATGAACCTTTAGAAAAAGTGTCTAATGAAAAAGAAGCATTTGCCATGTTAAAAAAAATCTCAGGAAAAAAACACGAAGTGATTACCTCTGTTTGTATTAAAACGGCGCATTTTCAAAAGATTTTTAATGATACTACTCAAGTATATTTCAAAGAACTTACAGATGAGGAAATCCATTATTACATCCAAAACTACCAGCCTTTTGACAAAGCAGGTGCTTACGGAATTCAGGAATGGATTGGTTATATTGGAGTCGAAAAAATAGAAGGTAGTTATTTCAATGTGATGGGATTGCCTGTTCATAAACTGTATAAAGAATTACAAAATTTATAGAAAATTACATCTAAGAAAAGTTTATTTTTACAACAAATTACACAAACAACACACACAATGAAAAAATATACATACACTGAAATGAAAGACACACGCTCTGGTTTTGGGGATGGTTTGACAGAACTTGGCAGAACAAATCCAAACGTGGTTGCTTTATGTGCCGATTTAATTGGTTCTCTAAAAATGGACGATTTTATCAAAGAAAATCCAGAAAGATTTTTCCAAGTAGGCATTGCAGAAGCCAATATGATTGGTATTGCAGCTGGTTTGACGATTGGTGGGAAAATTCCGTTTACGGGTACTTTTGCCAATTTTTCTACAGGAAGAGTGTATGACCAAATTAGACAATCAGTAGCGTATTCTGGTAAAAATGTAAAGATTTGTGCATCGCATGCAGGCGTTACCTTGGGTGAAGATGGCGCAACTCACCAAATATTAGAAGACATTGGTTTGATGAAAATGTTGCCAGGAATGACTGTGATTAATCCTTGTGATTACAACCAAACCAAAGCTGCAACGATTGCTATTGCTGAGCACGAAGGACCAGTGTATTTGCGTTTTGGACGTCCAAAAGTGCCAGTTTATATGCCTGCTAACGAACCTTTTGTGATTGGAAAAGGCATTTTGTTGACAGAAGGAACTGATGTTACGATTGTAGCAACAGGGCATTTGGTGTGGGAAGCGTTGCAAGCAGCCGAACAATTGGAAGCTGAAGACATTAGCGCAGAAGTGATAAACATTCACACCATCAAACCTTTAGATGAGGAAATCATTTTGAAATCGGTTGCAAAAACAAGGTGTATTGTTTCTGCTGAAGAGCATAACATTTTGGGTGGTTTGGGCGAAAGTATCGCAAGAACTTTGGCCTTGAACACGCCTACTCCACAAGAATTTGTGGGTACTAATGATACTTTTGGCGAATCAGGAACACCTGAGCAATTGATGGCAAAATACGGTTTGGATGCAGCAGCTGTTGTAAAAGCCGTGAAAAATGTACTAACTAGAAAATAAAAACGTTAGTAAGAGAAATTTTAATAACAATTTTTATGAAAAACTTAATTTTAGTATTGTTTTTATCAGTTGGTATGTTGCAATTATCAAATGCACAAATCAACTTTGGTATCAAAGGTGGAGTGAACTACAACAACAATGGTGATGCTACTTTTAGCACAGCAGGAAATGATTTGGTCAATGGTGCAAAATCAAAATCGGGCTATCATGCTGGAGTTTGGTTTCGCGGAAAAATTCCGGTAATTGGTTTGTATTTGAGACCTGAAATTGTTTACACCCAAGTAAAAAGCGAATATGTATACAACAATGTTTCAACAGCTTACGACTTCAAGAAAATTGATGTGCCTATTTTGTTAGGTAAAAAATTATTTGGAGTTGGGAATGTATTTATTGGTCCTTCTTTTCAATATATTCTTGATGATAACTTCAGTTTTTCAGGATTAACAGCTGATGAATTTGATAAGTTTTCAGTGGGCGTGCAAATGGGTGTGGGCATTGAATTGGGCAAAATTGGGTTGGATGTTCGCTGGGAAAGAGGACTTTCAAGTACAGAAGCCAATTTCGTTGACAACAATACCAATATCAATATTGACAATAGAACCAACCAAATTATTTTCGGATTGTCATTGAAACTATAATCAAGGATTTTTTCTAAAATTCACAAAGAGGAAACTGCAAGGTTTCCTCTTTTTTTTCAATCCTATTTTTATAAATACACGAGAGCCTGCAAGTCGTTAAAAACCTTCATTTAATTTATTTTTTCTAACCCTAAAATCCTCAAAATATAGTTTACTTTTAGTAAATTTACGTGCTACTTACAATCCTAAAAAATGAATATTCAACAATTAGAAAAAGAACTATCGCAGATACTTTTAGAACTCAATGATAGCGAAACTCTTTTCAATACATTGACAACTCATGTTGACAAAGAATATAAATTAAGTGCCAAAAACTTGCTACGCTACTTGATTTTAAGAAGTAAAGATTTAAGAGTTTATCATGGATTGTTATCCGATCTTGGAATTTCGTCCCTACGTTCTGGAGAAGGTTATGTGTATAGCAATTTGTATAGTGTGGTTCGAAATATTCACCTAATTCAAAAATCGTCCTTTAAAATTGATAAAAATGTAGATGCAATTGGCTATTCAAATAGCATTCAATTGATAAAATCGCATACTGATGATTTATTCAATCAAGGAAACAAAGAAGAAGGCCCTATTGTGATGGTCACTTTGCCGGATGAAGCCGCAGATGACAGAGATTTGATTAAAAAAATGGTTAGTCACGGGATGAAAATTGCCAGAATAAATTTAGGACATGGTGATGTGGCAATCTGGAAAAAAATGGTAGAAAACATTCAAAGTGTTGAAAAGGAAACTACTCAAAAAATACAAATATATATTGATTTATCAGGCCCAAAACTGAGAACTTCAAAAATAGCCCACAAAGACAAAAACGGAAAAATTATTGATAAAATAAACATCAAAGTTGGTGATAAAATTTTTCTTGCTAAAGCATCTGATTATAAAAACAAACCCATTTTTAAAAAAAGTAAAAAAGTGGTAGAAGTCATTCTTGAACAAGTGGTTGACGAAACTCAAATTGGGGATTTTTTGCTGTTTGATGACGGAATGATTAAAACAACAGTGATTGAAAAAAACGATCATTATTTGGTTTTGAAAATCACAGAGTGTTATAAAACCAAGTTGGGTTCTTTTAAAGGAATCAACTTGCCAAACACAAAACTAAGCCTTCCTGCATTGACAGATCAAGATCTCGAATTATTACCTTTTGCCTGTAAATATGCAGATATTATTGGATATTCGTTTGTAAGAAATAGCGAAGATGTTCGAAAATTATATGAAGCACTTCAAAAAAATAATGCAAATAATATAGGAGTTGTTTTTAAAATCGAAAACAAAGAAGCATTCGAAAACTTGCCTGATATTCTCCTAAAAGGAATGGAACGAAACAAAATTGGCGTGATGATTGCACGTGGAGACTTGGCTGTAGAAATTGGTTTTGAACGAATTTCGGAAGTACAAAATGAGATTCTTTGGTTGTGCGAAGCCGCTCATATTCCTGTAATTTGGGCAACACAAGTGTTGGATAACTTAGCAAAAACGGGTATTCCAACAAGAGCTGAAATTAGTGATGCTGCATTATCAGTGAAAGCAGAATGTGTGATGCTCAACAAAGGCCCTTTTATATTGGAAGCCATAAAGGTTTTAAAAAATATTCTTACAAGAATGGAAGAACATTCTTTTAAGAAAAAAGACGAATTACGAGCACTGAATATTGCCAAGCATTTTATCGAAAAAATCAATTCGTAAAAAAAACTTAATTTGAATTATAAACTTTACTAAGTTTGATTTTAGTTTTTTCTGTATCTTTAAATGCCTTTTGTGTCATGGCTTTTAAAGTTATGATACAAAATTCTTGAAAGTTTTTTTCATTCTTAATGCAAACTCAAATTAGTGTTTTTGAAGAAAAAAAAATTACGGTAGTCTTTATTTTTGCTTAATAACCACTGTTGAAATATAAATTCCGATTCCAAGCGAAACTCCTATAAACAGCAATGAAAACCATTCTGGAATTTCAAGAAAACTGACGGTCATTAATTTGAGAGAAACAAATAAAAGTATAGCAAAAACGCTATATTTTAAGAATACGAATTTCTCTAGCATATTAGACAAGAAAAAATATAAAGAGCGCAAACCCATGATGGCAAAAATATTGGAACTATAAACGATAAATGGATCGGTAGTTACCGCAAAAATTGCAGGAATACTATCTAATGCAAACAGTAAATCTGTTAATTCTATGGTAATCAATGCTCCTGCAAGCGCTGTAAAAACTGTTTTGTTGTTCTCTTTAGCGATGTATTTTCCTCCATGTAAATCATTACTAAATCTAAAAAACTTTAAAAGCCCTTTGGGTTTTTCTACTTCAGGACTGTGTTCAGCTTCTTTTTTTAGCATTTTTAATGCTGTAAATAAAAGAAACAATCCAAAAACAATATTCATTCCATGGATTTTATGAATTAAAACCAATCCTACACTAATCAAAATTGCACGAAAAACAATCGCACCAAGAATCCCCAAGAAAAGTAAATTGTGTTGAAATTGTCTTGGAATTTTGAAAGAAGTAAAAATTATGGCAATCACAAATAGGTTATCAACACTCAATGACAGCTCAATAATATATCCTGTTAAATATTTTACAACAGCATCAAAAGGCTTCAAATTGTCAACGTTTTCAATCATTGAGGCATCGTAAAACCAATAAATAAAACCTGTGAATAAAAGTGCATTGGTTACAAAGAAAATCGTTTCAAAAATGGCTCTTTTAACGGATGTGTCTCGATTTTTTTTATGAAGAATAAAGAAATCAATTAATAAAAGTGTGATTACATATACAATTAAAATAATCCAAGGGGTACTATTTTCTATCATTTTCTCTGAAAATTCATTAATTAAGTTGATGATTATTTATAAAAAATAAAAAAATTCTAAGCAAATTCATAGAAAACATCGTCTTTCTTTTAAAGCTCGAAATTAATACTTTTTTTGAGAAATGAGTGAGGAAGAAATGAAATATTAGTTGTTTGAAAATGGAATAGAATGATATTCAAAAATAAATTTGATTTTTTTTAAATATTATCGTTTTTAAACGAAATTTGCAATCTTTAAAAAAGAAAAAAATGTTTAGACATCAAGGAAAAAGTAGGACTTTGAAGCATAATTTGCAAATTGCAACAGTGCTGTCTTTTGTTGCGGGTTTGGTAAACGTTTCAGGTTTTTTAGCTTTGAAACAGTTGACAACCAATGTAACAGGACATTTTGCTTTGTTTATCAATGATGTTGCAAATTTGGAGTTTTGGAGAGGAACTGTTTATTTTTTGTATATTTTTTCTTTCTTTTTTGGATCTTTTTCGTCTAGTTTGCTTATTGAAATCAATACTGCTCGCAAAAAATTGAATGTATTTTTTATTCCAACCATGATTCAAGTTGTAATTTTGGTTGGAATTGCCATTTTTCAGGTTGAATTGATGCTGAATTATGTTGATGTCGCAGCATGTTTATTACTTTTCGCTATGGGAATGCAAAACTCTTATGTTACAAAAATTTCTAAAGCAATCGTAAGAACAACGCATCTTACAGGACTTTTCACAGATTTAGGAATTGAAATTTCACAATTATTTTTTCCAGAATTGCATCATAGAGAAAAATTAAAAGAAACTATCAAACTCAGAATTTTCATCATTCTTTTCTTTTTTGCTGGTGGATTGATTGGCGGGTTTTTATATTCTGAATTAGATCTCGAATTAAACACCTTACTTTTCGGAGCTATTGTTTTATTAATTAGTTTATTTTATGATGATCTGCGTTTTCGTGTCATCCGTAAAAAAAGAAAATACAAGCATAAAAAAATTAGTTTTCACAAATTAAAACATATTGAATAATATTTTATTTTATTGAATAGCAATACAATAAAAATTATTTCAAAACATGATGTGCTAAAACTTTTTGAACTTCATACACATTCACTGATTTATTAAATTGTATGGTGATACTTGGTTCTTGTTCACTTGAAATCCAAATTTTAAGTTCAGCATCCAAATCAAAAGTACCTGGAGTTTCGATACTGAATCTTGAAATACTCTTGTAAGAAATTGATTTATATTCAGTTTTACTTCCTGTAATTCCTTGAACGCCAATTAAAATCAGTCGTTTGTCAGTAAAAATAAAAGTGTCTCTTATGAGTTTAAAACCCAATTCAATCGATTCGCCATGAATCAATAGTTTATCGTATTTTTTTAATAAATCTTCATGACTAATTGATCCTGCGTTTCCAATAATTGCTGAAAATATTCCCATATTTTTTTCCCAAATTTAGTTGTTTTTCTTTTAAAAAAACTCAATACTCAAAACTCGTCGTTAATTTATTCTTTTATTAAAAATTCAGGAAATTTATTTTTAAAACGATTCAATCTTGGAACGGAAACCGACATTACATAAGGTTGATTTGGATTTCGTTTTTCAAAATTTTGATGATATTCTTCTGCTTTGAAGAATTTGGTGAACTTTTGCACTTCTGTAGCAACTTTACCATCATAAACCTCTTTGTTTAACCTAAAAATCATAGCATCAATTGTTGCTTTTTCGTCATTATTACTATAAAAAACAATAGAACGATATTGACTCCCATAATCAGGATGTTGACCGTTTTTGGTAGTTGGGTTGTGTGAGCCATAATACACTTTTAGCAAGGTTTCAAACGAAACAATTTTTGGATTATAATACACCGCAACTGTTTCAGCATGACCAGTGTTTCCAGTTCCTGTAGATTCATACGTCGGATTTGCGGTGTGACCACCTGCATACCCTGAAACGGCTTCCTCTACGCCATTTACACTTTCAAAAATTGCTTCAACACACCAAAAACAGCCACTTGCAAAATAAGCAACTTTAGTATTTTGAGATGGAACATAGGTTTTTTGAACATTTTCTTCCTTTTTTGAAAATCCCAAACAAGAAATAAAAATGAATAAAGTAGTTGTAAAAAGGATGTTGGTGCGTTTCATGAGAGTTATTAAGTTTTAATGTTTAAAAATTTAAATGATTTAATCAATATCAATTTTTATTGATAAACCGCTACATTGGTAAATTATTATATTATTTACGGTCGCACAAAATTACAACTTTATACATTTTGTTTACAACTTTCACAATTAATTAAGAAAGCATCTTGTAAAACAACACTTAGATATGTATTTTTGTTGAATTAATAAACTAAAAAATGAAGCCTTTTATCGTTTCTGCACGCAAATACCGTCCTCAAAATTTTGAGGACGTTGTTGGGCAACAAGCAATTACGAACACTTTAGAAAACGCTATCAAAAGCAATCACTTAGCGCAAGCGTTGTTGTTTACAGGTCCGCGTGGTGTTGGAAAAACTTCTTGTGCTCGTATTTTAGCCAAAAAAATTAATTTGCAAGACACTTCAATTGCTGAGGATGAAGATTTTGCTTTCAATATTTTTGAGTTAGATGCTGCTTCCAACAATTCTGTGGATGATATCAGAAGTTTAACTGAGCAAGTGCGCATTCCGCCACAAACAGGAAAATATAAAGTATATATTATTGATGAGGTTCACATGCTTTCGCCAAATGCATTCAATGCTTTTTTAAAAACGTTGGAAGAACCACCTGCGCATGCTATTTTCATTTTAGCTACCACCGAAAAACATAAAATTATTCCTACAATTTTATCTCGCTGCCAGATTTTTGACTTCAAAAGAATTGGCGTTTTGGATGCAAAAAACTATCTGAGAACCATTTGCAAAAACGAGGGAATCACTGCTGATGATGATGCTTTGCATATTATTGCGCAAAAAGCAGATGGTGCCATGCGTGATGCATTGTCAATTTTTGATAGAGTGGTAAGTTTTTCAGGAAAAAACCTAACAAGAGAAGCTGTTGCGGAAAACTTGAACGTGTTGGATTATGACACTTATTTTTCAATGACAGATTTGTTATTGGAAAATAAAATTCCTGAAGTATTGAATTCTTTTAATGAAATTTTATCAAAAGGATTTGAGGGTCATCACTTTATAAATGGTTTAGCAAGTCATTTTCGAGATTTATTAGTAGCAAAAGATAAAATTACAGTCGATTTATTAGAAGTTGGTGACACTGCCAAAAAGAAATATTTAGCACAAGCAACCAAGTCGAGTCTTTCTTTTTTAATGGATGCCATTCAAAAAGCAAATGATTGTGATTTGAATTATAAATCAAGCAAAAATCAACGTTTGCTGGTCGAATTAACGTTAATGCAAATTACCTCTATCACTTTTGATGGAGAAAAAAAAAAACCAGCTAACTTCATAATTCCTACCACTTTTTTTCAGGCTTTGATACCTGCAAAAAAAAAGGAAGTTGTTGAAATTTCAAAAAAAATAGTTGAAACACCAACAATAGTATCTGAACCTATTTCTGAAAAAATTTCTAATCCTCCAAAACCTGTTTTGGAATTTGCCCTAAAAAGAGACAATTCTTTGTCTTTAAAAAGTGTTTTTAAACCCAAGGAAGTAATAAAAAAAATTGTTGAAGAAAATTATGACGACTATCCAAAAACAATTTTTACCACTAAACAATTGGAGTTGTATTGGAAAGAATATGCCAATTCGTTAGAAAAAAAAGGGGAACAAAGCATGGCAGCTATTATAAGTATTGGAAAACCTGTTTTGAGCGAAAATTTTAAGATAAGTTTTAGTGTTTCTAATTCTTTAATGCAAGATCAATTTCAGAAAGTAAGGCCTAATTTACTGCAATTCTTGAGAGAAAAACTCAATAATTATGGAATTGATATTTTGGTTACTTTAGATGAAACTATTTCAAAAAAGTTTGCATACACACCACAGGAAAAGTTTGATAAACTCAAAGAAAAAAATCCAATGATTGAAAAATTACGTCAAATTTTTGAGTTGGATTTATGATTTTATTTCAATTTGCTTTCCTAAATATGATAAAGTCAACCCTTTTTTAGGAAAATTATCTCTTTCAAATTCTGAAATTAAATACAAACCAGCACCATTTTCAACGAAAAGTAGTACCGATTTTTCTTCTTGACCTAAACTCTCTAAAATTTGGTTGTAGTCAGTTTCTGTAGCAATTTTTATTTGATGAATTTTTGGATTTTCTCTAAAAGCCTCACTTAGATTTATATAATCATCTTTGGGAGTGAAAAAGCGCACTCTTTCAGCGTCAGTTGCATTAGCAATATCAGTTAGAGTAGCTATTTTAAACGAACCATGTTCCCCAAAAGCAGCAGAAAAATTTATCAGCGCATAGTTGTTTATGGCATCATTAGCAGTTAATGCAATCAAATATCCAACATCATTCAACTCAATATTATCCGACAAATCATCATCATAAATATTCACATTCATCGCTTCTAAATCGTCGTCTAAAGCCCTTTCGATATAATCTTTGTTTGAATCTATCAAAACCACTCTTTTTCCCTTTTCTTTCAAATAACTGGCAATCAATCTTGAAGGTGCAGAAGCTCCAATTATTAAAATTCCATTCGATTTTTTAAGAAAAACACCAATTAGTTTCGCAAACAATCTTGCAGTTGTTGCATTTAAAAGCACGGTTCCAAAAACGATCATAAAAACCAATGGCGTGATATATTCTGCACCTTCAACACCTTGCTTTAAGAGTTTACCACCAAATAAAGAAGCAATTCCTGCTGCCACAATTCCTCTTGGACCAACCCAACTTATGAAAAGTTTGTCTCTGAATTTTAATTTTGAATTTATCGAACTTGAAAAAACGGCCAAAGGACGAATTATAAAAACTACAATTGCAAATAAAATTGCTGTTTTCCAGCTATATAATAACATTAATTCATCAATATTCATATTTGCTGCCAACAGAATAAACAATATTGAAATCAACAAAACACTCAAGGATTCTTTGAAATATAGCAATTCTTTGATATTTTTTAATTTGCTATTTCCAAGAACCATTCCCATCACTACAACTGCAAGCAAACCAGATTCATGTGCAAAGACCTCTGTTTCAACATAAACCAAAAGCACTATAGAAAGTGACACCACATTCAATAAATAATGAGGAATTAATTTTTTGTTAATCGCATACGCCAAAGCATGTGCAAAAGTGAACCCAAAAGATGTTCCAAAAAGTATAATTTTCCCAAATTCAATAAAAGCTGTTCTTGTAAAACCTGTTTCACCACCAACTGTAATAAACTCAAAAACCAACACTGCAACCAAAGCTCCAATAGGATCAATCAGAATTCCTTCCCATTTTAAAACCGTGGAAATATCTTTTTTTAGAGGTATATTTCTTAAAATGGGTGTAATAACTGTAGGTCCTGTAACAATAATCAATGCTGAAAATAAGAAAGAAAGTTCCCAACTTAAACCAAACAATTCGTGGGCTACAATTCCTGCACCAAAAAAAGTAATCGTTGAACCCAATGTAATCAACTTACTGATAACAGGTCCTAAACTGGTTATTTCATTTCTTTTGAGTGTTAAACCTCCTTCAAACAAAATAATACTAATTGCTAATGAGACAAAATTATAAAGATAATCTCCTGGAAATAAACCTTTTTCACCATTCCAAACAGGTTCTATCCATTTTGAACCATCCTCTGAAAGAAAGGTAGCTGCAATTGGCCCCACCAACAAACCAACTAAAATCAATGGTAAAATCGCAGGAACTTTAAATTTCCATGCAACCCATTGAGACATAATTCCTAGAATGATAATTCCTGCTAACTCTAACATATTTTTTGGTACAATTTACGTGTAAAAATAATAATGTTTATGGTTCTTAAAAATTAAAAGGTTTCTTTTTTTAAATAAAAAGAAATAAAAACGTAAAGATTTTAAGATAACTGTTAATTTTGCACGATAATTAAAATATTTTGTTAAAAAATATTTTAAACTTTACAAACTTATATCATGTAATTGATGAAAAAATTATCTCTTTCCAAAAAGCAATTGATGAAATTTACGCTAATAGGAATATTTGCGGTATTTGTTGATTTGATTTTTTATTACACCTTTTTAAATGTACTTCCCAAAGACAGTTCTTTAATCATCAAGAATGAAGAAATTTCTAAAGCCTTGTCTTTTTTGTGTGGTATGACATTTTCATATTTTTTAAATAAATTTTGGACTTGGAAGAAAAAAGATCGTTCAAAAAGAAGAGTTGCAAAATTCGCTTTAATTTATGGAATTTCACTTTTAGTAAATGTTACCGTGAATTCAGTTTTAATTTTTTTGCTTCACAATTATAAATATTTGATTGATTTACCCAACAAATATCTTATTGCATTTTTAGGAGCCACATGCGTTAGTGCATTGATAAATTTTGCAGGACAAAAATTTTGGGTTTTTAAAGCCGAAAAAAACTAAAAAAATCATCAAACAATCAATAAAAAATCATTTTTAATGTTAGGATTACAATTTGAAACTAGTACTTCTTGGGCAGAAATTGCCAAAGATCATTTATCACAAATACTCTCAGATCACGCATTTTTAGAGCAAAAAGCAGCCTCAAATGCAGTGTCAATCATTATCAATTATTCCGAAGAAACCGAACTAGTGAAAGAGATGAGCAACATTGCCATCGAAGAAATGCAACATTTTAAAATGGTTCATTTGCTACTTGTAAAAAGAGGATTCGTTTTAGGCAGAGAGCAAAAAAACGATTACGCAGTAAAATTGCAAAAATTTTTTCCAAAAACCAAAGATAGAACTGATGCTTTAATTCAGCGTTTACTAATTGCGGCATTGATTGAGGCAAGAAGTTGTGAGCGTTTTAAGATTTTTTCAGAAAATATGGAAGATGAAGAATTAAAGAAGTTTTATAAAAACTTGATGATTTCCGAAGCAAATCATTACACTACTTTTTTACATTTTGCGCGAGAATATCAAAACCGAGAAATTGTAGATGCAAAATGGAATGCTTTATTGCAATTTGAAGCTGAAATGATGAAAGAACGAGGAACTTTGGCTAAAATTCATGGGTAATTTGAACTTTGAACCGTAAACTTTGATTTAATAAAAATGTTTAGCAAAGAAGAAGCTGCTCTATTACGCAGAGAATTTTGGACGAGTTTTGGAAAATCTTTTCCCAGAAAATGGCTTCTTTACAACACCAAAATAAAAGGTGTGGCTTTAAAATTTATTGCCGATAAAAAAGAAGCCATGATTTGTCTGGATTTAGAAAATCCTGACGAAATTAAAAACTTGCTTTATTTTGATCAAATGCTTTCTTTAAAAACACTACTAGAAACTGAACTTCCTGAAATCATTTTTGAGGATGCTTACGAGTTAGAAAACGGAAAAATAATTCAACGTATTTACCTTTCTTATCAAGGAAATTTTAACATTTACAATAAGAATACTTGGAGAGAATGTTATGAATTTTTTGAGAAAAACATGCCTATTTTTGAGCTTTTCTTTTATGAATATGAGGATGTTATCAAAAATATTTAAAGTAAACATTCCATTTTTAATTAAAAACTGTCCTTACATTCTGAAAAATCTTTGCGTATTTTTGTAATATGATTCAAAACGACACCATCATAGCTTTGGCAACCCCTTCAGGAGTTGGCGCAATTGCTGTAATAAGAATTTCTGGCGAAAAATCTATTGAATTGGTAGAGGCATTTTTTGAGTCAGTAATTAAAAACAAATCACTTCAAAAACAAAAAACACACAGTATCCATTTGGGTCATATTGTTGAAAATGAATCTATTATTGATAAAGTTTTGGTGTCTGTTTTTAAAAATCCAAACTCTTATACAGGCGAAAATGTTGTGGAAATTTCCTGCCACGGTTCGCAATTTATTCAACAAGAAATCATTCAATTATTTTTAAGAAATGGTTGTCGATTGGCAGAAGCTGGCGAATTTACTCTACGTGCTTTTTTAAACGGAAAAATGGATTTATCGCAAGCTGAAGCAGTGGCTGATTTGATTGCGTCCAATTCTGCTGCAAGTCATCAAATGGCAATGCAACAAATGCGTGGTGGCATTGCCAATGAATTGCAATTATTAAGAATGCAATTGCTTGATTTTGCTGCACTAATTGAACTAGAGCTAGATTTTTCGGGAGAAGATGTAGAATTTGCAGATCGCACAAAATTCAAAGAATTGGTTGCAAAAATTACCCTAGTTTTAAAAAGATTAATAGATTCTTTCTCTTTTGGAAATGCGATGAAAAACGGAATTCCTGTAGCAATAATTGGGGAACCAAATGTTGGAAAATCAACGTTATTGAATGCTCTTTTAAACGAAGAAAAAGCCATTGTTTCTGAAATTGCTGGGACTACAAGAGATGCTATTGAAGATGAAATCGTCATTAAAGGGGTTGCTTTTCGTTTTATAGATACCGCAGGAATAAGAGATACAGATGATATTATTGAAAACATTGGTATCAAAAAAGCTTTTGAAAAAGCCGAAAACGCACAATTAATTATGTTCTTGTTAGATGCTGAAAAATTTGCGGTAAATCAACCAAAATTTATGGCTGAAATTACCCAAATAAAAGACAGATTTCTCAACAAAAGAATATTGGTCATAGCAAATAAAGTTGACAAATTACCTTCGATTGAAATTGAAAAAATTCAGGCTGAAATAAATAATTTGATACTATTGTCTGCAAAAAATAACATCGGTATAGATGCTTTAAAAACAGAACTAACTTCACTCGTAAATATTGGTGCTTTGAGTAATAATGAAACCATTGTTACCAATTCTCGTCATTTTGAAGCGTTGAATAATGCTTTGCAAGCCATTGTCTCTGTTCAAATTGGTATTGATTTAGAAATTTCAACTGATTTATTTTCGATAGATATTCGTGAATGTTTGCGACATTTAGGAACCATTACAGGAGAATATGATGTGGATAAGGATATTTTAGGGCATATTTTTTCAAACTTTTGTATCGGAAAGTAGTTCTTGTTTTTTAAAAGCACCCGATAATGCGCTCTAATACGCAATAACTATTGGTACTATTCTCTAAGACAATCTAAAAACTGACGAATAATAAATACATCAAATAAAAAAAGC
Source organism: Flavobacteriaceae bacterium CG2_30_31_66 (assembly GCA_001873065.1). Lineage (GTDB taxonomy): Bacteria > Bacteroidota > Bacteroidia > Flavobacteriales > Flavobacteriaceae > Polaribacter. Next base: position 19,679 of record MNYM01000030.1, read on the forward strand.
CCAAAATAATATTTTGGGCTTTTTTTTGGGTTTTATGATGTAAAAAAATTACGCCTTAAAATTAATTTTACGCATACGTAAACTTGCAGGAGTCACCTCTAAATATTCATCATCTCTAATATATTCCATACATTCTTCAAGTGAAAAAGCTATTTTTGGTGCTATTTTCATAGCTTCATCAGAACCCGTTTTACGCATATTGGTTAATTGCTTTCCTTTGATAAGATTCACAGCCATATCAGAATCTTTACTATTTTCGCCAACTACTTGGCCCACATAAATCTCTTCGTTGATGTCTATAAAAAAACTACCTCTATCTTGCAATCTGTCAATGGCATAAGCTGTTGCTTTTCCTGTTTCCGAAGAAACGATTGCCCCTTTTAAATCTTCAGAAAACTCTCCTTTGAAAGGACCATATTCTGAAAAACGGTGATTTATAATGGCTTTTCCTGCTGTGGCTGTCAATATTTTATTTCTCAAACCTATCAATCCTCTTGACGGAATTGTAAATTCTAAATGCTGTAAATCGCCTTTAGGTTCCATCACCAATAAATCGCCTTTTCTCAAAGAAACCAAATTGATAGCTCTTGACGAAACTTCTTCAGGAACGTCAATTGATAAAGTTTCATAAGGTTCACATTTTACACCATCAATCTCTTTCATGATTACTTTTGGTCGTCCAACTTGCAATTCATAGCCTTCTCTACGCATGGTTTCTATCAAAACTGATAAATGCAAAACGCCACGTCCATACACATTAAATTTATCTTCAGTATCTGTATCTTCAACACGCAAAGCCAAGTTTTTTTCAGTTTCTTTTTTTAAACGGTCACGCAAATGACGTGAGGTAACGAACTTTCCTTCTTTTCCATAAAATGGCGAATTGTTGATCGTAAACAACATACTCATGGTTGGTTGGTCAACTTCAATCCTTGGCAATGCCTCTGGGTTTTCAGCATCAGCAATGGTATCACCAATATCAAAGCCTTCGATTCCTGTGATGGCACAAATATCGCCACTTCTTACTTTTGATACTTTGGCTTTGCCCATTCCTTCAAAAACATGCAATTCTTTGATACGAACTTTCTTGAAAGTACCATCAGCTTTGCATAAAATGTAATCTTTATTTTCCTCTAAATCGCCTCTATAAACTCGACCAATTGCAATTCTTCCTGTAAAAGCAGAAAAATCTAAAGAAGTGATTTGCATTTGAACAGTTCCAACTCTATAAGGAGCCTCAGGAATTGACTCAATAACAGCGTCTAACAAATCTAAAATGGTGTCTTTAGGTTGCTGCCAATCGGTACTCATCCAACCATTTTTAGCTGAACCATAAATTGTTGTGAAATTTAATTGTTCTTCAGAAGCTTCTAAAGCAAACATCAAATCGAATACTTTTTCGTGAACCAAATCTGGTGTACAGTTTTCTTTATCTACTTTGTTTACAACCACAATTGGCGTTAATCCTAATTCTATAGCTTTTCCAAGTACGAAACGAGTTTGTGGCATTGGTCCTTCAAAAGCATCTACTAATAAAAGGACACCATCAGCCATTTTTAAAACACGCTCTACTTCTCCTCCAAAATCAGCGTGACCAGGTGTGTCAATTACATTGATTTTTACTCCTTTATAAACTACAGAAACATTTTTTGAAAGAATAGTAATTCCTCTTTCACGCTCTAAATCGTTACTATCTAATAGCAATTCTGTACGTTCTTTTCGGTCGTCTAAGATTTTTGCTTGGTCAATAATTTTATCTACTAAAGTTGTTTTTCCGTGGTCAACGTGGGCAATGATTGCGATGTTTCTAATTGATTGCATAAGTGCGTTCTAAAATTTCGTGCAAAAGTAATTCTTTATGAGGAAATATCAACAATATAAATGATTAATTTAAAATGATATTTTGATTATTAATTTTTGAAAAACAAAATATAACTTATTGTTTTTGAGATAAATATATTTAAATTATACGAGAATTATAGAGGAGTTTTTTGTTTGGTTGGATCGTCTTGAAACGCAGAAGGTAAAATGTCTGGAATTAATTTGATGAGAATAGGCAGTAGTAAAGTGCCTCCTGGTAATAAAAAAACCGCCAATGCAGGAACTGATTTGCAAATATCGATTAATAATATTTTGATTTTTTCTCTTTCTTCTTGATTCAATTTTGTTTTTGTCGATTTTTTAATCAAATACATTGCCTCTTTACTTTGAGAAAGTTCTTGATACAATCTCAATTTATTTCTTACAAGCAAAGATTTGATTTCGGTAATGGTTTGCACTATAATTTACGTCTTTGACGCTCGGTTTTTAAAAGATTTAGTTCTCTACTTGTTTGTCCTGCAACAGAAGTATTTTCTTCTGCTCTTCTTATTAAATAGGGCATCACATCACGAACAGGTCCAAAAGGCAAATATTTAGCCACATTATATCCTTTTTTTGCCAAGTTAAAACTAATGTGATCGCTCATTCCATACAATTGTCCAAACCACATGCGTTTGTCATCATTTTTAATATGGTGCATTTCAGCCAATTTCATCAATAAATAAGAGCTATTTTCATTGTGAGTTCCTGCAAATAAGGCCAATTTTGAATTTTCCATCATAAATTTAATGGCATTATCATAGTTTTCATCAGTCATTTGTTTTGAGTCACAAATTGGTGAACGATAACCTTTTTCTTCTGCTCTTTCGCGTTCTTTTTCCAAATAAGCTCCTCTAACTATCTTCATACCAATGTAATACCCTTTTTCAGAAGCTTTTGCGTGCAAGATTTTCAGATAGTCCAATCTGTCATGTCTATACATTTGAATGGTGTTGAAAACAATTGCTTTCTTTTTATTGTAGGTTTCCATAAGCTGTTCTACGAGTTCATCTGCAGCATTTTGCATCCAACTTTCTTCGGCATCAATCAACATTGGAACGTCTTTTTCTTGGGCTGTTTTACATGCTTTGTGAAAACGAGCTACAACTCTACTCCATTCTTCTTGTTCAGAAGCAGTTAACGGTATTTTTTCGGTTATTTTTTGATACAAAGCAAAACGTCCAAAACCTGTTGGTTTAAAAACTGCATAAGGAAGCGATGCTTTTTCTTGACAAAAATCAAGAATTTTCAAAATTTTATTCAGTGCCTCATCAAAACTCGCTTCTTCTTCTTTTCCTTCAACAGAGTAATCTAAAACGCTGTAAACATTGCCTTCGTTGTACATTTTTTCAATTACAGGCAAACAATCTTCCTCAGTAACTCCACCGCAAAAATGGTCAAAAACTGTTGATCTTATCAAACCTTCTATTGGCAAATGCGCTTTTAAGGCAAAATTTGTAACTGCGGAACCAATTTTTACCATTGGTTCATTTTGTATCATTTTGAATAAAAAATAAGCACGTTCAAGTTGGGAATCAGATTTTAAAGAAAAAGCAACCTCAGTATTGTCAAAAAGTTTCATGAATTGAAATAAATAATTTGTAACAAAGATAGTTGAAGACGGCAAATAATTAAATAATTTCTAGTTAATTTGTATATTCAAAGCAAAGATTTATGCAAACAATTCAAGCAGCAACGTATCCGATTCATTTTCAACAAAAAGGATATCAAAACTTAGAAAAATTATTGACTCAAAAAAAGTATTCTACGCTTTTTATTTTGGTGGATGAAAACACAAAACAACTCTGCTATCCAAGATTTTTAAAACATTTAAATACTTTATTATCAATAAAAATCATTGAAATTAAATCAGGTGAAATTCATAAAAATCTTGAAACTTGCGTTACTGTTTGGAATAAAATTACTGATTTTGGTGGTGATCGAAAAAGTTTACTAATCACTTTGGGTGGCGGGGTAATTACTGATTTAGGCGGATTTGTAGCTTCTTGTTTTAAAAGAGGCATCGATTTTATAAACATTCCTACAACTTTATTATCAATGGTTGATGCTTCTGTTGGAGGAAAAACAGGCGTTGATTTGGGTGTTTTAAAAAATCAAATTGGGGTGTTTGCAAATCCACAAATGGTGATAATTGATGAGGGTTATTTAGAAACTTTGGCTACGCGTGAACTTACTTCAGGAATGGCTGAAATTATCAAACATGGATTAATTTATGATGCTAAACTATTCAATCAAATAAAAGTATTTAAAGAACAAAATACCAATAGTTTAATACATAGATCTATTGAAATTAAAAATGAAGTTGTTTTGCAAGATCCCAAAGAAAAAAACTTGCGAAAAATCTTAAATTTTGGTCACACTTTGGGTCATGCAATAGAATCATTGTATTTAGAATCTGATGAAAAAGAAAACCTTACACATGGTGAGGCAATCGCTATTGGAATGATTTGCGAAAGCTATATTTCTTCTAAATTATTAAATTTTTCGTTACAAAAATTAGCCGAAGTTAGAGAAACAATCTTGTCTATTTTTCCAAAAATTATCTTGCAAAAAACTGATTTTCCAACAATTGTAGATTTACTAAAACATGATAAGAAAAATGTAAATGGCAATGTAAACTTTGTCTTATTGTATGATTTAGAAGACTATAAAATTGATTGTAAAGTGAGTCAAGAATTGATTATCGAAAGTTTATTATACTATAATTCCTAAAAAACAACCTTATAAATGTATTGTTTTTTAGGAATTAAATTATTTAAAATCAATTCAATAAAACTATATTTTCTTTACTTTCACAGCATTCATTCCACGCATTCCTTTTTCTAATTCATAAGAAACTTTGTCGTTTTCAGCAATTTGATCAATCAAACCACTCACGTGTGTAAAGTATTTTTCATTATTTGCTGCGTCAATAATAAAACCAAAACCTTTAGAAGTATCAAAAAATGATACTTTTCCATTTCTTACAGGATCTTCTTGAGGTAAATCTTCTTTTTTTGTGACAGAAATTTGAATATCCTCCAATTCATAGATTACTTTCATAGTTGGATCTGGTGGTGTATCTGTTAGATTTCCATTGTGATCAACATAAGCAAATTGAATGCCTCCTGTGCCATTTTCTTCTTTGTCTGCTTTTCTAGCATCCATTTTTTTTTGCTTGTCTTGACGCTTTTTTAAGCGTTTTTTCTCTTTTTCACTCTTACTAAAGGTTTGTTGCGATTTAGCCATCTAAATTTTAAAATAATCTAATTAATATGTTGTTAAGATAAAATACTTAACGATAATTGAGAGAAACACTAAAGTTATTCTAAGTTGGATGTGAAGTATTTTTATTTTGCAAATATAATCATAAAATTTGAAATTCAAGAACATTTAAACGCTGTTAAAAAAAATATAAATTCTTGAATGAGGGTGTTATTTGAAAGTAATGCTATTATATTTGCAAACAAATCAACAAATTATGAAAAATTTATTATCAGGACTTAAAATCTCTGTGCCTGAAAAAATTTATATCAAAGATCCAGAGACTTCCGAACTAGGCAAAAAAATCATTGAAAACGGAATTTTACTAATCAATGAAATTGGTTTTGAAAGTTTTACTTTCAAAAAACTTGGGCTAAAAATTGGTTCAAATGAAAGTTCAATTTACAGATATTTTGAAAGTAAGCATAAATTTTTGTTGTATTTAACTTCATGGTATTGGGCTTGGTTGGAATATCAACTAGTCATTGAGACCTTCAGTATTTCAGACAAACAAGAAAAATTAGAAAAAGCAATTTCTGTGATTACAAAACCCGTTGAAAAAGATACCAATTTTTCGCACATCAACGAAACTTTATTACACAAAATTATTGTGAATGAAAGTTCAAAATCATACCTTACCAAAGAAGTTAAAGATGAAAACAAAAAAGGTTATTTTGAGGTGTATAAGAGATTAATTTTTAGAATTGAAAAAATGATTTTAGATATTGAACCTTCTTATGTCTATGCCATTAGTTTGGCAAGTACAATTGTTGAAGGCAGTTTGCACCAACATTTTTTAAAAGAATATTTTCCTTCCATCACAAATCTTGGAGAAAACAAAACATCTACAATTTTTTTTACAGAAATGATTATAAAAACAATCAGCTAAAATCATGAAAGAAAATCAATTAAGTCCTTGGGAACGCTTCATTGGACTCTTAAAGCTTGAGAGAAAAGAAATATTTCAAATTTTTTATTACGCCGTTTTTGGTGGTGTTGTTGCCTTGTCTTTACCTCTTGGAATTCAGGCGATTATCAACTTAATTCAAGGTGCACAAGTTTCTACTTCTTGGGTGATTTTAGTGATTATTGTGACGATTGGGGTTACATTTTCGGGCGCATTACAATTGATGCAACTGCGAATTATTGAAACCATTCAGCAACGAATTTTTTTAAGAGCTTCCTTCGAATTGAGTTATCGTTTTCCAAAAATAAAAATGATAGAACTACGAAATTATTATCCACCAGAATTGGCAAACCGTTTTTTTGATACTTTAACGATACAAAAAAGCCTTTCAAAAATTTTGATTGATGTACCAACGGCACTTTTACAAATCGTATTTGCGCTTATTTTATTGTCTTTTTATCACCCATTTTTTATCATTTTTGGAATTTTATTATTGCTTTTGATATTTATTGTTTTCAAATTTACCGCTCACAAAGGGTTAGAAACGAGTTTAATTGAATCAAAAAACAAATATAAAGTTGCACACTGGATCCAAGAAGTTGCCAGAACTGTGGTAAGTTTTAAACTCTCAGGAACAACAAATTTAGCCATAACAAAAAATGATGAATTGGTGTATAAATACCTCCAAGCAAGGGAAAATCATTTTAAAATTTTAATGCTACAGTTTATGCAAATGATTGGTTTTAAAGTAGTTGTTACTGCTAGTCTGTTGTTAATTGGAGGCGCATTGGTTTTGAACCAACAGATGAATATTGGGCAATTTGTCGCTGCTGAAATTATCATTTTATTGGTAATTGCTTCTGTTGAAAAACTAATTAGTGGATTGGAATCTTTTTATGACGTTTTGACCTCTATTGAAAAGATAGGACAAGTGGTTGACAAAAAAATGGAAGAGCAATCAGGAGAAAAACCACTTTTTAAAGATGAAATAATCATTGAATTAGACAATGTTTCCTACAAAGTAAAAAATAGAGAAAAATATATTATCAAAAATGTATCACTAAAAATTCCGACAAGAAGCAGAATTTTAATTACTGGTGAAAGTGGTTCTGGAAAATCGAGTTTATTAAGATTGATTTCAGGAGTTATTGAACCAACAGAGGGTAATATTTATGTGAATAACTTATCATTAAATAGCTTATTTTTAAATCATTATCGTTCACAATTGGGCATGTCTTTGTCCGAAGAAACTCCTTTTGAAGGAACCATCAGAGAAAATTTAATTTTTAGCAACGACCATCACAAAGATGAAAAAATATTTGAGGTGTTGCAAGTTGTAGGTTTGGGACAATTTTTAAAAGAACAACCTCATGGTTTAGATACCGTAATTCATCCTGAAGGGCGACAAATTTCATTTACCGTTGCAAAAAAAATAATTTTAGCAAGAGGAATCATCAAAACGCCAAAATTAATGATCTTAGAAGATCCTTTAGATCAATTTAATCTTGAAGAAACCATAGAAATTATCAATTATTTGACAGATGTGAACAAATCCTGGTCTTTGATCGTAGTGAGTAGCAAAAAAAGTTGGAAAAATAAATGCAATCAAATAATCACCCTCGAAAAAGGAGCAATAAAATCTATAAAATAAAAAAGAGATGTTAAATATTTCTAACAATCAATTATACAAAACAATAGATTTAAAGGAATTTAAATCAGGAAAAATAGTTTTTTCAAAACAATATTATAAAGTCATGAACAAGTTTTTGTTGGTTGCTGCAATACTGGTTTTGATTGCACTTTTTTTACCATGGACACAAAATATTTCAGGAAATGGATTGGTAACTACCTTAACTCCAGAGCAAAGACCACAAACCATTCAATCTCAAATTCCTGGCAGAATTGAACAATGGTACGTAAGAGAGGGAGATATTGTGAAGAAAGGCGATACTATTCTTAGAATTTCAGAGATAAAAAGCGAGTATTTTGACGACCAATTAATAGAAAGAACCAATCAGCAAATCAATGCAAAATCATCTTCTGTTGATGCGTATGATTTTAAAGTATTGGCATTAAACAGACAAATTGAAGCATTAAAAGAAGAACGAAAATTAAAATTAGAACAAGCTCGAAACAAACTATTGCAAGCAAAACTAAAAGTAAAAAGCGACAGTATTGATTATGAAGCAGCAAAAACTAATATTGCCATTGCGCAAAGACAATACAACCGAATTGAATCTCTAGAAAAAGAGGGTTTAATGGCTGTAAAAGATGTTGAAGAAAAACGATTAAAATTGCAAGAAACTCAAGCAAAACTAATTTCTCAAGAAAACAAATTATTGGCAACGAAAAACGAAGTAATCAATTCGAAAGTTGAGCTTTCTACCATAAACGCCAGTTATGCTGATAAAATTTCAAAAGCTGAATCTGACAGATTCACGGCGCAATCAAGTAGTTTTGATGCAATTGCACAAGTTTCAAAATTAGAAAATAGCAACAGCAATTATAAAGTGAGAAATAGTCTTTTATACATCACAGCTCCTCAAAACGGGTTTATTAACAAAGCCATCAAAGGTGGAATTGGAGGAACTTTCAAAGAAGGTGAAGATTTAGTTGGTATTATGCCCTCAAATTATGATTTGGCTGTAGAAACCTTCGTAAGACCTATTGATTTGCCTTTGCTACATGTTGGCGAAAAAGTGCGAGTACAATTTGATGGTTGGCCAGCAATTGTTTTTAGTGGATGGCCCAATGTTTCTTACGGAACTTATGGTGCAAAAGTCATTGCTATTGAGCGTTTTATAAGTGACAATTCTAAATATAGGGTATTATTAGCACCAGACAAAAACGATCATTCTTGGCCAGAAGTTCGTGTTGGTTCAGGTGCAAGAACCATTGCTTTGCTTGAGGATGTGCCAATTTGGTATGAACTTTGGAGACAGCTAAACAGCTTTCCTCCCAATTATTATCAGCCTGAAAATAAATCAAAAGAAATTTCAAAAAAGAAAAAATAAGCGCTTGCCAAATTCAAGAAAAGACATGAAAAAGTACTTTTTATTATCATTTTTGATGATTTTTATCAAACTTTCTGCGCAGGAAAACCTTTCTTCTGTGATGACTTTGGGCGAATATTTGGGAACGGTAAAAGCCTATCATCCAATTGTGAAACAAGCAAATTTGGTAATCAACAATAGTGAAGCAAAATTATTGAAAGCGAGAGGTGCTTTTGACCCAAAAATTGAAGTCGATTTTGATAAAAAAGTTTTTAAAGACAGCGAATATTATAACAAATTGAATGGTGCCTTCAAAATACCAACTTGGTATGGCATTGAACTAAAAGCTAATTTTGAAAATAATGAAGGCAGTTATCTTAATCCTGAAGCAACTGTGCCAACAGATGGTTTGTACGCTGCTGGAATTTCGGGATCATTGTTGCGAAATTTTGTAATCAACGAACGAATGGCATCGTTGAAGCAAGCAAAATTGTTTATAAACCAAGCAAAAGAAGACCAGCAAATCTTGGTGAACGAAATTTTGTACAAAGCTTCTTTGTCTTATTTTGATTGGTTGAAAACCTACAATGAAAAAACTACTTATGAGGATTTTTTAGAAAATGCCCAAATACGTTTTGATGGCACAAAAAAGTTATTTTTTAAGGGTGATAAACCAGCAATTGACACGCTTGAAGCTGGAATTACCTTGAACGACCGAAAATTAAATCTCGAAAAAGCCCGAATTAAATTTATAAAAGCGTCACTAGAATTGTCAAATTTTTTGTGGTTGGCAAACAACACCCCAATTGAATTGCAAGAAAACATCATTCCTGATGTAAATTTGTTGAACACCATTGATACTACTTTGAATATTGCATTGTTTAATGATGATGAATTTGACATCAATAATCATCCAAAAATCAAATCTTTGGAATTCAAAATTGAAAGTTTAAATGTGGATAAAAATTTAAAAATGAACAATTTGCTACCAAAATTAGATGTTCAATACAACTTTTTGACACAAACGCCACGTTCTGCAAATTCATTGATTGTTGATAATTTTAAAGCAGGAATTAACTTCTCAATGCCATTGTTTCTCAGAAAAGAACGCGGGGATTTAAAATTGGCAAGAATCAAATTGCAAGAAACACAGTTCGAAAATGAAGTCACCAAAGTCTCTATCAAAAACGAAGTGAGTGCTGTGCAACAAGAATTGACCTCTTTTGTGCAACAAACAGGCTTTATCGATAACATTGTGAGCGATTATAACAAGCTTTTATCTGCTGAAGAACGAAAATTTTTTATGGGAGAAAGCTCTTTGTTCATTGTAAATTCTCGTGAATCGAAACTGATAGAATCTCAACTAAAAGCGATTGACATTCAAAATCTATTTTTTAAAACCAAAGCCAAATTGTTCAAAGCTGCCGTGATAAGTATCACTGAATAATTTTTTTTAGATTATTGATTTTTATTTTTAAAGAGTAAAGTGAATCTGTTATTGTTGTTATCTTTCGGAATTAACAGATTATATTTCAGAATTTGTAATTTCCAATTAACAAAGTATAATTGACTATTTTTCATTACTTTTGAAAAATCAAACTTAAATTTCAATTAAATAGACATTATTTTATGAAAAAAATATTTTTTATAGCGAGTGCAATTGTTTTTAGCGCCTGTGGAACTAACAAAAATGTTGCTGAAGTTGCCAATACAGAAGACCATGCAGCAAAATATGCAGCAACCATTACTGCCAAAGAGTTGGGAACGCATTTATTTACGTATGCCTCAGATGAATTTGAAGGAAGAAATACTGGTGAACCAGGACAAAAAAAAGCGATTGCTTATTTGAAGGACTTTTACATAAGTCAAGGAATTGCCTCTGCAATTGGTGGTGACGATTATTTTCAAGAAGTTCCTGCAGAATTTTTGAACAAACGTAAAAGACAGGAGCCTTTGAAAGATTCTGAAAATGTAGTGGCTTTTATCAAAGGAACAGAAAAACCAAACGAAATTGTAGTAATCTCTGCACATCTTGATCATGAAGGTATCAAAAATGGAAAAATTTATAACGGTGCTGATGATGATGGCTCAGGAACTGTGGCAATTTTAGAAATAGCGCAAGCATTTCAAATGGCTACAAAAGCAGGAAAAGGTCCGAAACGTTCTATCTTATTTTTACATGTTACAGGCGAAGAAAAAGGATTACTAGGTTCTCAATATTACACCGAAAACCCAATTTTTCCGATTGCTAATACTGTGTGCGATTTAAACATTGACATGATTGGAAGAACGGATGAACGTCACAAATCAGACCCAAATTATGTGTATTTAATTGGTTCAGATAAGTTAAGCACTGAATTGCATAAGTTGTCCGAAGAAATCAACAAAAAATACACCAATATCAACTTAGATTATAAATACAATGACGAAAACGATCCAAATCGTTTTTACTATCGTTCAGACCATTATAATTTTGCGAAATTCAATGTGCCAATTATTTTTTATTTTAACGGAACGCATGTTGATTATCACAAACCAACTGACACACCTGACAAAATTAATTACGAATTGTTGGAGAATAGAGCAAAATTGGTGTTTCATACTGCATGGCAAGTTGCAAACAGAGAAAACAGAATTGTAGCAGACAAGGCAATCAAATAATAGGAATACAACCAGTAATGATTGGTGCTAAAAACGGAGTTATATAGGTTTTTTATCAAAGCAACTTTTAAATCTGTTTTTTTTATCACTTTAAAAAGAGTTCAATTTTGCATTTTCTTGATAAACAATCCAACAGTGAAACATTAGTTAAAATACAGAAAACAAAAACCCTAGAAAAAATCACTAAAACTCGCAGGTCAATTAACTTTAAGTTTAATGCTTTTTGCATTAGCCTTTACCATTCAGAGTTGTGAACAAAAGGAAAAAAAACCACAGATTGAAGTAGAAAAAGAAGCCATTCTTGAATCTGAAAAGACTGAATACTTTTTGCTTAGACCAGAAGTGGAAAAAGCTTATGTATATTCTCACGAAGTGAAAATTGGAAACGACATTAAAATCTCTGGAGCAGTAAGCATGGATGATGAAGGAAATCCAACTGCAATTGACGACTTGGAACAACAGATGAAAAACTGCTACGCTGAATTAGAGAAAATATTAAAACACTACGATTGTACGTTTGATGATGTGGTTGTAGAAAATATTTTCACAACGAATATGGCTCTTATGCTTAACAAATCTAACTATCGAGCTGAAATTTATAAAAACCATTTTCCAACCCTTTCTTGGCTTGGGGCAAAGGAATTAGCACCTCAAAAATTTATGATTGAAATCGAACTTGAAGTTCATAAATCGGAATAAAGTACAAATGCCCGATAGCGGTAACTGTTGCACAATTTCATTAAAAAACTAAATTTTCATCATCATCAAAAAAAATAACCTTGTTTAGTGCTTTCTAAGCGAGGTTTCTTTTTTGAATGACGTTGGTGTTTCTAAAAAAGGAGAGGCTTCAAAAGAGGCTTTACGTCTTTATAATAACGGCTTTTAAAGATGTCGAAAGCTCTCCTTGTGCAATCGATACAACTTGGGCAATACCTTTCGATTTTTGGCAATAAATCAAACTTCTTGTTTGAAGAGTTGTAAAAAAATTCCTCGCCATACAATTGTCGTGTTCAACTGATTGTGCTGAGCCATGGCAAACAATTAGTCATCAATAACATATCGAACAAACAACCGAACATCCAAACAGTTCGAACAATATTCGATCAGTTTTCATCCCGAATCAATATTATTGAGATAGCGGCCTAAACAATTTTTAAAATAACGACAGGACCAACACTCTCTTGTGCTTCTTCTCTATACTAAAGCTTTGTTGTTTTTTATAAAAAACGAAAGTTAATGGCTTTGCCAAATAATCGATAATAATTCTTCTCAGGCATAAAGTATTGTAAATAAATATTATAGAGCTTTTTTGAGATGCTTTATTTTTTTCATTGCTTTTATAAAAGTATAAAATCTGTAGATTTTTTCATCTTTTTTTGTATGGTTTTGGTTGTGTAACAAGCGCAATGTATTACCGCAATTACAGCGGATTCGACTACGTCCGAATGGACTCGGAATTACTAACATCAGTTCTAAGCCAAAAATTAACGTATATCAGTAAGAGCAACTAAAATCTATCAAAATAAAATTAATATATTTTTTAGGATAGCATCATTTGTCAAAAACACAAATTCAATAAAACTTTGAAAATACGAGTTAGAAGTATGTAATAGCATGCTTTATTATTTCTAAATTTTAAAACCATAAAACGTTTCAAAGTCAAAACACTTTCAAGAATTATGGTATTCATTTTAAAAACAATCAAAATATTGTATCTTTGAAAGGGTAATTTGTTATAAAAATTAAAGTACTAAAATGAACTCATTTGTATTTAAAAATTTCGATCTAAACAAATCTTTTGAAAAAGTAATCGAAAAACTTTATGGTTGGGGAGAAGAAATTATTTTGAAAGCACCAAATTTCTTATTGGCAATTTTAGTTTTTGTAATTTTTTGGTATTTGGGCAAATATTTAAGATATTTTATCAAAAAAGTTTTGTTACAAAAAGTAGGACAAGAATCTATTAAATCGATTATTTCGAGAACTACTTTTATCATTACAGTAATGATTGGTTTTTTTAGTGCTTTGGCAATTTTAGATTTAGACAAAGTGCTTACTTCTGTGCTTGCAGGAGCAGGAGTTGTAGGCCTTGCCATTGGTTTGGCATTGCAAGGCACGCTTCACAACACTTTTTCAGGATTCATATTGTCGTTTTTGCCCAATATTCAAATAAACGATTGGATAGCTTCAAACGGTTATGAAGGAAAAGTGACGGACATCAACCTAAGAAGTGTAACCATTCTTGAAGCAGATAACAATGCCGTGGTAATTCCGAACTCGAAAATTATTGACACTCCTTTCAAGAATTTTAGCATCAAACCTCGGTCAAATATCATTATTACTTGTGGTGTAAGCTACGAAAGTGATCTTGAAATTGTAAAAAAAGTAACCATCGAAGCCATTGAAGCGCTGTTTAAACAAGATGTTGAATTAGGTGAAAAAATTGACTTTTTTTACACTGCTTTTGGCGATAGCTCAATAAACTATATGATTCGTTTTTGGACTCCCGCTATCAATAGAAAAGACATATTGGACGCACAAAGTAATGGAATTATGGCTATTAAATCGGCTTATAACAAATACAATATTAATATTCCATTTCCTATTCGTACACTCGATTTTGGAAAAAATAAGTTTCGTTCTGAAACGATTACTGTGCAAGGATTGTAATTCCTATCTTCTCAAAAACTTTGGAATTTTCCTAAAAAAGTAGTTCCGTTCGGGTTGGTATTATACTTATCGCGTTTAATTGGATAACCGAAAACTAAGACCTCGGTCTAAAAACTATTACTCAATTCTTTTCTTTACGTTTACTTTTAAGGATTTCCTATTTTATGATCCCTTTTCATACCAATTTTAAAAAATTTAACAAAAAAAATGTTTAAAACATTATTTTTATATATTTGTAAATTAATCATTGATTTGATTAAAACCAAACCTCTTAAAAACCCTCTTATTTACCTATACCATTGCAGGTGCGAATGGTGTGCAATCAACAGCAACTGTTTCCATAAACGTGATTGAAAAAGTGATTGTAGCAGGTCCTTTAAATGCTGTAGATGATGCTCTAACTGTTGCAACTGGCAGTACAATTACGCCAATTGATGTTCTTGCCAATGATAGTTTTGGTGTGAATGGCCCAAATGCTTCACATCCATTAACGCTAACGAATGGAAAAATATTCCATGCAAGTAACATGGGTGGAGACATTTCTGTAGTAAATGGCAAAGTGAATTACACTCCAAAAAACGGTTTCTCAGGAATTGATACTTTCGACTACACCATTACTGATAGCAAAGGTTTTGCCGACCAAGGGATTGTTACTGTTACTGTTGGTGGTTTACAATCAAAAACTTCATCAAAAGTTTCGTCTAGTGATACCTCCTATGGAATTTCTGGATTAACGGTTTCAGAGAATACTTTTTTAACTTATCCAAATCCTTCAAATGGTTATATAAAAACTGCATTGTATAGTAGCCTCTTCACGAAAGCAAGAATTGTAATATTCAGTATTACTGGAAAAGTTTTGTACAATTCTGCTATTGTAATCAATAAAGGTCATAATGAATTTGACTTCAACTTTAATATTGCTCCGGGAATTGTATTTATGAAAATAGTAAGTTCGGAACTAAACTTTGGTACTACAAAAATTATGATGAAATAGTTGCGGGCTTTAGACTTTTTGGCGAACACAAAGATGAAAAACTAAAAACCAAAAATCTACTATATTTGTGCTCAACATTGTCAAAAGGACTATAAACCAAAGACTAAAAAATATCAAAAGGTTTAATTGGTTAATTTTTAACTGGTTAAACCTTTTTTTACCTATCCCCTAACCCTTCTCCAAAGAAAAAAATCAGATTCTGATAGTTTATGAAATTGGTTGACAAAATTCAAATTAAAACTAAGGATGCTACTTCGAGTATTCCAACTTTTCGGAGGAGTTGTTTCGAGATGTAAGAGTGCTCAAAATCCATTTTCAAGCTTCAATGTTCAAGGCAGTGACTGATACCCTAGACTAAAACTTAGAACCTTTTCAATACTTTAGTTGGTTAGAGAAATATTTTTAAATTGATATAAATTTTTTAGTACCTTTAAAAAATAATTAAATAAAATTCAATTATGAGAACTGTAAACGCCTATGCTGCTAAAGAAGCAGGATCAAAATTATCACCATTTCAGTATGAATTGCCCGAAATTGGAAACGAAGAAATAGACCTCAAAGTGTCTTATTGTGGGATGTGTCATTCAGACCTTAGTATGCTGAATAATGATTGGGGAATGAGTCAATTTCCATTAGTCCCTGGTCATGAAATTGTGGGTGAAGTGGCTGCTATTGGCAAAGATGTGAAAGGATTGAACGTGGGTGACAAAGTGGGTATGGGTTGGAATTCGGCCGCGTGTATGCATTGCAACCAATGTTTGGACGGCAAACAGCATTTGTGCGGAAGTTCGGAAGCGACTATTGTAGGACGTCATGGGGGATTTGCGGATTATGTTCGAGGACATTGGTCGTGGGTCATTGCGTTGCCAAAAGACTTGGACATGGCAAAAGCAGGTCCGTTGTTTTGTGGCGGCATCACTGTGTTTAGCCCTATTGTATTGTCAGGTGTGCAACCCACAGACAAAGTAGGTGTGATTGGTGTTGGCGGATTGGGACATATGGCGATTAAATTCTTAAAAGCATGGGGTTGTGAGGTGACTGCCTTTAGCTCAAATCCTAATAAAACTGCAGCGGTTTTAAAAATGGGCGCCCATCATGTGGTGGATTCTTCCAACCCTGAAGCCTTGCAAGGCATTGCAGGTACGTTGGATTTTATTTTGAATACCACCAATGTAACCCTCGATTGGAATTCGTATTTGGCTACCTTGGCACCTCAAGGAAAGTTGCATACAGTTGGTGCTGTTTTAGAGCCTATGGCAATCCCTGCATTTAGTTTGATAATGGGTGAAAAATCAGTTGGGGGAAGTCCTACAGGAAGTATTGGCTTGACTAAAAAAATGTTGGAATTTTGTGTACGTCATGATATTTATCCTATTGTCGAAGAATTTAACCTGACAGACGTGAATGCAGCGATTGAACATTTAGAAGCTGGAAAAGCACGTTTTCGGATTGTGTTGAAAGTCTAATGATAAAATTTTTATTTGAAAATTAGGGCTAACATGTAGAAGATTATGTAAACATTCATAGATGGAAGATTACATTTTAAAAGTTCCTTCTTCACAAAAAGCAGAAGATTGGTTTCATTTTATTAGAGAAAGCTTACTGCATACTGATAGAGTAAGAAAATTGATTGTCGATTTCAATACTGTCAAATTTATGGATACTGACGATTTTGTTCTTTTAGCTTGTTTAATTGAAAGCTTTTACATAATAGGTAGCGATATTAAATTTATTAAAGGAAAAGATGGATTGAACAATCATTTATATCATATAAAGTTTAAGGAATATTGGAAAAAGGGTTTTGATAGAAATAAATTTACACTGTCTTTCAATCATTCTACGCTTTGTTTGTGGAAAATATCAGAAAATATAATCTATTCCTATTTAATGTATGCGTGCCAATATTTTGAAAAGTTTGCACAAAATAAAGATTTAATTCCATTAGCATCTAACCTAGATGAAGTATTTAATAATATTTTTGATCATGCATAGTCTCCAGTAACGGGGTATATTATTACTCAATATTATCCAAAAAATAATAAATTGTCATTCTCAGTTTGTGACTTTGGAATAGGAATACCAGGATCAATAAATGAATCTAATATCGTTAATGAGCCCGATTTTGAAGATTGGAAAGCGATTCTTAAATCTCTTGAAAAGGGATTTTCTGTTAATTCTAAACCAAGAAATCGTGGCTTTGGATTGAACAATATTCTTGGATTTACTGAAAGTTTAAATGGAAGACTATTAATTATTTCTAATAATGGAATCCTAGAGAAAAAGGCTGGTGATGTGTATCATGCAGGAAATTCTAATTTTAATTTTTCAGGAACTTTAATTAAGGTTGAAGTTGATTTAAGCCCCTTTGATGAGAAGGATGAAACGGAGCAAATTTTTGATTTTTAATTTTTTTTGTAAATTTATGTGTACTTTTGAATGGTATTTGAATACTTACGCATAAAATATATTCCTATGAAAACACTAATATTAAAAGATATTGTAAAAAACTCAAGCTCAAATGAGCAAGGAATGATTTTATATAATTACTTACAAAATGCTTTTTTGAACAAAGATACTTTGGTTTTATATGTTGACTCGGATATGTCAATGTCTTCCTCTTTTTTAAATTCTTCTATTGGATTATTTTTAGACAACTATGGTCTTGATAGCTTTCAGGAAACTGTAAAATTTAAAGGATCAAAAAATCAGTTTTCAAGATTAGCGGATTATATAACTAAATATAGCTCTCTATATCCTGTTTAGTAGCTCTTTTGGCAAATAGCTTCTATTAAAATTTATGTACTCAATCCGCCAAATTGATTTTTAATTTAAAAAAATATAAATAAGTGGAAATACCTAGAGATTTCCTAAATTCTAAGATTCACATCACTCTATTTTTAGGATGTGGTTCAAATCGTTTAAAAATAAATACCAATTAATTAAATAGTATCACCATGGCAAAATCACAAGACGCAAAAAAGAACGTAAAAAAAGAAGCTGTTTTAACGCCCAAAGAAAAGAAAGCTGTTAAAACTGCAAAGAAAGCGAATCGCAAATAGTATGTAACCTAAGCTTCATATAGCTGTTACACAGAGTTTCACAAAGTAGGCACAGCGTTTCTCAGAGTCCAGAAATTTCGGGACTAAAGAAATTACATATCAGCACAATGCAACAAAAGTGATATCGAACTCACTTTATGTATGGTATTTCCAAAATGAAAACCACTTGTAGTAAGTGGTTTTTTTATGCAGCCTATTTTTACACAAAAAACCACTAGAATGGTTATTTTTGCAATTCATTTCTATACCAAAACTACACATGCAACAATTTTCAGCCGATTCCAAAAAAACAGTTTCCAAAACTCCGAAAGTAACCATGGCGAAAGCCTTTACCACCATCATTTGGCCACGTCGCAATTTGGTGTTTATTGGGTTGGGGTTGATTGTGATTAAAAGTTTGTCGGGGCTGATATTGCCTTGGCAAAGCAAGGTATTGCTCGATGACGTAATTCCGAATAAAGACATGACGCAATTGTACACCCTCATTGGCATTGTGTTGGGCGCTATTTTGGTACAAGCAGTTTCGTCGTTTTTATTGACGCGAATTTTGAGTGTGCAAGCCCAATATTTGATCAGTGAATTGCGTGCACAAGTGCAAAAAAAGGTGCTGTCACTGCCCATTCGTTTTTTCGACAATACCAAATCAGGCGCTTTGGTATCGCGCATTATGACAGATGTAGAGGGCGTTCGAAACCTGATTGGTACAGGTTTGGTGCAATTGGTGGGTGGTAGTTTCACGGCCATTGTATCGTTGGTGATTTTGATCAAACTGAATCCTTGGATGACGCTTTTTGTCTTTGTACCCTTATCCATTTTTGGTTATATTGCTTTGAAAGCGTTCAAATACATTCGTCCTATTTTTAGAACACGTGGAAAAATCAATGCCGAAGTTACAGGCAGACTGACCGAAACCTTGGCAGGTGTGCGCGTTATCAAAGCCTTCAATGCAGAAGCACAAGAACAAGTAGTTTTTGAAAAAGGCGTGGACAAACTCTATCAAAACGTGAAAAAGAGTTTGACAGCCACTGCGTTTATGACGAGTGCAGCTACCTTTTTAATAGGCGTTGCCACCACAGGCATTATGGGTATGGGTGGTTATTATATGATTCAAGGGACGATGACCACAGGCGATTTTTTATTCTTTACCCTTGTATTGGGTTTTATGATTGCACCTATTGTGCAAATGAGCAATATTGGCAGTCAATTAACGGAAGCGTTGGCGGGTTTAGACCGCACAGAAGAATTGATGAACTTATCCTCAGAAGCAGATGACCACGAGCGCAACATACAGCTAGATGCACTGAAAGGCGACCTCAGCTTTCACAATGTTTCTTTTGCCTATGAGGCTGGCAAAGAAGTGTTGCACGATATTAGTTTCACAGCTCCAGCAGGCACTGTAGTTGCCTTGGTAGGCAGCTCTGGCTCTGGAAAATCTACGATTGCAGGTTTGTCCGCTACTTTTTTATCCCCAAGTGCAGGCACCGTTTTTATTGATGGACACGATTTATCGAAAGTAGTGTTGCCTTGCTATCGCCAATATTTGGGGGTGGTGCTGCAAGACGAATTTTTGTTTGAAGGCACTATCAGAGAAAATATCTTGTTTCCCAAACCGAATGCGAGTGAGACCGAATTGCAAAATGCAGTAACAGCTGCCTATGTAAATGAATTTACAGACCGTTTTGAAGATGGTTTAGACACGCTGATTGGCGAGCGAGGTGTGAAACTCTCAGGAGGTCAACGCCAACGATTGGCGATTGCACGTGCTATCTTGGCAAACCCAAAAATCATTATTTTGGATGAGGCTACCTCTAGTTTAGATACCGAAAGCGAAGCTTTGATACAAAAAAGTTTGTCAGGATTGATCAAAGACCGCACAACGATTGTCATTGCCCACAGATTGAGTACGATTAAAAAAGCCGACCAAATTTTGGTCATCGAAGCAGGAAGGATTGTAGAGCGAGGTACCCACGACGAATTGATTGCCTCGCAAGGCAGGTATTATGATTTATATACGTATCAGGCGAAGATATAATTTCACTGTATAATATCCTTCGAGGTATCTCAAAAAAAGAAGCCTTACATTCTTTCAAAAGAAGCAAGGCTTTTAACTTGACTTGAATTAAAATTAATTAATATCCACTTCCAGTTGTAGTAGCACCTTTAATCAATTGGCCTCTTATTTCTCCACCAGGAAAAGTTGGAGAATGTAAGTTTACATAATAAAGATTTGCCATCAAGTCACTTTCTTGCTCTGCCGTAAGAGCAGTACTTGTAAAAGTAAAAGGAGATGTAAGTGTTGTAAAAGGAAACACAACTCCTCCATTAGTACCAGCTGCACCTTTGTGTATGTGACCCGCAGTAATTGTTGAAAGATTGTGTGTTACTGTTAATGTAAACACTTTTGTAGTATTATTGAATTTAAGCTCTGCGCTACCCATTGCAGTCGAATTGTTTGCAGGAACCTCGTTTGTTCCCATAATCATCGCTGCAGTAAAAGTAGTGATGCTTGGTCCAGTAGTCGTTTCATCATCGTTGTTGCAAGACGATAAACTGAATAGTAAAAATAATGCTGAAAGTAAGATTGTAAATTTTTTCATTGTAGATTGTGTTTTATATTTGTTTAACAAAAATACAAATATATTAAACAAATTAATGTAGTTAACGAATATTTAACGCTTTATAGGGCTTTATGCAAATTCATGTTCGTGAAACCCCACCACGATTGTCATTGCCCACAGATTGAGTACGATTAAAAAAGCCGACCAAATTTTGGTCATCGAAGCAGGAAGGATTGTAGAGCGAGGTACCCACGACGAATTGATTGCCTCGCAAGGCAGGTATTATGATTTATATACCTACCAAGCGAAGATATAATTGGTGGCTATTGGCTTTTAGCTATTTGCTATTAGACTTTATATAGGCTTTAACCTGTTTGGTGTACTTATTTTATTAGATAGTAAATTAGATTTTTTTGCAATAATTGCTATTATTTAAAAATTAGATACTCTTATTGTAACATGTAATGTGCAATTATTTTGTTTATTGCATATTTAATTGTGCATTTTTACGCTATTATTGAACAATAAAATGTTCATTTTTATATATTTGCACTATAAAACAACCTCTTATGATTACTTTATTAGAACAATCCGAACGATTAGTTAGCAGCGTAAGCCTTGATTTTAAACGTTATTTATTTGATGTTATTCCATGGAACAATCGGTTAATTGGAATAAAAGGGGCTAGAGGAACTGGAAAAACAACTCTTTTGTTGCAATGGATAAAAGAACAAGATTTACCCACAGAAAAAGCGGCTTATTTTTCGTTAGATGATTTGTATTTTACAAGCCATTCGTTAAAAGAAACGGTCAGTACTTTTTATAAAAACGGAGGCCAAATTTTGGTATTAGACGAGGTACACAAATATAAAAATTGGTCACAGGAAATTAAAAACTGTTATGATTTTTATCCCGAATTGAAAATTGTTTTCACAGGATCTTCTATTATTGATATTACAAAGCAAGAAGGCGATTTAAGTAGAAGGGCTTTGCTTTTCGAATTGGTAGGATTGTCGTTTAGAGAATATTTGAAAATGCTTCATATTGTTGATTTACCAATTTTGAACTTACAAGAGTTGCTGTTTCATAGTGCAGAAATTAAGAAAAAAATCCCTGTTGGTTTTCGACCAAATCAACATTTTAGTCATTATTTACACGTTGGATATTATCCATTTGGATTGGCAGATACAACATCCATACATCAACGAATAAACCAATTGATCAGAACAATTGTTGAAATTGATTTGGCCGAGCTGAAAGACTTTGACATTCGCAATGCCAAAAAAATGTTGCAATTAATCTATGTCATTGCCCAACAAGTGCCTTTTAAACCAAATATTTCAAACTTAGCTATCAAAACAGGAATCCACCGAAATTCGTTGAACAGTTATTTGTATTATTTAGACCAAGCCAAAATCATTTCATTAGTGTTCCAGGCAGGAAATAGCATTGCAATATTGCAAAAACCTGAAAAAATCGTGCTGAATAACACCACGCTTTTATATGCACTTTCAGAAGAAAAGGCTCTTGTAGGAACTCTTCGAGAAACGTTTTTTGTTTCCCAATTACAAACCATTCATAAAGTGAATGTTTCCAAACAAGCCGATTTTCTTGTTGATGGCACTTATACCTTTGAGGTTGGCGGAAAAGGAAAAGGACAAAAACAAATTAAAGGTTTAGAAAATGCTTGGATTGTAAAAGACGATATCGAACTGCCAATGCTCAACACAATACCACTTTGGATGTTTGGATTGCTGTATTAATTTTTTGAAAGCACGGATCGTTTCATGAACTAGCGCAAAAAGCAACGTCTAAAGTGGTACAAACCCATATTTTTTTTGAAGAATTGGCATTCGCTTTGTATAGGCTTTGCATGGGCTTATAGTGGGCTTATAGTGGGCTTATATACGCTATAACCCTAACTAAATATCTTGGTAAGATGGGCTGACACCGTAAGGTGTTTGTCATTGGAAACTTTTTTGGCTTACCCAACACTATCCCGCAAGTATCCCGTAAGTATCCCCCTAGAATCTTTGTCCTAAAATAACTATATAGGCTATTACATAAATCCTGTTGTAGTTATACAACCATTATTCTTAATCCTAAAAGAGCTATACAAGTGTTTTTAGGATTAAAATTTACGCTCGTTTGTGTATTGAGGGTGCATTTTGCCCTTGTTTGATTTTAAATTTTCT
>MNYM01000010.1 GCA_001873065.1 Flavobacteriaceae bacterium CG2_30_31_66
AAATTTACGAAAGTAACCTATTCTTATTACCAACAATTAAATGGTTATGAGTATTTAAAATCATTGGGAATTGGTTATCATTTTTACCAAGGAAGATATTTTAAGAAGAATCCGGAAACAGGAATTTCCGCTTTGGCAGAAATCGTAGACGAAAACCAAAAAACGATTATTCATATACCAAGCGTAAACTCTGCAGAGTCTTCAAAAGAAAAATATGAAGAAGTAAATCATATTATTGATGTTTTGGGCGAAATGGAATATCAAGATGAAGAAACAGGTGTTTTACACATTAAAAGCCACAAAACAGGCAAAACTTTAAAAGTTGCCGATTTAGTAAATGACAACCCTAAATCAAGAGATAAAATAAGTGCTTATCTACGTGAAGTAAAATCGGTAGATGATATTGATATAATTATTGCTTTAGGAATGGCAAAAGAAGGTTTTGATTGGCCCTATTGCCAACACGCTTTAACCATAGGTTACAGAGGTTCACTAACTGAAATTATTCAAATTATTGGCAGAGCTACACGAGACAGCAACAATAAAATTCACGCACAATTTACCAACCTAATTGCTCAACCTGACGCACAAGATGAAGATGTAAAGCTTTCTGTAAACAATATGCTAAAAGCTATTACCGCATCTCTGCTTATGGAACAAGTTTTAGCCCCAAACTTCAAATTCAAACTTAAAAAAGATGAAGATGATGAAGACGAAGAAGATGATGACAAAACTATTAAAATTAGAGGTTTTAAGTTGCCAACTTCACAAAGAGCCAAAGACATAATTGAGACCGATTTGAATGACCTAAAAGCAAAATTATTGCAAAATCCGCAGATGCTTAAAGCTATGCCGGGCAATATTGAGCCGGAGGTTATTAATACGGTTTTAATTCCTAAAATCATCCGAGAAATTTATCCTGATTTAAGTGATGATGATGTAGAAGCAGTTAGACAACACGTAGTAGTCGATTCTGTAATAAAAAACAGTACGATTGAAGAACAAGGCAACAAGAAGTTTATAAGAATGGCAGGCAGTTTTGTAAACATTGATGATATTCACATTGACCTGATTGATAGAATAAATCCGTTTCAAAAAGCATTTGAAATTTTATCAAAATCGGTTACAACTCAAGTATTAAAACTAATTGACGAGCATATTCAATCTACCAAATTTGAAATGACCGAAGATGAAGCGATTTTGTTATGGCCAAAAATAAAAGAATGGGTAAAAAACAACAATGGAGAGCAACCAAACATTCAAGCATTTGATCACAAAGAAAAAAGAATGGCGGAAGCAATCCTGTTTTTAAGAGAGTTAAAACGTAAAAAAACACTTGCAAATGGCTAAGAAACTAACAATAGACGACATTTTTGATGATGATGATTTTGGATTATTAGATTCAAAAGCCAAAACTTCCAATCTGAAAACAGATGAAGATAGGCTTGTTGATTCGTTTGAAGAGATAAACGCTTTCTTCGATAAAAATAAAAGAGAGCCAACAAAATCGAGTATGTCTGAATACGGTTTGCTTGCAAAACTGAAAAACTTTAGAGAAAATGAAGCTCAAAAGAAAGTTCTAAAACCATTTGACAGACACAACCTTTTGGGTTATGTAGAAATGGAAAAACAAACTATTGATGACATTTTAAATGATGATGATTTAGGCTTATTGGATGCTGATAATGATTTAGATATTTTTAAGTTCAAACATACGCCTAGACCTGAAGATAGAGCTGAGGCAGATTTTGTTGCCCAACGAAAGCCAATGAAAGAAAAGGAATTTGAGAAATATGAAGTAATGTTTCAAAAAGTCCATAAAGAAATTAAAGAAGGGAAAAGGAAAATTTTACCCTTTACAAACATTGAAAAAAACCTTCACGTTGGCGACTTTTATATAATGGATGGTTTACTGCTCTATTTGGAATCAGCGAATTTGAAAAAAGAAGAATGGGAGCAAAAATCAGGGAACAGAGTGAGAATTGAAGGTAGAACAAGAACCATTTTTGAGAATGGAACTTTCAGTAATATGCTTTATCGGTCATTAGGTAAACAAATCCAAAAAAACGGAAAATTGATTACCAATACGTATGAGAAAATCGAACAAGATTTGTTTGTCAATACGGGACTTGTAAAAGAAGAAGATATTCAATCAGGTTGGATTTATGTATTGAAATCAAAATCAACTAACTCACAAATTGTGAATATTAAAGACTTATACAAAGTTGGTTTTGCTAGTAATTCCGTAGATGAAAGAATAAAAAATGCTCGACACGAAGCGACCTATCTGTTTGCAGACGTTCAAAAAGTTGCGACATATAAAGTTTATAACAGAAATGCCGACAAATTAGAAAGTCTTTTACATCGGTTTTTCGCTAATGCTTGTTTAGACATTGACTTGTTTAATGACAAAGGACAAAGACTAAATCCGAGAGAATGGTTTGTAGTTCCTTTTGACGTAATCGAAGAAACAATTCAATTGATTTTAAATGAAAATATCGTGAACTACGAATATGACCCTTCGACAAAAAAAGTTAAATTGAAATAGAATAATTCTAAAGGATAGCACACATTTGAAATCCGTTCCAATACTAAGTATCAAACCATAAATTAATCACATTCACCATACTTCTGTGAAACAAAAAAAAGAAACTGAAAGAAGATTATTATTTTAGCTTTGCAAAAAATAGTGTCTTCAAATCTGTGCTATCGGACATTCGCAGGTTATTTTTGATTCGTTTTTACTCATTTTTAGATTTGTGTGAAATACTTTATTTTCAAAAGTAAATGTAATAAAAAGAAGTTTTGATTTTGTTTTTATTATCCTTTTCAACCCTTGTTCGCAACCCAGTACTTAATATTATCTTAATTTTATTATTTAAAAATATCCTTAATTTTGAAAAGACAAATTTGTATTGTTATATTTAAAAATAATTTCACAATATTTATGAGCGTTATTTCAAATTTATTATGAATATATTTGATTTTTATATTCATTTTTACAAAAATTTCAATTAAAAGAAAACATTTAATACTTTATGGCTTTATTCTAGATTACTCAAAGAAGAGAAAAAAATGACCCTAAGAAAGTACATTGAAAAAATAAAAAACGTATCATAAATTTCAAATACTAATCAATACAATCAAAATGAAAAAAATTATTGGAACACTATTTTTACTAACAATTTTATCTTGTAATTCATCTAAAAACAAACCAAAAGAGGAAAATTTAAATGAAATTAAAAAACCCAATATTGTCATCATTTATTTAGACGATTTAGGATATGGAGATTTAAGTTCTTATGGCGCAACAGAATTGCAAACGCCAAATATTGATGCGCTTGCCAATGGTGGAATTAAGTTCACAAATGGCTATGCAACTTCTGCAACTTGCACCCCAAGCAGGTATGGTATGCTCACAGGAATGTATCCTTGGAGAAATAAAAATGCCAAAATTCTGCCAGGGACTGCGCCTTTATTAATCAAGACCGAACAACAAACATTGCCAAAATTGCTGAAAAATAATGGATATCAAACAGCTATCGTTGGCAAATGGCATTTGGGTTTAGGAACCGGAGTTGTGGATTGGAATCAGCATATTTCTCCTGGACCTAATGAAGTGGGTTTTGATGAAGCATATATTATGGCAGCCACACAAGACAGGGTGCCAACTGTTTATATCAACAATGGAAATGTTGTAGGGCTTGATAAAAATGATCCTATCGAAGTCAATTATTTTGAAAATTTTGAAGGAGAACCAACGGCCATTTCCAATCCTGAAATGGTAACCATGAAATGGCATCATGGTCATAATCAAAGCATTGTAAACGGTATTCCAAGAATTGGGTATATGAAAGGTGGAAAAGCAGCCAAATGGATTGATACTGATATGGCTGATCATTTTCTAGAAAAAACGCAACAATATGTAAAATCTCACAAAGAAAAACCCTTCTTTTTATATTATGCACTGCAACAGCCTCATGTACCAAGAACACCACATCCAAGATTTGTAGGAAAATCAGGAATGGGACCAAGAGGAGATGTTATTTTACAAGCTGATTGGATTATTGGTGAATTTATAAAAACCCTAAAAGATGAAGGTATTTTAGAGAATACTTTGGTGATTTTTACTAGTGATAATGGGGGTGTATTAAATGACGGATATTATGATGACGCTATTGAAAAAATTGGAAAACACAAACCAAATGGCGAATTCAAAGGAGGTAAATATAGCATTTTTGAAGGAGGAACAAGAGTGCCATTTATTACTTACTGGAAAGGAAAAATAGCCCCTCAAGTTTCTGATGCCATTGTGTGTCAAATAGATTTATTAGCGTCTATTGCTCAATTAATTGGAACAAAAGAAACCTCAACAGACAGCGAAAATATCTTGGATGTTTTCTTAGGAACTTCTCAAAAAGGTAGAGACCATTTGATTATTGAAGCTACAGGAAAAACGGCTTTAAGAAGTGGTGATTGGTTATACATTCCTGCGTATGAAGGCAAAAACTTTCGTGAAGAAGTAGGTATTGAAGTGGGAAATTTCCCTTATGAACAATTATACAACCTTAATGATGATAGAAAGCAACAATACAATTTAGCAAATTCCAATCCCGAAAAACGAATAGAAATGAAACAACTTTTCGAAAAATTAAGAGGAAAAGACTACACTGTTGGCGTGAAAGAAGTGACGTTTGAATAACTTATTTTTCAAGCATCAACTACAAAAATAATTTAGAATCTAAGTTTTATACACGTTTTATTTGTGTTGGCTTAGGTTCTATTATCAATTCTTATAATCAGTTATTTTAAACACAATTGGCTTGTTCCATGTATTGTTTACAAGATAGGTGTTCTATAGGTTTTGAAGAAAAACGAATGAGGCTATGGCAAGTAGCGGATTGCGTGGTATTTAGCTGTCAACCAACACGAATGATTGTGCGGGAAACCAAGCTTAAATTACGTTTCCAAACCCGCTATTTGTTATAGCCTTTGTTATGTGGCGTTTTTTATAGTCCTTTAAGTTTTTTAAATTTTGCAATGTTTGAATTGTACTCGTCATTCAGTTCTTGAATTCTGTCTTTGTCTGATTGAGGCAAGTCTTGGTCTTTTGATAAACAGTCTTTAATTTTTTCTGTGAAACCGTCCAATTCTCTGCAAACCTTTGCTAAATTGTCATTGATGACTGCCTCTGCTTGTTTTTTAAAAATTTCTTCAAGCTGCTGTGCTAAATTTTCTCTGTAACCCATAATTTGTTATTTTAGACGTTGTTTTAAATATTGAATTGAAATTGCTGAAAAGTTGAGAAAGTATTCTGCGTCTGCTTTATTTATGTTTTGTTCAACTGTTCCTCCGTGTCTTACAAAGTCTTTATTGCTTACAAGACCATACATTTGACTAATTAGTTTTTTAATATCCGTGTCAATGTCAGCCGATTTAATTGCCTTCCCTAAAGTTTCACCTGGTTGACCCAATAAGATTTGTAAAGTACTTTCTATTGAATTTGTTGCTTCTTTTATACAATTTTCAAAGTCAGGTTCGGCAGCAAGTAGAAAATTTTTCGCTTTTAACCATTGTCGTCTAATGGGAGATAGTTCGTCCACAAGCATTTCATTCGCCTTCATCCATTCTTTTGGCTCAGGTTCTTGTCTTATCTTTCTTTCTATATCAATTGCAATATCTCCATAAATTTCATTTACAAAGGAACGTCTTTCAGCATAGGTTGAATACCGCAATTTACAAACGCCCCAAAATTCTTCTAATGTCTTAAACTTGTTAGGATTATCATAACCTAATTTCTCGAGATTGATTAATGTGTCAATATACACCGACTTGTATTCTTTAGGTTGTTCATCAGTTCTGCCGTTTGTCACATATGCAACCATTAATCCTTGAAGTCGTTCAATATTTTGTAGTGTTTCCTTTAGCATAATTGTTGGTTGTTTTTTAAAATGCCACACAACTAGTTAATATACGCAAGTTTATGTAACTTTTTTTCACAATTTACTACCTCCCAAATATACCCAAAAACCAAATCTACTCCCATAAAAATCTTAAAAATGTGCTATAACAATACATTTATATAAAAATTAATTCGAAAAATCTTTCCAAAACTCAAGGAAGGTAGTAGAAAATACTTCGGAGGTGGTGCAACTTAAAAAGTTGGTGGTGGAAAATGCTCGGAAGGTATTGGAAAATGCATTGTTGGTGATGGAAAACGCAAAGATGGCTGTGGAAAATGACTTTTAGGTGGTGTAAATGGGTTTTCAGGTGGCAGTTTTTGGGTATAGGGTGCCTGTTTTAAAAAAGGGGAGGTTTATTTCGGTCAGTCAGTATACTCAACGAAGTCAAAAAGTCAAAAAATGGTTTTGATTTGCTAAAATCTCTTGTTTGCTTTACAAATTTAAAAGAATCAGCATCAAAAAACCCTGAACGAAAACAACATCGTTCAGGGTTTTATAGGCACTTCAAATTTTGTGAGGTTTTTTTGATTCACTTTTCGTTTTTCGCTTTAAGTTCCTTGTTAAAAGTCATTAAAAAAACAAAAAACCATCAACCAAAACTATCCCTGTTTCAACTGCCATTTCCAAGCAGATTCTAATGCTTCTTCAAGGGTTTTTTCAGTTTTCCAGTTTAGTTCTTGATTTGCAATAGTAGTATCAGCAAAAGCGGCAGTAACATCACCTTCACGTCTTGCCACAATTTTATAATTCAGTTTTAGATTGTTCACTTTTTCGAAAGTATTGATGACTTCCAACACCGAACTTCCTTTTCCTGTTCCAATATTGAAATATTCAAAAGAAGCTTTGTTTCTTTTTTCCATCAAACGTTTTAGAGCAGCAATGTGTGCTTTTGCCAAGTCAACTACGTGAATATAATCCCTAACTGCGGTCCCATCAATGGTTGGATAATCATCTCCAAAAACAGACAATTCCTTGCGAATTCCTGCAGCAGTTTGTGTGATAAAAGGAATTAAGTTTTGAGGAACTCCCAATGGCAATTCACCAATTTTAACTGTTGGATGGGCTCCAATTGGATTGAAATAACGCAAAGCGATTGCATTGATTTTATGTGCATTACTAGTGTCTCTAATGATTTCTTCGCCAATTTGTTTAGTATTTCCATACACAGATTCTGCTGCTTTTACAGGCGCTTTTTCAGTAATTGGCAATTCGTCTGCTTGACCATAAACTGTACAAGAAGAAGAGAAAATAAAGTTATCTAAATTACGATCTCTCATTTCTTGTAGCAAATAAATCAACGAACTTAGATTGTTTTCATAATATTCTAAAGGTTTTCCCATACTTTCACCCACAGCTTTAAAAGCAGCAAAATGTATGATTCCATCAATTTTATGAGTATCAAAAAGAGTTTTTAAATCTTCTTTTTTTCGAGTATCCATTTGATGAAATTCAGGTTTCTTTCCTGTAATTTCTGTAATACTGTCTAAAACTGAAAGAGTGGTATTTGATAAATCATCAATAATGACTACTTCAAAACCTTCGTTTTGTAATTCTACCACTGTGTGAGACCCAATGAATCCCAAGCCTCCTGTTACTAAAATTTTTTTCATTTGATTTGGTTGATTGTTTATAAATTTAGGATAAGAAATTTAATATGGTTTGTGTGATAAAAGTCAATTGCTCGTCATCCAACTCTGTATGCATTGGTAATGAAATAACATTTTTTATCAGTTCATTGGTTACTGGAAAATCACTCTCTTGATAACGAGTATCTCGATATGCTTTTTGTGCATGTAATGCCACTGGATAATAAATCGCATTCGGAATTCCTGTTGCTAACAAATGTTTGTGTAATTCATCACGTTTTCCATTGGTGATTTGCAAAGTGTATTGATGAAAGACGTTACAATTACAAAAATCACAGATTTCTCCGCAATTTTTGGTCGTGTTTGATTGATTTGTAGGCGTTATAATTGCTGGATGATTTTTAAAAGCTTTGTTATAAAAACGTGCTGCATTTCTGCGCTTGTTGCAATAATTGTCTAAATGAGGCAATTTCACTTTCAAAACTCCTGCTTGAATGGAATCCAATCTCGAATTTACGCCAACCACATCATGATAATAACGCTCATACATTCCGTGATTTACAATGCCACGAAGTGTGTGCGCAAGTGCATCATCATTCGTAAAAATAGCACCTCCATCTCCATAACAGCCTAAGTTTTTAGAAGGAAAAAAAGACGTTGTCCCTACATTTCCAATAGTACCTGCTTTTTGTTTTGTGCCGTTTTTGAAGGTATAATCTGCGCCAATTGCTTGTGCATTGTCTTCAATGACATATAAATTGTGCTCTTTTGCAATTTCCAAAATAGCTTCCATATTGGCAACTTGTCCAAATAAATGTACTGGAACAATCGCTTTTGTTTTAGGTGTTATTGCTTTTTTAATGGCGTCAATATCAATATTAAAAGTTTTTGAATCCACATCAACCAAAACAGGAGTTAATTTTAACAAAGCAATAACTTCAACAGTTGCCGCAAAAGTAAAATCAGCAGTAATCACTTCATCTCCTTGTTCTAAACCCAAACCCATCATAGCAATTTGCAATGCATCTGTTCCGTTCGCACACGGAATAACATGTTTTACATTCAGGTATTTTTCTAAATCTTCTTGAAATTCTTTGACCAAAGGGCCATTGATATAAGCAGAAGTTTGCAACACCTCTTGGATAGCATTGTCAACATTTTCTTTGATTTTTTGGTACTGACCTTGCAAGTCAACCATTTGAATTTTTTTCATGAAAGTAGTAATTCTTTAAAGTTCAAAAATACGATATAAATCCTTTATCTTTGACATATTAAATGACTTTTCCAAATGAAAAACCTAAAAAAATTCTTAAAGATAATTGGTCTAATTCTGATTTTATTATTGGTAAGTGCTTGGTTGTATTCAAAATATTTGCAACCAAAATATGAAGGCGAACTTGAAATTAAAAATTTATCGGACAAAGTGACTGTGCATTTTGATGATTATGGAGTCCCACATATCAACGCCAATAATCAAGAAGATGCCTACATCGCTTTGGGATATTTACATGCTCAAGAACGTCTGTGGCAAATGGAATTGATTCGAAGAATTGCGCCAGGAAGGTTGTCAGAAATTTTTGGAAAAGATTTATTAAAAACAGACCGATTTTTTTGTGGTTTGGGAATTGAAGAGGCTGGCGAAATAGCGATTTCAAAATTAGATAAAACTTCTGAAGCGTATCTTTTGACACAAAAATATTTAGACGGTATCAACCAATTTATTGAAGATGGAAAAACGCCTCTAGAATTTACTTTGGTAGGCATAAAAAAAGAAAAATATACCATCAAAGATGTGTATAATGTGTTTGGTTATATGGCATTTAGCTTTGCTGTGGCTCATAAAACAGATCCTTTATTAACAGAAATCAAAGAAAAATTAGGTGATGCTTATTTGGATGAATTGATGAGTACTTACAATGAAAATCTCACGATTATAAAAACGGATGTTTCTCCGATAAAAGCCAATTTATCGCAAGCCGTTAATGATATTATGAAAACCCTCCCAGTTTCGACCTTTATTGGAAGTAATTCTTGGGTGATTGGCGCTGAAAAAACAAAAAACGGCAAAGTTATTTTTGAAAATGACCCTCATATTGGGTATTCACAACCATCAGTTTGGTATCAAAATCACATTAAAACGCCCGATTTTGAAATTTATGGATTTAACATTGCCCTGATGCCTTTTCCATTGTTGGGTCATAACAAAAAAATGGCTTACGGTTTAACGATGTTAGCGAACGACGATTTAAATTTTTATATCGAAGAAAATAATCCTGCTAATTCGTTGGAATACAAAACCAAAAACGGGTACCAAAAATATAAACTTATTGAAAAAAGCATTAAAATTAAAGATGCAGCCGATACTACTTTCACCGTAAAAGTCAGTAAACACGGACCCATCATGAATGGTTTGGTAGAACACATTCAAGATGAAAAACCAATAGCTATGTATTGGATTTACAATCAATTAGAAAACAAAACGTTGGATGTTGCTTTTGGCATGAGTCACTCAAAATCATTATCGGAATTTAAAAAAGCTGCAGAAAAAATTCATGCACCAGGTTTGAATGTCATGTATGGAGATTCAAATAATAATATTGCGTGGTTTGCATCTGCAAAACTCTATGAATTGAGAAAAGGTTTGTCATCAAGAATGTATTTGAATGGCGCTTCAGGAGAAGATGAAATTGTGGAATATTTATCATTTGATGACAATCCAAAAGCGATAAATCCGAGTAAAAATTATGTGTATTCTGCTAATAATCAACCAGATTCTGTAAGAGGAAAATTGTATCAAGGTTATTATCAACCTCAAGACAGAGCAAAAAGAATTGTGCAATTATTAGATGCAAAAAACGATTTTACGAAAGATGATGTTGCAAAAATGACATTTGATGTGACTTCTGCGACAGTTTCTGAAATCAGTAAAAACTTATTGAATGGTATGAATACTTCCTTGTTTTCTACTTCACAGAGAAAGGTAATTTCCATTTTAGAAAAATGGGATGGAAATTATTTGAAAGAAGCGGTTGCTCCAACAATTTACAATCGTTTTTTATACGAGTTTTTAGTATCAACTTATAAAGATGAATTGGGTGAAAGTTTCAAATTATTCATCAATTCTCAGTTGCAAGACCAAGCTGTACCCTCACAAATAACCCGTCAAAATTCGGTTTGGTGGGATGATATTTCTACTAAAAATAATATCGAAACCAAAAAAGAAATCATCGAAAAATCATTCAAAAATGCTTTTATTTTTTTACAAAATCAGTTGGGAGAAGATGTTGAAAACTGGAAATGGGAAAGAGTTGTTTCAGTTGAACACGAGCATCCTATTGGAAAAAAAGGGGGTTTGTTGGGAAAATTTTTTAATGTGGGACCGTTCAAAACAATTGGAGGAAATGAAGTGATTAACAATCAAATTTTTAGTTTGGATAGCACAGGAGTTTATAAAATCACAGCAGGACCTTCTACCCGAAGAATTATTGATTTTTCGGATGTTGAAAACAGTTTGTCTATTTTACCAACTGGACAATCAGGAAATGTATTCAGCAAACACTATAAAGACCAAGCAAAATTATATCTTGACGGAAAATTCATCAAAATGGAAATCAATGCTTCACAAATCAATTCATTGAGAAGAAAGTTGGTTTTATTGCCAAAAAAATAAATGTGTTGATTTTTTGAAATCATCTTTCTTTTATCAATTTAATGAACAATTGAGTTCAATTCGTTTGAAAGTTTTTTTTATAAGAGAATGTCTCAAAATTTTCTCAAAAGTACTGTCTTAGTTTTTTTATTGAATTATTAAAATTCAAAAGCTACAATTTTTAGATTTTTGAATTTGAGTAATCATGATTGATAAACCTCAAACCTACGAGAAACTAAAACTAAAAAAAAATCCGTTAGCAAAACAGCCAACGGATTTTTGGAAAAATTATGTTTTAAAATTATTACATCATTCCTGGCATTCCACCACCCATTCCACCTGGCATAGCAGGAGTATCTTCTTTGATGTCAATCAAAGCACATTCTGTAGTTAAGATCATTCCTGCAACAGAAGCTGCGTTTTCTAAAGCAATTCTTGTTACTTTTTTCGGATCAATAATTCCTGCTTCTAACATGTCTACATAAGCATCTGCCTTTGCATCATATCCAAAATTCTTTTTACCTTCTAACACTTTGTTAATCACAACAGAGCCTTCACCTCCAGCATTTTCAACAATTGTTCTTAATGGGGCTTCAATGGCTTTATTTACGATTTGAACTCCTGTAGTTTCGTCTAAATTAGAGGTTGTTAAATTTTCCAATACTTTTTTAGCACGCACTAAAGCGACACCTCCACCAGCAACAATGCCTTCTTCAACAGCTGCTCTTGTAGCGTGTAAAGCGTCATCTACTCTGTCTTTTTTCTCTTTCATTTCTACTTCACTTGCGGCACCAACATATAAAACTGCTACACCTCCAGCTAATTTAGCCAAGCGTTCTTGTAGTTTTTCTTTATCATAATCAGAAGTTGTGGTTTCTATTTGGGCTTTTATTTGGTTTACTCGTGCTTTTATATTTTCTGCATTTCCAGAACCATTTACAATGGTTGTATTGTCTTTATCAACCGTTACTGTTTCTGCAGTACCTAACAAATCTAACGTTGCATTTTCAAGCGTAAAACCTCTCTCTTCAGAAATTACTGTTCCGCCAGTTAAAACGGCGATGTCTTCGAGCATTGCTTTTCTACGATCACCAAAACCAGGAGCTTTTACAGCTGCAATTTTTAAACCTCCACGCAATTTATTTACTACTAATGTAGCCAATGCTTGTCCGTCAACATCTTCAGCAATGATTAATAATGGTCTTCCTGATTGCGCAACTGGTTCTAAAATTGGAAGAATTTCTTGCAAATTAGAAATCTTTTTATCAAACAATAAAATATATGGATTGTCTAAATCAGCAATCATTTTATCAGCATCTGTTACAAAATAAGGTGATAAATATCCTCTGTCAAATTGCATTCCTTCAACAACATCCACATAAGTGTCCATTCCTTTAGCTTCTTCAACTGTAATAACACCTTCTTTACCAACTTTTGAAAACGCTTTTGCAATTAAATCACCAATAACATCATCGTTATTTGCGGAAATTGCAGCAACTTGTTTTATTTTTTCTGATGAATTTCCAACTTCTTGAGCTTGTTTTGCTAGGTCAGCAACAATTGCTTCAACAGCTTTGTCAATTCCTCGTTTTAAATCCATAGGATTTGCACCAGCAGCAACGTTTTTCAAACCTTCTTTTACGATTGCTTGTGCCAAAACCGTTGCAGTTGTTGTTCCATCACCAGCCAAATCGTTGGTTCTTGAAGCAACTTCTTTCACCATTTGCGCACCCATATTTTCTAAAGGATCTTGCAACTCAATTTCTTTTGCGACTGTAACTCCATCTTTAGTGACAGTTGGAGCTCCAAAAGATTTAGAAATAATTACATTTCTTCCTTTTGGTCCTAAAGTAACTTTCACTGCATTTGCTAATGCATCAACTCCACGTTTTAATCCATCACGTGCTTCAATATCGAATTTAATATCTTTTGCCATTTTTTATAAATGTTTATTTGTTTGATTACTTAAAGTTTACTTGTTTGAATTATTTACTGAAACTATAAACTGACTACTTTTAAATAATACCAAGAATATCAGATTCACGCATCATTAAATAATCTTTTCCTTCTAATTTTAATTCAGTACCTCCATATTTGCTATACAAAACAGTGTCACCTACTTTAACGGTTAAAGGCTCATCTTTTTTCCCATTTCCAACGGCTACAACAGTTCCTTTTTGAGGTTTTTCTTTTGCATTGTCTGGTATTATAATTCCAGAAGCTGTTTTAGTTTCTGCTGGAGCAGGTTCTACAAGAACTCTGTCTGCTAAAGGTTTAATGTTTACTCCCATTTTTATATCTATTTTAGTTTATTAAAATTTATATTAACTTCTAATTATTTGTCAGAAATTGTGCCACATCAATGAAACTGACAATTTTTCGCTGATTTAAATTTCTGATTTGATTTGGTGCAAAAAAAATGCCAACGTGTCATTTTCGTTGGCATTTTTTTGTTTTAAAAAAGTTGCTTATTTAAGCGAATCGTTTGTAGTATTTTTTACTGGAGTAGTTGTTTCAATTCCTTCCAAAGTTTTGTCTAATTTGAAATTATTAGAACCTTCTCTAGGAATGGCAAAATTTGATAATAAAATCAACACAAACATGGCAATTGCTAGAGTCCAAGTTGTTCTATCTAAGAAATTATTGGTATTTTGAACGCCACCTAAAGATTGTGCACCTGCACCACCAAAAGAAGAAGACAATCCTCCACCTTTAGGATTTTGAACCATGACCATTAGTATTAATGCGACTGCGACAATCAAAATTAGGATTAAAAATGCGGTATAACTCATTGTTTGTATTTTTGTAAAATTTGTATTCTTTTTATTTGGTCTGCAAAGAAACCACTTTTTTCTGGATATTTCAAACTTAAAATTCGATATGCTTGAATGGCATTTTCATATTTTTTTTGCTCCAAATATACTTTCGCTAAAGTTTCCGTCATTAAAGAGGCATCTTGTTTGTTCTCTTGAACTACAATATTGATATTTTTATCTCTGGCAATTGGCTGAATTTTTGGGTTATTCTGAATAAATTTGTCAATCAACTCCACTTTTTCAGGAGCTATTTTTGATAGTGGTTTTTGCGCTCTTTCAATGGGTTTTTTCGCTGACAATTGCAACCACTGGTTAAAAGAGTAACTTTCTTTTGCAGAAAAAGAGATGGGTTTTCCAATCGCTAATTTTTCTTCAATTTCTTCAGATGTAATTTCGGCAATATATGGTGTTTTGGTTTCAATAATAGCTGTTGAGTTTTCCCCAAAAATCTTGGCTCTTATCTGTTGATGTATGTCTTTTTTCTGAGTATCAAAAACTGTTGAGGTGATAAAATCGAACAGGACTGCCCTATCTGAAGTGTTTGCAGCAGTAATTTTAAGTTCATTATTGTATTTAAAACTAT
The DNA here is from genome assembly GCA_001873065.1 of Flavobacteriaceae bacterium CG2_30_31_66. GTDB lineage: Bacteria > Bacteroidota > Bacteroidia > Flavobacteriales > Flavobacteriaceae > Polaribacter. The sequence continues at coordinate 14,598 of MNYM01000010.1, forward strand.
CTTGATTTTTAAGTCCTTTCAGATACATAGCTCTTGCTACCTGAAAATAAGGAAAATCATCAATCACACTCTTCAATTCAGCAGTTTCTATTTGATGAATTGGATGTTGAAGTTCTAAAATATCAATAAACTTTGTTTTTTTCATGTTGCAAAAGTCTTACCATTTTGCCACAGAGGCGTTAAAAATATCTTGAGTAATTCTTTCAACAATTTCATCTAACGCATTTTGCAGAATACTGCCAGTTAATTGGGCATTTGCATCATAATCAGCGTAAAATGAAAAGGTTTTTTCAAAATTATCTTTTTCGACCAATTTGTTTACAAAGCGCACATTTACTGAAACCGTTAACCTGTTTTGAGCCGCAGTTTGATTAGAAGTACCACTCATAGGCGTTACTCTAAAATCGGTAATTTCTCCACTAAAAAACAAATCTCCGTTTGAATTTGTCAACGTTAAATTCGTTTGACGCGTAAACAAATCTTGCAAATCATTTGTAAATCGTTGCGTTAAAGCTGGCTCTACCAAAGGTGCTTGATTTGGAAAAAAATCTATCTGAATGGTTTTGGCATCTCCAGTATTTCCTCCCGTAAAAGAATAAGCACCACAAGCAACAATCACCAAACTTATGATAACGAAAATAGATATATTTAGTATTTTTTTCATACAGTTAATTTCGGGTTTAAAGTTCAAAATTTCGGGTTCAGAGTTCAACGTTTTTTAACCTTGAATTTTAAATCTTGAACCTCATTACAAATCATATTGTTTTATTTTTCGATACAAAGTTCGCTCGGAAATGCCTAATTCTTTTGCGGCTAATTTACGTTTATCTTTATTTTTTTCTAAGGAACGTTTGATCATTTCAATCTCTTTGTCTTGTAAAGATAAACTTTCATCCTCTTCAATAGTTTCAATGAAATCGTAATTTTTTTCTACAGATGCTTTTTGAGGAATGTTCAGCACTTCAACATTTCTAGTATTCACTTCTTTGTCTCCATAAATTTTTTCAATCAATTGATGATTTTCTTCCTGAACTTCTTCAATATTTCCACTTTTCAATAAATCCAATGTCAATTTTTTCAAATCATTGATATCATTACGCATGTCAAACAAAATTTTGTACATAATATCACGTTCACTCGAAAAATCATTGTCTTTTTTTCCACCCATAATTGCGGGTAAATTTCCTCTATTATCAGGCAAATATTGTTTTAGTTTTGCGCCAGAAATATTCCTGTTTTCTTCAATTACTGAAATTTGTTCTGCCAAATTTTTCAACTGACGGATATTACCAGGAAAGCGATAATTCAATAAAATAGTTACAGCATCTTCTTCTAAACGAACTGTTGGCATTCTATATTTTTGAGCAAAATCAGCTGCAAATTTTCGAAACAACAAATGAATGTCTTGATTTCGTTCTCTTAACGAAGGTAAAAAAATTTCGACAGTACTCAACCTATAATATAAATCTTCTCTAAATCGCTCTTTTTCAATAGCTGTATTCATATTTACGTTGGTTGCAGCCACAATTCGAACATCTGTTTTTTGTACTGCTGAGGAACCTACTTTTATAAATTCGCCATTTTCCAAAACACGCAATAAACGAACTTGTGTAGTGAGTGGCAATTCGCCAACTTCATCCAAAAAAATAGTGCCACCATCAGCCACTTCAAAATAGCCTTTTCTATCTTGAGTTGCTCCTGTAAAAGACCCTTTTTCATGCCCAAATAATTCGCTATCAATGGTTCCTTCAGGAATTGCACCACAATTTACAGCAATGTATTTTGCATGTTTTCTATGTGATAATTGATGAATGATTTTGGGAATATTTTCTTTCCCAACACCACTTTCTCCTGTCACCAAAACAGAAATGTCAGTAGGCGCAACACGCACTGCTTTTTCCAGAGCCATGTTGAGATGCAAATCATTTCCTATGATGCCAAAACGTTGTTTTAATACTTGTAAATCTTCCATCTTAACTTTAGTTTGAAAAGTTTAAGGGTTTAATAGTTTAAAGGTTCGAAACTTAAAATTCTAAACTTCTATTTTTTTAACAACTGTTCCTTTCCCTTTGGGAAGGAAAGGATGGGCTATTAATTATTATCTGAATACCTAACTGCAACTCCTCTCAAGGTTGCAGAGGTACAATCTGTTACTTTTACCATCACAAAATCGCCTAATTTATAGTGTTCTTTTGCAAAAACAATGACTGTATTTTGAGTATTTCTTCCTTTCCATTCATTTGGATTTTTTTTAGAAACACCTTCAATAAGCACTTCTTCAATTTTTCCTAAATGTTGTTGTGTTCTATATAAACTATGTTTTTGTTGCAACTCAATTACTTCTTCTAAACGACGTTTTTTTACTTCATCAGGGACATCATCTACCATTTTCTTTTCTGCCAACGTTCCTGGTCTTTCAGAATACGCAAACATGAATCCAAAATCATATTTCACATACTCCATCAACGCCAAAGTATCTTGATGGTCTTGCTCCGATTCGCCACAAAAACCCACAATGGTGTCTTGTGAAAGTGCCATTTCAGGAATTATTTTAAAAATATTGTCTATCAACTGCATATATTCTTCACGAGTGTGTTGTCTGTTCATGGCTTTTAGCATGTTGTTGCTACCACTTTGCATTGGAAGGTGAATGTATTTACAGATATTTTTGTGTTTTGCGATTACATGGATCACATCCAAGCTCATGTCTTGTGGATTTGAAGTAGAGAAACGAAAACGTGTTTTTGGAAATTCAGTGGCGCACATATCTAATAATTGTGCAAAATCTAAAGCGGTTGCTTGTGCCATTTCTGATGCTTTTTTGAAGTCTTTTTTCAAGCCTCCACCAAACCATAAATAGCTATCAACATTTTGACCCAGCAAAGTAATTTCTTTAAAATTACTGTCTACCATACTGCGAATTTCTTCCAAAATACTTTTTGGATCACGACTTCTTTCACGTCCTCGTGTAAAAGGCACCACGCAAAAAGTACACATATTGTCACAACCTCTTGTGATAGAAACAAATGCCGAAACTCCATTCGAATTTAAACGAACTGGAGAAACATCTCCATAGGTTTCGTCTTTTGATAAAATTACGTTTACAGCATCTCTTCCTGCTTCAATTTCTTGTAAAAGATTGGGTAAATCACGATACGCATCAGGTCCAACAACCAAATCAACAATTTTTTCTTCTTCTAAAAATTTTTCTTTCAAACGTTCTGCCATACAACCCAAAACACCGACTTTCATGTTTTTGTTGATTTTTTTCACAGCATTGTATTTTTTTAGGCGATTTCGAACTGTAGTTTCTGCTTTTTCACGAATTGAACAGGTATTTACCAACACCAAATCAGCTTCTTCCAAAATTTGAGTGGTGTTAAAACCTTGATCAGCAAGGATTGAAGCTACAATTTCACTGTCATTCATATTCATTTGACAGCCATAGCTTTCAATGAATAATTTCTTTGTATTTCCTTCTTTAGGTTCCGTCACAAGTGCTTTGCCTTGCAGTTTTTCTTCAATTACTTTTACGATGGGTTCCATGAAATAAATTTGAAAATAATGGGCTACAAAGATACAATCAAAATTCAATCTTAATGACAAATTGGCAGAAAAATAGCTTTTGTTTTTTGTTAATTTGTTTCTAAAATCACAGAATAGATTTTTAATAAAAAAAAACTACATACTTTTGCAGTCGAAAATTAAACACGCTTTCAAAGCGTTTTAGTGACAAATCAAAAAAATGGCAAAAAATTTAGTTATTGTTGAGTCTCCTGCAAAAGCAAAAACCATTGAAAAATTCTTAGGAAAAGATTTTCAAGTAGAATCAAGTTATGGTCATATTGCAGACTTACCTTCCAAAGAATTAGGAATTGATATTGATGGGGATTTTTCTCCAAAATACATGGTTTCTGATGATAAAATTGCATTGGTTCAAAAGTTGAAAAAGTTATCAAAAAAAGCAGAAACCATCTGGTTAGCAAGTGACGAAGACCGTGAAGGAGAAGCCATTGCGTGGCATTTAAAAGAACAATTAGAATTAAAAGATTCGAATACAAAACGAATTGTTTTTCATGAAATTACCAAAAATGCTATTTTAAAAGCAGTCGAAAATCCAAGAGATATTGATTATAATATGGTGAATGCACAACAAGCACGAAGAGTACTAGATCGTTTGGTGGGCTATGAATTATCACCAGTTTTATGGCGAAAAGTAAAAGGAGGTTTGTCAGCTGGAAGAGTGCAATCAGTAGCTGTAAGGTTGATTGTTGAAAGAGAAAGAAGTATTCAAGAATTTGTTTCAGAATCACATTATAAAGTAATTGCAGAATTTTATGGTGAAGAAGGAAAACCTTTTAAAGCGACCATTCCTAAAAATTTTGACACCAAAGAAGAAGCTGAAGATTTTTTAAATTCTTGCAAAAAAGCAGCTTTTTCAATTGCAGATTTGACAAAAAAACCCGCATCAAAAACGCCTGCAGCACCTTTTACAACCTCAACTTTACAACAAGAAGCTGCAAGAAAATTAGGTTTTGCTGTGTCAAGAACCATGCAAGTTGCACAACGTTTATATGAAGCTGGTTTGATTACTTATATGAGAACAGATAGTTTGAATTTATCAGTAGAGGCAAGAAATGCTGCTGCTGAAGAAATCACAAATTATTATGGAAAAGAATATAGTTTTCCGCGAGTTTTTAAATCGAAACAAAAAGGTGCACAAGAAGCTCATGAGGCAATCAGGCCTACAAACATGAAAATGCATTCGGTAAATGTGGAATATGATCAAGATAAATTATATGATTTGATCTGGAAAAGAACATTGGCTTCGCAAATGAGTGATGCTTTGTTGGAAAGAACAAACGTGAAAATCGATAACACTATAAACGATAAAATATTTACTGCAAATGGCGAAATGATTCAGTTTGATGGATTTTTAAAAGTCTATTTAGAAGGAACTGACAATGAAGATGAGGAACAAGAAGGCATGTTGCCAACCTTAAAAATCAACGAAAAATTGGGGTATCATTACATCAATGCAACGCAGCGTTTTACGGCACCACCTTATCGTTTTACGGAAGCTTCTTTGGTGAAACAATTGGAAGAATTAGGCATTGGGCGCCCGTCAACCTATGCTCCAACAATTTCTACCATTCAAAAAAGAGGCTATGTTGACAAAGGTCAAAATGAAGGTAATCTTAGAGACTATGAACAAATTACCCTGTCAAATGGTGTTATTTTAAAAAAAATTATAACAGAAAAAACAGGATCAGACAAGGGAAAATTAGTGCCAACTGATATTGGAAATATTGTAAATGATTTTTTAGTAGCAAACTTTTCATCAATTTTAGATTTTGGATTTACTGCAAAAGTAGAATCCTCTTTTGATGATATTTCTGAAGGAGCAGAAAATTGGACAGAAATGATTCGTGATTTTTATAAAAAATTCCATGAAAATGTAGAAGATGTCAAAGAACATGCGGAAAGAGAAAGTGGCGAACGTATTTTAGGAGAACATCCTGTATCTGGAAAAATGGTCTTAGTGCGTTTGGGAAAATTCGGTGCCATTGCGCAAATTGGCGCACCTGAAGATGATGAAAAAATATTTGCAAGTTTGAATCCTGATCAAAATTTAGGAACTATCACACTCGAAGAAGCTTTGGAATTATTTTTATTACCAAAAACATTGGGCAAGTTCAAAAACGAAGAAGTTATTGTTTCAAACGGAAGATTTGGACCGTATATTAAATTTGGAGAGTTGTTTGTTTCATTAGAAAAAAATGAAAATCCGATGGAAGTTGATTTGGAAAGAGCCAAAGAACTCATTATCGCCAAACAAAAAGCAGATGCACCCATAGCAATTTATGAAAATTTGCCTGTACAAAAAGGAACAGGCCGTTTTGGACCATTTATCAAATGGAATAATATTTTTATCAATGTCAATAAAAAATATGATTTTGATGACTTGTCTGAAAATGATATTATTGAGTTAATTGAAGATAAAAAACAAAAAGAGATTGACAAAGTGATTTATGATTGGCAAGATGCAGGCATCAAAGTTGAAAAAGGAAGATGGGGAAGATTTCACGTGTTGAAAGGAAAAATTAAAATTGAGTTGCCCAAAACAACCAATATCGAAAAATTGACCAAAGAAAAAGCCATTGAAATGATTGAAGCTAAAATGCCCAAGAAAAAAACAATAAAAAAGAAGACGACTGTAAAAAAGAAATAAGGATTTCCTATAATGCGATAGAAAAAAAATTACATGAATACAGCCTTTTTATCCCCAGTTGAAGAAAATGCAATTGCACATTTGGTATTGCAATCACCATCATGTATTGGAAAAATAATTCAAATTCACACCCAAAAAGAAGGTTTTCCAGAATTAAAAAATGTTCAAATTGCCATTTTTGGTGTTCAAGAAGACCGAAATTCTGAAAATAATTTTGGTTGTGGTGAAAATCTTCATTTTATCCGAAGAAAATTCTATGAACTTTTTCCCGGAAATTGGCAAACACAAATTGCTGATTTGGGCAACGTTAAAAAAGGAAATTCAGTCATTGATACCTATTTTGCAGTTGCAGAAATCATCAATCATTTATTAAAAAAGAATATCATTCCTGTAATTTTAGGCGGTGGTCAAGATATTACTTATGTAAATTATAGAGCTTATGATACGCTTGAACAAACTGTAAATATCACTACAGTTGACAGTCGTTTTGATTTGGGAAGTTTTGAAGACGGGTTAACCTCACAATCTTATTTGAGTAAAATTATTATGCAAGAACCCAATAATTTATTCAATTATACGAACGTTGGGTATCAAACATACTTCAATCCACAAGAAGAAATTACGCTATTAGAAAGTTTGTATTTTGACACTTACAGACTTGGAAAAGCCAAAGAATTAGAAAATATTGAGCCCGCTTTTAGAGACGCAGATATTGTTTCTATTGATATTGGCGCCATAAAACAAAGTGATGCTCCAGCCAATAACAATGCATCACCAAATGGATTTCAAGGAGATGAAATTTGTGCCATTGCAAGATATGCAGGCATAAGTGACAAAGTTTCGTCCTTCGGAATTTATGAATATAATTCTAAATACGATCAAAATCATCAAACAGCGAATTTAATTGCACAAATGATTTGGTATTTCATAGAAGGTGTAAATTTTAGAGTGAAAGATTATCCTTTTACAAACAAAGAAGAGTATCAAAAATTTACAGTGATATTCGAAGATGATGATCCGTTAATTTTTTACAAAAGCCATAAAACTGGCAGATGGTGGATTGAAGTTCATATTTTTTCAGATAATAAATACAAAAGACATGCGTTAATACCGTGTACATATCAAGATTACAAAGAGGCAACATCACATAAAATACCCGAAAGATGGTATAAAGCCATGAAAAAATTGATGTAATGAAAAATAGTGAAAAATAGAAAGTTAAATACAAACTTAACATTGTATTTTAGCAAAAAAAATAATAGGTTTACAAACTTTTTAGTAAAGACAATATTTATATGAAGAAAGCAGCAATATTTGCACTTTTAATTACTTTTTTTTATAGTTGCGGGTCAAAAGACAGAGGAGAACTAGTAGGCGTTAACGCGAAAAAGAAATGGTTTTCAGAAAAGCCTTATGGAATGGCATTGATTCCTGGAGGCTCTTTTACTATGGGAAAACAAGATCAAGACATGATTGGGTCATTGAATGCGCCAACCAAAACGGTTACAGTAAGACCTTATTACATGGATGAAACTGAAATCACGAACAATGAATACAAAGAATTTGTTTTTTGGGTTCGCGATTCTGTCGTTAGAACACGTTTGGCATACCAAGCAGAATTTGCTTCGTTAGGAAATGCAAATCCTGATCCAAATGGTAAAAAACGTACAGCTGGCATTCAGCAGTATGCTTTTAAAACAGCAGATACAACAAATTTATCCCCGTATCAAAAATATATGTTCGAAAACTACTATCAGTTTGATACCATTCAGCCTTTGAATTGGCAAACAGAAATTGTTTGGAACAAGAACGAGTACCCAGACACTGATTATGTTGAAGTTATGGATTCTTTGTACATTAAAAAAGATGATGCTGTTGATGGAGTCAGAACATTCAATACCAAGTTTTTAAACTACAAATATTCTTGGTTTGACAGAGACAACGCAGCCAGAAAAGGAGGAGATAGAAAAAATTTCGTGCAAACAGAGGTGTTAAATATTTATCCTGACACCACAGTTTGGGTAAAAGATTTCAATTATTCTTACAATGATCCAATGCACCAAGATTACTTTTACCATCAATCTTATGGAGATTATCCCGTAGTTGGTGTTACTTGGAATCAAGCAAACGCTTTTTGCAATTGGAGAACCAAAAAGAAAAATGATTTTTTAAGAGGTCAAAAGAATGTAACATTGGTTCCTGAATTCAGATTACCAACAGAAGCTGAATGGGAATACGCCGCAAGAGGTGGTCTGGAATTTGCAACTTATCCTTGGGGAACAGGAAGTACTACGAGTGATAGAGGTTGTTTCTTGGCTAACTTTAAACCTGTAAGAGGAAATTATGCAGTGGATGGTGCTTTATATACAATGGAAGCAAAATCATTTAACGCAAATGATTATGGATTGTATAATATGGCAGGAAATGTGTCTGAATGGACAAACACCGCTTACAATCAATCTTCTTATTATATGGCTTCAACTATGAATCCAAATGTAGAAGATAGAAATAACAAACGAAAAATAACACGAGGAGGATCTTGGAAAGATGTTGCTTACTTCCTAGAAGTTGGCTCAAGAGACTTTGAATATGCAGATACTGCAAGAAGTTATATTGGTTTTAGAACCGTACAAAATTATATTGGCACAGGAAACAAATAAAAATTAGAAATTAAAAATTAAAGTTTAATATATCTTATGGCACAATCAAGATCTTACAAAAAAACAATGAATTTCATCTATGGAATGGGAGCTGCAGTAGTAATTATTGGAGCATTATTTAAAATTCAACATTTTGAAATATTCGGAATATCTGGAGGCATAATGCTAACAATTGGTTTGCTAGTTGAAGCAGCAGTATTCGCAGTTTCAGCATTTGACCCTCCTGAAGAAGATTTCGATTGGACAAAAGTATATCCAGAGTTAGGGCAAGATGGACTTATGTCGGATAAAAAATTAGGAACTGATGGCATGTTGTCTCAAAAATTAGACAATTTATTGAAAGAAGCTAAAATAGATTCCGCATTGATGGAAAGCTTGGGTTCAAGCATGAAAAACTTTCAAAATGCAGCTGTTGGGTTGTCTGCCGCATCTGAAAGTGTCGCTTCTACAAATAAATACAATGAACAAGTTTCATTGGCGGCAATTCAAATGGAATCCTTGAATAACCTATACAAATCTCAACTAGAAAATTCAAGCAAACAAGCTGAATTAAATTCAGAAGTAATAGAAAATACACAAAAGCTTAAAGAACAAATGGAATCTTTAGCTAAAAATTTATCTTCTTTAAATGGTGTTTATGGGGGAATGCTTTCTGCAATGACAGTAAAATAATTAGTATAATAAAACAAAGTTAACTTTAAAAAAACTAGTTAAAATGGCAGCAGGAAAAATGTCGGCAAGACAAAAGATGATAAACCTTATGTATCTTGTATTTATTGCAATGTTAGCGATGAATATGAGCAAAGAGGTATTGTCAGCTTTTGGTTTTATGAATGAAAAACTTAAAGAAAACAACCTTTCAACAACGTTAAAAAACAATAGTGCTTATGAGAATTTAGCAACCAAAGCATCTGAACAATCAGCAAAATTCGGGATACTTTATGAACAAGCCAAAGAGATCAAAAAATACTCTTCTGAATTTTACGCTTATTTAGATGATTTGAAATCAAAAATGACAGCCGAGATTGAAGATAAATCTGATTATGAATCCATGGATAAAACCGACTTTTTAGATACTTATTTCTTTAAAGGAGATGGTTACACAAAATATGGACAATTATTTCTTGAAAATATCAATGGTTATAGAACAAAATTAATCAAAGTTTTAGGAGCTGATAGTAAGTTTGTCCCAGTAATCAATAAAAGATTTAGCACAGATGATGTTAACTTGTCTGAATCAAACAAAAAAATAAGTTGGTTAAAATCGCGTTACGAGGGTTTTCCAATGATAGCTTCGCTGACAAATTTCACTCAAATGCAAGCAGATATCAAAAACACTGAAAGTGATATTATTACTGATTTATTGGGTGGAAAATTAGAAGAATCGCTTTCTCTAAGTAATTATACTGGAATTGTAAGTTTAGAAAAAACTGCTTATTTTGCTGGTGAATCTGTAAAGGGACAAGTAGTCTTAGGACGTTATGATGCTACCTTAGTCCCAAACAAAGTACTACTAAATGGTGCTGATGTTACTAAAAACGTAAAAGACGGACAAGTAATTCTAAACATGCCCGCAGGAAATGTAGGTGAAAAGACAATCAAAGGAACTATTTTTTTTACCGAAAATGGAGAAGAAGTGCCTGTGCCTTTTGAAAGTACTTATTCAGTAATTCCTGAACCAAGTAGTGCAGTAGTTTCTGCTGACAAAATGAATGTCGTGTATAGAGGTTTAGACAATCCTATTTCGGTTTCTTTGCCAGGGGTGAGTGATAACAATATCAATGTTTCTGCAACAGGAGGCTCTCTATCAGGGAAAAATGGAAAGTATAGTATTAAACCTGGTGCTGGAAATATTGCAATAATCAATGTAAGTGCAAAATTGAGCAGTGGAAAAACCGTAAACTCAAAAGCAACCTTTAGAATCAAAGACATTCCTGCAGCCATGGGTTCAGTTCGTGGACAATATGGAATCGTTTCTATGCCAAAAACTGGTTTGGCAAACGCACCAATTGCAGCTGGTTTGCCAGATTTTGAATTCGATTTAAGCATCGTTGTTCAAAGTTTTAAAATTAAAGTGCCTGGACAGTTAACCATTATTGTAAATGGTTCAACCTTAAATGCAGCAGCAAAAGCTGCACTAGGAAAAGCACAAAGAGGTGATATTGTCAATATTTATGACATTAAAGCTACTGCAAACGGAGTGCCTATCTCAAAGGTATTGCCTGTAAGTATTGATATAACAAATTAAAAAAATTAAACGATATGTTTAAAAAAGTTTTCTTAGTATTTTTCTTAAGCATGATTAGTTTCACTATCAATGCACAATCAAATTTGTTAAACGCTAAAACCGTTGAACAAATTGGCAAAAAAAATGAAAAACAATTATTGTCAGATAATGATGCTCCTATTCCTTATGGCTATGTAGATGATAGAGATATAATGTGGTCTAAAGTGGTTTGGGAATTTATTGATTTGAATCAAAAAATCAATTTACCCTATTATTTTCCAATTGATACAATCAATATTTCTTCAGAAAGACGCTCTTTATTTGACACTTTAATTCGTGGCATCAAACAAGGAAAAATCAAAGAAGCTTATACAGATTCTTTCTTTACATCAAAAATTACACAATCAGAAATTGATACAAGATTGGTAAATATCCGTGATGAAAATGGGTATAAAGATACTTTCAGAATTCAAACTCAAGATGTTGAAGGGTATATGTTAAAAGGAATGTGGTATTTTGACAAACGTCAAGGTGAATTAAAATATCGCTTATTGGCATTAGCACCCATGGGAAAAGATGTCCAAACATTGGGGATTAAAGAAATCGAAGACGAAAATTTATACGAATTATTCTGGGTATTTTTCCCATCTGCAAGAGAAGTTTTGCACGATTCAAAAGTTTTCAATCCAGAAAATACAAGTAATCCAATTTCATTTGACCATTTATTGAATGCACGAAGATTTAGTTCAGTAATTGTAAAAGAAGAAAATATTTATGGCAACCGAGCCATTTCAGATTATGTTCGTGGAAATTCGTTATTCCAACTTTTGGAAGCAAACAAAATCAAAGAAGATATTAGAGACAAAGAAATGGACATGTGGAATTATTAAAATTCTACTAAACACAACTACAAAACGTTTGCGAAAGCAAGCGTTTTTTTTATTTAAAAAGTACCCCAAACTTACTTACTTTTACACTGTGAAAATAGACTATATTATTGTTGGTTTGGGTTTGGCAGGACTCTCTTTTGCTGAAGAATTAATCACTGCTAAAAAATCATTTTTGGTTTTTGAAGACGATTCACAAACCTCATCTTTGGTTGCAGGAGGTATTTATAATCCTGTGATTTTAAAACGATTTACACCTGTTTGGAATGCCAAAGAGCAACTCGAAATTGCACTCCCTTTTTATGAAAAGCTAGCACAAAAATTCAATCAAAAGTTTGATAAAAAGTTCATAACCAAAAAAGTTTTCAAATCCATTGAAGAACAAAACAATTGGTTTACGGCACTTGACAAACCCAATTTAACAGATTATTTAGACCCAAATTTAGACAGTAAAAAATACGAAGGTGTCATTGGTGATTTGTGTTTTGGAAACGTCAAAGAAACTGGCAGAATTGACACTAAAAAACTAGTAGAAGCTTACAGAGATTTTCTTGAAAAAGAAAACAAAATCCAATTTGAAAAGTTTGATTATTCGAAAATTGAATTTGAAGAAGATGGCATTACTTATAAAAATATCGCTGCTCAAAAAATTGTTTTTTGTGAGGGTTTTGGCATGAAAAAAAATCCATTTTTTAATTATTTACCATTGAACGAGGCAAAAGGTGAATTGATTATCATTCACGCACCAAAATTAGATATCGATTTTTTAGTGAAATCTACTTTATTTGTATTGCCTTTAGGAAATCATTATTATAAAGTTGGCGCAACTTTCAATTGGAATGACAAAACTTCACATCCATCAGAAGAAGGAAAAATGGAATTAGTTGAAAAACTACAAAAAGTTTTAAATATTCCTTATGAAATTGTGGAACAATCTGCAGGAATAAGGCCTACAGTGAAAGACAGAAGACCTTTGGTTGGTGTGCATAAAAAATTTCCTCAATTGGCAATTTTGAATGGTTTGGGAACACGTGGTGTAATGATTGCACCAACAGTTGCCAAACAATTATTTCATCACATAGAAAATCAAGAAAAATTAGATTCAGAAATTGATATTAATCGTTTTTCTTCGTAAATTTTTTATCAAAACTCACAAACATATTGATCCAAAGAATTCTTGATAATCGCAAACTTACAGGCGCTAAAATCACCAACGAAAGGATAATCACTAAAAAAGAATGCAATAAAGTTAATCCAAAAATGAGTTTGGCAATCACAAAAGATGCTACAGAAATTGCCACTGTCAATCCATAATTTACATACATTGCTCCATAGAAAAAGGAAGGTTCTAACATGTATTTTAAATTACAATTTGAACAATGTGCATGAATTTCAGTAATTTTTGAAGGTTGTAAAGTGAACTTGTTTTTAAAAAAATCACCTTCATGACATCTGGGACATTTTCCTCTAAAAATACTATACAATTTGGTTCCTTTTTTAAACATGATACAAATTAAAATTTACATACTTTTGCAAAAGTAAAATTTTTTAAACTTTAATTACGTAACAATTATTACATTTTATGTTAAACGTTCATAACTTATCAGTGACTTTCATGGGAACTGATTTATTTTCTGGCATTACTTTCAAACTAAATAAAGGTGATAGAATTGGATTGATTGGAAAAAACGGCGCTGGAAAATCAACACTCTTAAAAGTGCTTTCAAAAGATATTGAAAGTAGTGCAGGAACAATGGCTTTTGATAAAGATGTAAGAATTGGTTTCCTTCGTCAAGATATTGATTTTGTGGAAGGAAGAACCATTTTAGAAGAAGCCTATCAAGCTTTTGAAGAAATCAAAGAAATTGAACTAAAACTAGAAGGAATCAACGAACAATTGGTCACAAGAACTGATTATGAAAGCGAAGGATACTCTCAATTAATTCATGATTTAACGGATTTAACTGAACGTTATGAGCTATTAGGAGGTTATAATTACCAAGGAGATACTGAGAAAATTTTGCAAGGGTTGGGTTTTCAAAGAGAAGATTTTGATAAACTAACAGATACGTTTTCTGGTGGATGGAGAATGCGAATTGAATTGGCAAAATTACTATTACAAAACAACGATATTTTGTTGCTTGATGAACCAACAAACCATTTGGATATTGAATCTATTATTTGGTTAGAAAACTTTTTGAAAAATTATTCTGGTGCCATAGTCCTAGTTTCTCACGATAAAATGTTCCTAGACAACGTAACCAATAGAACTATTGAAATTTCTTTGGGTCAAATTTATGACTACAAAAAACCCTATTCTCAATTCCTAGAATTGCGTGGAGAAATCAAAGAAAAACAGTTACAAGCTCAAAAAAATCAGGAAAAAGAAATCAAAGCAAAACAACAACTAATTGATAAATTCCGAGCAAAAGCTAACAAAGCTGCTATGGCGCAATCACTCATCAAACAGTTGGATAAAGTGGAGCGAATTGAAGTGGACCAGGATGATAACGCTGTGATGAATGTACGATTTGCAATCTCAAAAGAACCTGGAAGAATCATTGTAGAAGCTGAAAATGTTTCAAAATATTATGGCGATAAAAAGATTTTAGAAAATGTAAACCTGCTGATTGAACGCAATAGTAAAATTGCTTTTGTAGGTCAAAACGGACAAGGAAAATCTACGTTGGCGAAAATGATGGTAGGCGAAATTCCATTTAAAGGGCACTTAAAATTAGGTCACAATGTACAAGTTGGTTATTTTGCACAAAATCAATCAGAATATTTGCCACCCGAAAAAACAGTGTTGGAAATCATGGAAGATACTGCAACTGACGGCAATAGAATGCGGGTAAGAGACTTATTAGGTTCGTTTTTGTTTGGAGGAGATGCCGTGGATAAAAAAGCAAAAGTACTTTCAGGAGGAGAACGTAATAGATTGGCTTTGTGCAAGTTATTGTTGCAGCCATTCAATGTTTTGATTATGGATGAGCCTACAAACCACTTGGATATTGCCTCAAAAAACGTATTGAAAGAAGCCTTAAAACAGTTCAATGGCACCTTGATTTTGGTTTCTCACGATCGTGAATTTTTACAAGGATTAACCACCACAGTTTATGGGTTTAAAGACCATATCATCAAAGAATATTTGGGCGATATTGATTATTTCTTAGAGCAACACAAAATGGAAAGTTTGCGTGATGCAGAAAAAAGAACCATTATCAAAGAAGAAAAATCCAACGAAAAATCTGCAGCATTGCTGTTGTCAAAAGACCAAGAAAAAGATCTTAAAAAACTCAATAACAAAATTTCAAGAATAGAAACTGAAATTTCAGATTTGGAATTAGCTATCGAAAAATTAGATGCTGATTTGGAAAAAGATTATGCTGAAGTATCCGTAAGACCAAACTTTTTTGAAAACTATAATGCCAAAAAAGCAAAAATCGAAAAATTAATGCACGAATGGGAACAACTTGAAGAGCAAGTTGAAAGTATTTCTTAATTGATTTTAAAGTAATTATAGGGTTTTATAAAAATCAAACTTTATACTACTCTATTTTTTTGTCCTCATTGTGACTTTTGTGAAACTACTAAATCATCAATATTATTTTAATTTACTTTTGATTTGGAAACAAAAAATGATTTTTTTAATGACCCAATTTTAGTAAGAACCCAACAAATCTCTCTCCCAATTTTAGAAGAAAAAGGTGTTGAATTGTGTATCAAAAGAGAAGACGAAATTCATCCTTTTGTATCTGGAAATAAATTTCGAAAACTAAAATACAATCTCTTAGAAGCTCAAAATCATCAGAAAAAAACAATCCTTACGTTTGGTGGTGCTTTTTCAAATCATATTGTAGCGACTGCTGTTGCTGGAAAAATAATGGGTTTTAATACTATTGGCGTTATTAGAGGTGATGAATTAGTCATAGATTTTAATAAAACAATTCAAGGAAATTCTACTTTACAAAAAGCCCAAAAAGATGGAATGAAATTCGAATTTGTGTCAAGAGAAGATTATAAAACAAAAACCTCAAAAACTTTTCTAAGGAAACTAAAAGAGAAATTTGGCGATTTTTATTTGATTCCCGAAGGAGGCACTAATGAATTGGCCATCAAAGGTTGTGAAGAGATTTTAACAACCCAAGATTCAAATTTCGATTATATTTGTTGTGCAATTGGAACAGGAGGCACCATTGCAGGATTGATTAATGCTTCATTGAAACATCAAAAAGTGATTGGATTTCCTGCTTTGAAAGGCGATTTTTTAAGCAAAGAAATTGAAAAATATGCAACTAAAAACAATTGGTATTTGCAAACTGAGTATCATTTTGGTGGTTATGCAAAATACAACTCAACATTAATTCGTTTTATCAATGAATTTAAAAATAAAACAACAGTATTGCTTGACCCAGTTTATACCTCAAAAATGCTATTTGGTTTGTTGGAAATGATTAAAAACAATAACTTTGAAAAAGGAACAAAAATCCTAGTAATTCACACTGGAGGTTTGCAGGGAATTTCAGGATTTAATAAAAAAATAAAAAATAAAAATGAAGAAATTATCTTTTTAAAATGAATGTAAGACATGTGATTTTTTGTTTGAGTGCGTTGGTAATTTCAAGTTGTGCTTCAAAGAAAACTGTGGTAAAACCTAAAAAAAAACAAACCATAACTGTTGTTGAAGATGAACCAAAAAAATTGCCATCGGTTAAAGAAAAGAAACACGTTGAAGAATTAAAAGACAAAAAAGAAAACCACAACAAATACACGCTCGAATATATTCAAAGATTTGCGCCAATTGCTGTGAGAAAAATGCATGTGCACAAAATTCCAGCAAGCATTACACTTGCACAAGGTGTCTTAGAATCTGGCAGTGGACGAAGTGTGTTGGCACTAAAATCCAACAATCATTTTGGAATTAAATGTCACACAAATTGGACGGGAGAAAGCGTAACTCATGATGATGATGAAAAAGGGGAATGTTTCAGAAAATACCAATACCCTGAAACGTCGTATGATGATCATGCTGCTTTTTTAACGCAAAGAAAACGCTACGCATTTCTTTTTTCATTCAAAACAGAGGACTATAAAAAATGGGCAAGAGGTTTGAAAGATGCAGGCTATGCTACTGATGTTAATTATCCTGAAAAAATTATCAAAATCATTGAAGATTATGAATTATATGAGTTTGACAAAATAAAGAAAGACGACCCAAAATATGCGATTTCCAATATAAAATATGAAGAAATAATCAAAAAAGAAACTACTTATGAGGTAAAAAAAGGAGACACCTTATATTCTATTTCAAAGCGATTTGCGATTTCATTAGACGAGTTAAAAAAACGAAATAACCTAAAAGACGATATCATTTCTCTAGGTCAAAAACTTATTATTCAATAAAAATATGCCAATCATAAAATCCGTAAACGGAAAATCACCTCAAATTCCTGAAGATTGTTACATTGCTGAAAATGCAACTATTGTTGGAGAAGTTATCGTTGGGAAACAATGCAGTATCTGGTTCAATGCTGTGATTAGAGGTGATGTCCATTATATCAAAATGGGTAATAAAGTAAATATTCAAGATGGTGCTGTGATTCATGCGACTTACCTAAAATCTCCTACCAATATTGGCAATAATGTTTCTATTGGTCACAACGCGATTGTGCATGGTTGCACGATTCACGACAATGTTTTGGTAGGAATGGGTGCCATTATTATGGATGATTGCATTATCGAATCAAACTCAATTATTGCTGCTGGTGCTGTTGTCACTAAAAATACGATTGTTGAAAGTGGAAGTATTTATGCAGGCGTTCCTGCAAAAAAAGTAAAAGACATTTCTCCGGAATTAATTTCAGGGGAAATTGACAGAATTGCTAACAACTACGTGAAATATTCAAGTTGGTTTAAAGAGTAATGAATTTTTTTTACAAATTATAAACCCAATTTCACGAATGAAATTGGGTTTATAAACAAACTAATTAATCAAATATTACTTTCTATTTTGTTGGTTTTGCATATTTCCACGATTATTTCCAAAATTGCTTCCTGAATTGTTTCGATTGTCCATCATTTTTTTTCCTTGCATTTTTTTAACCATTGCCAATTTTTCAAACTTTTCGAATTGTTCTTTGGTCAATACTTCTTTCATTTTTGTTTTCATCATAATTTGATGATCTAACCGTTGATTTTGCATGGCAAAAAGTTCATCAGCTGATGGTTTTTGTTTGTTGACTCTTGCCGCTTTCATTTTTTCCATGTTTGCAATTCTTTGATTAGCTTGAGCTTGCAATAATGGTTTGATTTGATTTTGCTGTTTTTCACTCAAATCTAAATTTAAAGTCATTCGTTTTAGAGCCAACATAGTGTGTTGTTCAACGCTAAATTCAGGTCTGTTTTGTAATCCTTTTTGATTTTTGTTTTGTTGTGCATTTGCAGTAAACGTTACTGCTATTGCCATCATTAAGATGCTTGCGAAAGTTTTCATTTTTATTATTTATATTTTTTATTGATACCTCTTTGACTAATAAAAAAACAAAAGGTTTAACTTTACCGCAGCTTTTAACAAGCGATTAACAGCAATCAACCATGAAAAAAATCATTTTTTTATTCTTTTTTATTTCTTTGAATGCAAAAGCTCAAGAAACTATCAAAGTAGATTTAAGCAATCCAAATGCGACTATTTACACACATTTATATTTTCTGCAAGACGACACCTATGAACCAGCAAAAGCTGCAAAAACGATGTTTGGGTTGACTTCGAAAATTGCTATTGACAAGGCAATAAAGCTGAAAAAAATATTGGATGGCAAGGGTTTATTTGTTGATTTCAATAAAATTCCTAATGATCCTAATTTTAACGATACTATTGGTTACGTTCGAGTTTACAAATATGTATTGTTTCCAAAAAGAATGCCTCAAGTTTATGTAGAGAAAATCAATGGAAAATGGTATTATTCACCAGAAACTATCTCCGAAATCGATGCAATTTACAACCAAGTTTTTCCATGGTATGTGCACAAATTACAACAAATCATTCCTAATTTAGGACATAAAAAAGCATTTGGATTTGAACTTTGGCAATTTATAGGAGTTGTTTTGATGTTTATTATATCTGTATTAATTTTTTTAATCGTAAAAAAACTTTCTTATTGGGTATTACAAGCCCTTCAAGAAAAAATCACACTTGTTGTCTCAAATAACGAAGACAAATTGATGCTCAAAAGACTTGCACATCCAATTAGCTTGGTGATTGGTATCAAATTTATTGATATTATTTTTCCAGCATTGCAATTTTCTTTAAACATCAATACCTGGGTATTTTTACTTTTAAACATTGCAAAAGCTATTTTTTGGGTGTATATGCTGCTAAAATTGGTCAAAGTAATTATGCATGTTTATAGTGAATATACTGCAAAAACCGATAGTAAACTAGATGACCAATTGGTGCCCATTCTTAATAATTTTTTAACAGGAATTGTGTTTGTTTATGGGTTTTTTAAAATTCTAACACTTTTTGGTGTTGATGCAACAACATTATTAGCGGGAGCTACCATTGGTGGTTTGGCATTTGCCTTGGCCTCTCAAGACACCGTAAAAAACTTGATTGGAACTATCATGATTTTTCTTGACAAACCCTTTCATATTGGTGATTGGATAGTAACCACTGAACTAGAAGGTACTGTAGAAAAAGTAGGTTTCAGATCAACAAGAGTGAGAGCTGCAGACACTTCAATTTTTCAAATTCCTAATAGTAGATTATCTGAAATCGTGATCAATAATAAAGGATTATTGCTTTTCAGAAGATATAACACCGAGTTAGGTTTACGCTATGACACACCACCTGAATTAATTGAAGCATTTGTAGAAGGTGTAAGAAAAATAATTATTTCGCATCCTAAAACCAGTTCTGAAATGTTTAATGTAGAGTTTGTTGCTTTTGGTGATTCTGCATTATTGATTATGGTCAATGTATATTTTAAAAGTTTGGCTTGGGGAGATGAACAATCATCAAAACACAAACTTCATATTGGTATTATTCAACTTGCGAAAGAATTGGGCGTTGATTTTGCATTTCCATCAACCACAGTTACCATCGAAAATTTTCCCGAAAAAGTTGGACTCAACCCAAAATATAACACAAATCCAGAAACTATTGGAGCATCAATCTCAAAAGTGCTCGCACAATTTGAAACAGACAATCCTATTGATGAGGAAAAAGATTTTTAGAGAAAATATAAATGATGTTAAGGTTTTGAGTGATTGATATTTTGATTTTAAATTAGAACTTCATCAACTAAAATTGAAGATAAATATATTTTAATAAACAATTAATTTATTCACAATTAGAATTTTACCAATTTTTAGAGTGATAATTTTTAAACCCATTCCTAAATTATTTGCAGGTGTTTCAATAGTATTTATTGCAAAGTTTTTCTTTAACAATAACTTTCCTGTGATATCAAAAATAGAAATCGCTGCAGTTTCTTGTGAGTTAAAATCCTTGTTTCTAACCGTCATTTTTATGATTTCATTGCCCGACAAAACTGCTTTTTCCAAGAATACCAATGGTTTATTTTCTAATAAACTTTCCATCAAATTAAGGGTTGCATTGTTTACTGAAACTACTTCGATTTTGTCAATGATTCCTTGTTCAAATTTGATAGCATTATTTCATGATTGCAGTGTAGTGATGAAATGAAAACTTGATGGATTGCCTACTTGGTAACAATAACCGTTTGATTGCGGCAATTTTATGGTTTCCACTTCGGAATTATTAACAATAATTTTTAAATCATAAATAGTTGGATTTAAATAATACACTTTTACTAAATAAGAAGTGGTTTCTTGTGCTGAAATTCCATCAAAAATGATAGAAGATCCAGAAGATGTGACATTAACAGCGATACCTCCTGAAGCATTTTCACAAGTTATTTGCGAACCATTATGGATAGCAGATTCTGCCTCAAAAGAAATCTCTGAAGGTGAAGTTGCGTCTCATGTACTATTATCAGCGCCAATATTGGTGATTAATCTAAGTACATGACAAAAAATTGAACAAGATGTCTTCCAATAATTTAAAACCTGTTATCAAGAATCTTCATAGGAAATCTAATCCCATACACTTACAGCTCTTTTTCCATGTTTTTTAATTTCAATTTTTTAAATTTTTTGATTCAAAAAAATAGCTCCTGAACATCCAATATCAGCAAATTAATTGTCTCTATTAATGACATCTGGCACCTATCTTCTAAACCAAATACCTACTCTTTCAATATCCGTAAAATAACAATTTTCAATCAAAACATAATTTGAAAAAAGCATCCAAAAAATAAATACCACTTGTTCTAGTATTATCAAAAGACTTGTTGTCACTTTGCTGATAAAGTGCCAGAATTAGCATCATCTCCTTCAGAGCTACTAAAATAATAGGTAGTTTGTGCTGAGCTAAAAGATGCTAAAAAAAGGAAGACAAATAAAAGTATTCTTTTGAAACATAATTTATTATGTTTTAATTTTTATAAAAATACAATTAGATTACTATTTGAACTAGGTGTAATTGCTAAAAATAAGGGTTTTTGGCTTTAGGCTGTTGAATTTTATCTTTTGGCTATAACTTTCAAACTTTTAAACAATTTCCAAAAACTTATGTGATATTAGAAATGCTTTTATTTTCTTTGTAAAACAATATGAAAATACAACGCATCACTTATTTGTCTTTAGGAACAAATCTTGGAGATAAAATCGAAAATCTTCAACAAGCTATTGAAAATATTGCCGAAAAAGTGGGTGATATTCGAAAAATTTCTAGTGTGTATCAAACAGCTTCTTGGGGTTTTGAAAGTGATGATTTTTATAATATTTGCTTAGAAGTTTCTACCTATCACGCTCCCGAATTATTGATAAAGATTTTGTTGGAAATTGAAACAAATTTGGGTAGAAAAAGAATCAATTCAACTATTTATTTTGATAGAAATATAGACATTGATATTTTGCTGTTTGATGATGAAATTATTTTTTCTGAATCACTCATTGTACCTCATCCTAAAATGTTATTGCGAAAATTTGTAATGGTACCTTTGGTTGAAATTGCGCCTACTTTTTTTCATCCGATTGAAAAAAAACAACACGTTATTTGTTTGCAACATTGTGAAGATACTTCCGAAATTGTCAAAACCGATATTCAGCTGAAACGACCAATTCCTATTGTAGAAAAGTACAATTATATTGCGATTGAAGGAAATATTGGCGCTGGAAAAACCTCCTTATCAAAAATGATGTCTGATGAATTTAATGCGAAAATCATTTTAGAGCGTTTTGCGGACAATCCTTTTTTGCCAAAATTCTATGAAGACAAGGATCGTTTTGCTTTCCCTTTGGAAATGAGTTTTTTGGCTGATAGGTATCAACAATTGAGTGACGATTTGGCACAATTAGACTTGTTTCAAAACCTGATTGTCTCAGACTATTATATTTTTAAATCTTTGATTTTTGCGCAAATAACGCTTCAAAAAGAAGAATATTTGTTATATAGAAAAATGTTTGATATCATGTATAAAGAAATCACAAAACCAGATTTGTACGTGTATTTAACCCAAAACACCTCCCGGCTTTTAGAAAATATTAAAAAAAGAGGCAGAAAATATGAGCAAAATATTGAAGAAAACTATCTTCAAAAAATTCATGATGGTTATAAAAACTTTATCAGCACCCAACCCAACTTACATGCTGTAGTGATCGATGTTTCTGATATTGATTTCGTAAATGAACCCGAAGATTATCAAACGATTATCAATCAAATTAAAAAGGCTTAATTTCCTTTTTTAATCTTTAAGTTTTCAGCAAAATATTCACAGAAATCTCTCATGGTTTCACTCATTATACGATCATTCGTTGCACGTTCATAAGAATCCGCCATCGAAACCAATGTTTGATGATAAAATTGTTTCATTTCGTCAACAGGCATATCTTTCGTCCATAAATCCATACGCAACGTATCTTTTTTTTGATGATCCCACACTGAAATCATCACTGCTTTTGAAGGTTGATTTTCAATTCCACCATCTTTTGCGGTCCAAGAAATGTTATCAGGAATCTTATTTTCATCCAATGCTATTTTGAAATTTACTTCTGTGTTGTGAAAAATTGCCATTATTTTTTAGGTTTATATTTTGAATTGTTGAAGATTATTGTTTCGTCTAGTTTTAAAAATTCTTGCAAAGATACTTTATTATGTTTCAAATACGATTGCACAATTTTCCATCCTATCCAAACGCCTATCTTTCCTGGTGATAAACCGTCTTGTTCTTTATAAAATTTTGAAAAAGGGGCGTTTTCTAAAAATCGTTTGTTAAGATTTGTTTCTGTGCTAAAAAGCAATTGCTCTTCAATAAAAAAAGCCCAAATCTGCCCTTCATTTTCCACAGCCCAATCCAACTTTTCTTGAGCATAGCCCATTTTTTCTTTTTCAGAAACAGCAGGCAAATACCAATCCAACAAAGCAATTTTCTTACCTTCATGAATCATTTTTCCAATAAAAGTTCGGTTGTTTGAGAGCGGTATTTGTGTGCCACTAATTGCTTCAGCAACATCAACAATTAAATGCTCTTTTGTGTTGTTTTCTTTGATATATTTCGGAAAATCATCATAAAATTCGTGATCTTTTCCGAGATAAACATCCAAAGAAATGAATAACAAACTATCGGCATAAATCACTTTGCTATCATAATCAATATTAGTTTGAAGTGTTACCACATTGGGTGCTTGAAATGTAGGATTGTAATATTTGATATGCTTAAAAAGTGACGTTAATTGGCTTTCAGTTTCAGAAAAATCTTTAAATACTTTTTGGGTTTCAGAAAATAATTTTTGCTCTTGCGCATCCCCTATTTTTGAAAAAGAAATGCTGTCCGAAAAAGCTTCTGGAAACAAATAAGGATATTTCAACTTCACTTTGGGCAAAGTTTTTTGAGTGGCACTATAAAAATCAATTTCAAAACGCATTACTGAAAAGTCAACAATTACTTTTGAAATATCAATACTTGACTGATTTTTATCAGAACAACAAAAAATTAACATTAAAACCAACAAAACAACTCCTGCAAATCTCATATTCTTTGTATCTTAGTCATTGAAAATTAAAAACGTTAAAAATACTAAAATAGTTTATCAATGAACACAGAAAAAGTAGCAGATTACATCAAAAATTGGTTGGGAAATTATGCAAAAAATGCGAAAGTAAATGGCTTTGTGATTGGTGTTTCTGGAGGTATTGACTCCGCAGTAACCTCAACTTTGTGTGCAAAAACGGGCATGCCATTATTGTGTGTTGAAATGCCTATTCATCAGGCAGAAAATCAGGTAAATAGAGCTCAAAATCATATTGATTGGCTTCAAAAAAGCCATACAAATGTTTCAAAAGTGGCCGTAAATTTGACACCTGTTTTTGATAGTATGGTTGCGTCATTTCCTAAAGTGGATGATGAAGAAAGCCGTTTTATGTCATTAGCAAACACAAGAGCGCGTTTGCGGATGACAACATTATATTATTTTGCATCATTGCACGGTTATTTGGTTGCTGGCACAGGAAATAAAGTGGAAGATTTCGGGGTTGGATTTTATACAAAATATGGTGAT
Organism: Flavobacteriaceae bacterium CG2_30_31_66; assembly: GCA_001873065.1. GTDB lineage: Bacteria > Bacteroidota > Bacteroidia > Flavobacteriales > Flavobacteriaceae > Polaribacter. Next base: position 39,246 of record MNYM01000010.1, read on the forward strand.
GGAGGTGTTGATTTAAGTCCGATTGCTGATTTGATGAAATCGGAAGTGTATATGATTGCGAAACATTATGGTATAAACCAAGATATTATTGAAGCTTCACCAACTGACGGTTTGTGGGGAGATCACAGAACTGATGAGGACCAAATTGGAGCTTCATATGACGAGCTAGAATGGGCAATGAACATGCAAGAAAAAGACAAAACAAGTGATGATTTTTCTGGACGAGAGTTAGAAGTTTTTAAGATTTATATAAAATTTAATTGTGCAAACAAACATAAAATGTTGCCTATTCCTATATGTGAAATTCCTAAAGATTTAAAGTGATTTGATTAAAAAAATCCCTTCATTTTATCAATGAAGGGATTTTTTTTATAGGAGGTTTGCTGCAATCATCAATCTTTTTATTTTCAAATAAGTACGTCTTTTAGAGCCGTTAGTAATTTCAAAAGGTAAAAAAATAAACAATTGAGCGATTTTTAAGATTTGGAATACTTTTTTCATAATTAACAATTTAAGTTCTTTTTCGAGTCCAAATGTATTAAAAAAATTAGACCAAACAACAGGAAAAACACCCTTTTTACGTTTTTATAATATTCCTAGGAGATGATTTTTTAGGAAATTTTTTCGGTTTTTTTAGTAAAATAAGGGTTTTACGAGCGTCCTAAACCTTTTTTTTGTAAGTAATATTTTGAAAAAAAATCTAAACTACCCTATTTAATTTTTCAGAAAGCCGAATTCTTAATGAATTGTAGTTCATTATTTCCTCGATTTCGTCATTTGAATATTCTTTTTCTTTGATTGATTTTTCTTTAAGAAGTTTGTCAATCAATATTCTTCTAATGTTGTAAATAGCATCTGTAACTGCTTTCATCAACACTTCTTTAGTTTCTGTTACAAAAATATTTTTTCGTTCCCATTGACTAAGTTGGTATTTTTCTTCATCCATCAAAATAGAAGTCACTGTTGATGAAATAGTAGGATTAATGTGATTGATTAATTGGTCGAGTTCTAATTTTTGGAAATTGTTCAGCTGAAAGATAATTTCGTTGTAAATTTCTTGAAAAACCGAATTTGTAAAATGAATTTCGTCATCATGCAATTGCAGATAGATTTCCGTTGAAACCGAATTTTTATATTTCTTGGGCGTTTTTATTTCTTTGCCATTTTCATCAATATGAATAATTTCGTCCATGAAATCAACTTCTTCATTGCCATAAAGCAGCAAGAGTTTGATGATTTCACGCTCTAAAATTTCGAGTTGGTCAATTTCTTTTAACTGAATGTCTTGTCTTTTTACAACCTCGAAAGTTTTTTTCTCAGCTTGGTACTTTTTAGATTCTTCTGTATTGTTTTTGGACAGTAATTGCGCCAATTCGCTAAACAAAATACGTTCAGAAATTTCCATAATTCTGGCACATTCCTGCACGTAAACTTCGCGCTGAATCGCATCAGGAATTTTAGAAATACTCGCGACAATATCACGAATCAAGCCTGCTTTTTTTACAGGATCATTCTGAGTATCTTCCAATAAAAGTGACACCTTGAAATTGATAAAATCTTGAGCTGCAGTTTCCAAAAAGGCTTGTAACTCGCTATCAGAATGCGATTTTGCAAAACTATCAGGATCTTCGCCATTAGGGAATTGCACCACTTTCACGTTCATTCCTTGCTCTAAAATCAAATCAATTCCACGAATAGAAGCCCTGATTCCTGCTGCATCCCCATCAAAAAGAACGGTAATATTTTTGGTTAATCTGCTAATCAACCGTATTTGATCGGGCGTTAACGCAGTCCCTGAAGAAGCCACCACATTTTCAATGCCTGATTGATGAAACGAAATCACATCTGTATATCCTTCTACCAAAAAACAATTGTCTTGCTTGGCAATTTCTTTCTTAGCTTGAAAAATTCCGTACAACACTTTTCCTTTGTGATAGATATCACTCTCTGGAGAATTCAGGTATTTTGCTGCTTTTTTATCATTGGTCAAAATTCTGCCACCAAAACCCAATGTTCTTCCAGACATGGAATGGATTGGAAATATGACACGACCTTTAAAACGGTCAAATTGTTTGTTATCTTTAACAATAGTAAGTCCTGTAGATTCTAAATATTTTAGTTGATAACCTTTGGCAATGGCTGCATTTGTGAAATGGTCCCATTCATCAAGGCAATATCCTAAATCGAATTTTTCAATGGTTTCGTCACGAAAACCACGCTCTTTAAAATAACTGAGTCCGATTGCTTTTCCTTGGTTGGTTTTGAGCATGGTGTTGTGAAAAAAATCTTTCGCAAAATCCGAAACCACAAACATGCTTTCACGTTCGTTGACAAGTTCTTTTTCTTGATTGGTTTGCTCTGTTTCCTCAATCTCAATATTATATTTATTTGCCAACCATTTGATGGCTTCAGGATACGTATAATGCTCATGTTCCATTAAAAATGAAATGGCATTGCCTCCTTTTCCCGTTGAGAAATCTTTCCAAATTTGTTTTACTGGAGAGACCATAAACGAAGGTGATTTTTCGTCGGTAAATGGGCTTAATCCTTTGAAATTGCTTCCTGCTTTTTTGAGTTGCACGAATTCGCCAACAACTTCTTCTACTCTTGCAGCTTCAAAAACGCGATCTATGGTACTTCTGGAAATCATGAATTGGGTTTACTAAAAAAAGAAAAACAAATATAAGGATTGGATATGCAAATAAAAAACCTCATTAAATCTATTTTAATGAGGTTTTGAATAATTATTTTTTTTAATGAATTTAAGAAGCTTCTTTTAACTTTTTTAATTTGGTATTTGACAGTTTAAATTCGCAATATTCTTTGGTAACATTTAATACTTTTTCGTTAGAACTTGGCAAATCGAACATGGCATCTGTAAAAATGGCTTCACACAAAGAACGCAAACCTCTTGCTCCAAGTTTGTAAGTAATAGCTTTGTCAACAATAAAATCTAAAGCGTCATCAGAAATTGTAAAATCGACATCATCCATCAAAAATAGTTTTGCATATTGTTTGATAATCGAGTTTTTAGGTTCTGTCAAAATAGCACGTAAAGCTATTGAATCTAGTGGATTCATATAAGTTAATACTGGCAAACGACCAATAATTTCTGGAATTAATCCAAAAGATTTTAAATCAGAAGGTGTGATGTATTGTAATAAGTTTTCTTTATCATGAGACTCACCATCCATAGAGGCCCCAAAACCAACCGCTTGCATATTCAATCTTTTGCTTATGTTTCTTTCAATTCCTGAAAAAGCGCCACCTGCAATAAATAGAATATCTTTGGTATTGACTTCCACAAATTTTTGCTCAGGATGTTTTCTTCCTCCTTGTGGAGCAACATTTACAACAGTTCCTTCTAATAACTTTAATAAAGCTTGCTGAACACCTTCTCCAGAAACATCTCTAGTAATAGAAGGATTGTCTCCTTTTCGAGCGATTTTATCAATTTCATCAATAAAAACAATGCCTTTTTCGGCTTTTTCTACATTATAATCAGCAGCTTGCAACAATCTTGAGAGAATACTTTCCACATCTTCACCCACATAACCTGCTTGGGTTAAGACAGTTGCATCAACAATTGAAAAAGGAACGTTCAACATTCTTGCAATGGTTTTGGCAATTAATGTTTTTCCTGTTCCTGTTTCACCTACTAAAATGATGTTACTTTTTTCGATTTCGACATCATCATTTTTGTCTTTTGCTTGTAACAATCGTTTGTAATGATTGTACACAGCCACAGACATGGCGCGTTTTGTTTCGTCTTGACCAATAATGTATTGATCTAAAAAAGCCTTAATTTCTTGAGGTTTTTTTATGGTAAGTTCTTTCGTTAAGGTACTTTTTGATGATTGAAGAATTTCTTCTTTTACAATACCATAAGCTTGTTCAATACAATGATCGCAAATGTGTGCATCCATCCCGGCAATTAAGAGATTGGTTTCAGCTTTTTTACGTCCACAAAACGAACATTCTAAATTTTTTTCTTTTGCCATTTTATTCAGCTTTAGGATTTAGGCATTAGGCTTTAAGCAATGTTATGAAGCATTCTGCATAGCGCTTATTACCATTCTTATTTTCTTTGTAAAATTTCATCAATCATACCATATTCTTTGGCTTCGTATGATTTCATCCAATAATCTCTGTCAGAATCTTTTTGGATTTTATCCACAGATTGTCCTGAATGAAATGCGATGATAGCATACAATTCATCTCTTAATTTGATGGTTTCTTTGATGGTGATTTCCATGTCAGAAACTTGACCTTGAGTGCCACTCATTGGTTGATGAATCATGACTCTTGAATGTGGCAAAGCAGAACGTTTTCCTTTAGCACCCGCACACATTAAAACCGCGCCCATCGAAGCTGCCATTCCTGTACAAATTGTTGCTACATCTGGTTTTACAAATTGCATAGTGTCATAAATCCCCAAACCTGCATAGACACCACCTCCAGGAGAATTAATGTAAATAGAAATATCTTTACTGGCATCTACACTTTCTAAAAACAACAATTGCGCTTGCACTACATTCGCAATTTGATCATTGATTCCAGTACCTAAAAAGATAATTCTATCCATCATTAAACGTGAAAAAACATCCATTTGAGTGATGTTCATTTGACGTTCTTCCATGATATAGGGCGTTAAACTACTCGTAATTTGGGTATAATAAGTGCTACTAACTCCATGTTCTTTTGTAGCGTATTTTTCAAATTCTTTTCCGAAATCCATTGTTGTAAAATATTATTAATTAATTTGTAAAGATACAAACTATTCTTTTTATGTACTATTTTGAAATTAAATAATAAAAAAACCTGAATGGGAGGATTCAGGTTTTTAACTTTTAATTTGTAAAAAATATTTTCATGAAATCTTAATGATACATTTTTTCAATAAATTCTTCATACGTAATATCTTTCGTTTCAAAATTTACAGTTTCTTTATAAAATTTCAATATTTTTTGACTTAACAATTGCGATTGTAATTTTTGAGCTTCTTCTTGGTTTTGCAAAATTCTACCAGCAATGTCTTCTAACTCTTTTTCTTCTGGATGTAGGTTTCCAAATTGAGCCATTTGAGAGCGAATAAAACCTTTTGCATAGTCAACCAATTCTTTATAATCAATAGTAATATTGTGATCTCTTTGGATTTTTCCTTCCATTAATTGGTAACGCAATCCTTTTTCAGATTTGTTGTATTCTGCAATTGCTTCTTCTTGAGTCAATGGTTTTTCGCCAGCAGTTTGCAACCATTTTTGTAAAAAAGTAGCAGGCAAATCAAACTGAGTATGGTTGATTAAATATTCAATCACATCATTCAAAAACTGTTGGTCAGCTTGTTGTTCAAATTGCTTTTCAGCATCTTCCTTAATTTTCTCTCTTAATTCAGTGGCCGTTGTTACGCTATTGTCAGGAAATAACTTATCAAACAAGTCTTGGTCTAAATCAGCCAATTCAGTTTTGGTTATATCTTCAATAGTAGCGTCAACAGTGATGTCTAAACCATGAACAATGTCATGAGAAACGCCTAAAAGATGTTGCAATCTGTGGTCATCTTCAAACATTCCTTTGGTTTCCAATGCAACAACATCCCCTACTTTTGCGCCAATCAAAACGTTTTTATTGTTTTTTAGCTCATTGATTCTGAACGTCGATTTTTTATTGATTTCCATTTCTTCATTTACGAAAGTAACTGTCACATTTGCTTGCTCAGTAACTTCATCTATCGAACTCATTTTACCATAACGCGCTTGGATATTTTGAACTTCTTCATCAATCAAAGATTCTGTTGCTGAAATTTTATACAACTGAACGCTATTTTTAGTTGATAAATCGATATCAAATTGTGGTGCCAAACCCAACTCAAATTCAAATGAAAAAGAAGGTGCATCCCAATTAAAATCCTCTTTGATTCTTGGCAATGGATTTCCTAAAATATCCAATTTTTCATCCACAATATATTTTCCTAAGGCACTTTGAAGCATTTTATTTACTTCATCAATCAAGACGGATTTTCCATATTGTTTTTTGATCATTCCCATTGGCACTTGGCCTTTTCTAAATCCTGGGATGTTTGCTTTTTTGCGATAATCAAGTAACAATTTGTCAACTTTTTCTTTATAATCTGCTTCAACAAACTCCACTTTTATAACTGCGTTTAAAGCGTCTAAGTTCTCTTTTGTAATATTCATGGTGCTATTTCTCTAGTTCTTAAAAAATCGAGTGCAAAAATAATCATTTTTATTTGATGCTACAAAGGTTTAAATGAGGCTATTTCAGTTGCAAAGGTTTTAGAATTTCTGATAAAAAATCTGGTAAAACTATTTCATCTTTTTTTATTGTATAAAAAAACGTTAATTTTGCGAAAAATTTTTTCCTTTAAAAAAGAAGGATTAATTAACAGCCAACTAAACATGCACTACAAAAGAATCCTTTTAAAATTAAGTGGAGAAGCCTTGATGGGCGATCGAAATTATGGTATTGACCCAAAACGTCTTTCAGAATACGCAAAAGAAATCAAACAAGTTGTAGATCAAGGCATTGAAGTTGCCATTGTGATTGGAGGAGGAAATATTTTTAGAGGCGTTGCTGGCGCAAGTAATGGTATGGATCGTGTGCAAGGAGATCACATGGGCATGTTGGCAACTTGCATTAATGGTTTGGCATTGCAAAGTGCTTTAGAAGCTGAAAATGTGTATACAAGATTGCAAACTGCACTCGAAATTAAAGAAGTTGCAGAACCTTATATCCGAAGAAAAGCAATTAGACATTTAGAAAAAGGTCGTGTGGTTATTTTTGGAGCAGGAACAGGAAATCCTTATTTCACAACAGATACAGCTGCAGTTTTGAGAGCCATTGAAATTGATGCTGATGCTATTTTGAAAGGAACAAGAGTGGATGGTGTGTATGATGCAGATCCTGAAAAGTTCAAAAATGCGATTAAATTTGAAAATATCACCTTTAAAGACGTTATTGAAAAAGGATTGAAAGTGATGGACATGACTGCTTTTACATTGAGTGAAGAAAACAAATTGCCTATTATTATTTTTGACATGAACAAAACAGGAAATTTAATGAAACTGGTTTCTGGCGAAAAAGTTGGAACATTGATCAATATTTAAAAAAATCTTTAATTTAAAAAAGATGAACGACGAAGTAGATTTTATTTTAGACACCGCAAAAGAAGCCATGGACAATGCCATTGCACATCTTGAAAAAGAATTTCGTTCTATCAGAGCTGGAAAAGCAACTCCTGCCATGTTAGGTACCGTTTTGGTGAATTATTACGGTTCACAAACGCCTTTATCGCAAGTTGCCAATGTGAGCACTGCTGACCCAAGAACGCTCACAATTCAGCCTTGGGAGAAAAAAATGTTGCAAGAAATTGAAAAAGCCATTCAGTTGGCTAATCTTGGTTTTAATCCTATGAATAATGGCGATATTATCATGATTAACGTACCTCCCTTAACAGAAGAACGAAGAAAAGACTTGGCAAAACAATCAAAAGCAGAGGCTGAATTTGCCAAAGTTGGTATCAGAAATGCTAGAAAAGATGCCAATAATGACATCAAAAAATTGGAAATTTCTGAGGATTTAAAGAAGATTGTTGAAGACGATGTTCAAAAATTGACAGATACTTTTGTAAAAAAAATAGACGAAATTTTGGTCGTGAAAGAAAAAGAAATCATGACTGTTTAACTTTATTGATTTAATAACCTAATATCAAAAGAGTGTTTTTTTAACACTCTTTTTTGTTTTATATCGGTCTCAGTATTAATTACCTTTGCACAAATTTTTTTTGAATGAACTTTTGGACGAAAGTTGCTGGTATTATCTTAAGAAATCGATACTCGGTTTTGATAATTATTGCAATCATTACAGGATTGTTGGCAACGCAAATAAGACACATGAAATTTTCATATACGGAAGCAAACCTGCTGCCAGAAAATCATGAAGTAAATCTTGAATACAACAAATTCTTAAAAATTTTTGGTGAGGAAGGCAATTTGGTAATTCTTGGAATTAAAGATACTACCGTTTTTGGAGCAAAAACTTTTAACGCTTGGAATCATTTGATTGATGATTTTAATACATTACAAGAAATCGATTTTACAATCTCTATTGCGGATGTTCAAAAATTAAAAGCCGACAGAAATAAAAGACAGTTTGTTTTAGAACCTCTTTTCGAAAAAGATCCAACAACGACCCAAGAAGTTTTAGCAATCAAAAAACAGCTTTTCGAAAAATTGCCTTTTTATGATAATTTGCTGTTCAATAAAAAAACGGGGACTTTACAAACTGCGATTTACATCAAAAAAGAATTGATAAATACGACTGCTCGTAGGGATTTTATTATCAATAAACTGATTCCTGTGGTTGAAAAATTCGAAAAAGAACACCAAGTTGATGTTCGAATCTCAGGAATGCCTTATATCCGAACTTTAAATGCGCAAAACATTCAGGATGAAATTTTACTCTTTGTTTTGGGTGCTTTATTGATTACAGCCGTTATTTTCTTTTTCTTTTTTAGATCATTTAGAGCCACCTTTATCACTCTCTTAGTGGTGATGATTGGCGTCACTTGGGCTTTGGGATTTATTGGTTGGTTTCGTTATGAAATTACCGTTTTATCTGCATTAATTCCACCTTTAATCATTGTAATTGGTGTTCCAAATGCGGTTTTTCTTATTAATAAATACCAACAAGAAGTAAAAAAACACGGCAATCAAGCAAAATCTTTGCAACGCGTGATTACCAAAGTTGGAAATGCCACTTTGATGACCAACATTACAACCGCTGCTGGTTTTGCAACTTTTATTTTTGTAAAAAGTAGTTTGTTGCGCGAATTTGGGATTTTGGCTTCACTAAATATCATTAGTATTTTTATTCTGGCATTGTTGATTATTCCGATTATTTATAGTTTTATGCCACTTCCAAAACCAAAACATTTGAACCATCTTGAAACACAGTGGATTGAAAATGTGGTGAATTGGATGGAAAAAACGGTTAGAGATCGAAGAATTACCATTTATTTTACTTCGGTCATCATCATTATTTTAGGAATTATTGGAGTATATCAAATACGAGTTTCTGGAAGTTTAATTGAAGACATGCCAAAAAGTATGGATTTCTATAAAGACATAAAGTTTTTTGAAGACGAATTTGGCGGCATCATGCCTTTAGAAATTTTGATAGATACCAAGAAAGAAAAAGGCGTCATGAAATTATCTACCTTAAAAAAGATGGATAAAATTCATGAAAGTATTGAAACTTTTCCTGAATTGTCAAAACCTATTTCGGTAGTAAATTTGGTCAAATACTCCAAACAAGCTTACTATAAAGGCAATCCCAAATACTATCAATTGCCCACAAGTCAAGAACAAAATTACATTTTTTCCTATTCAAAAAATTCAAGTAACAACTCAGGAATGTTGAAGAGTTTTGTAGATTCTACAGGACGTTATGCACGCATCACAACATTTATGAAAGACATTGGAACAGAAAAAATGGACGACATTCAAGAACGAATCCAAACTGTTATTGACAAGGAATTTGACAAAGATAAATATACAGTTACCCTAACAGGAAAGGCGTTTGTTTTTATCAAAGGAACCAATTATTTGATTAATAACTTGGTAGTTTCCTTGTTATTAGCCATCATTTTGATTGCGATTTTTATGGCTTGGATGTTTCGTTCGCCACAAATGATTTTGATTTCATTATTGCCCAATATTTTACCATTGTTGATTACTGCTGGATTGATGGGCTTTTTAGACATTCCTATAAAACCTTCTACCATTTTGGTTTTCAGTATTGCATTTGGAATTTCGGTAGATGATACCATTCACTTTTTAGCAAAATACCGTCAAGAATTAATTGCCAATAATTGGCGTATAAAACCCTCTGTTTTTGGGGCTTTGCGTGAAACTGGCGTGAGTATGTTTTATACTTCTATTGTGTTATTCTTTGGATTTTTAGTATTTACGTTGTCAAGTTTTGGAGGCACTATTGCTTTGGGTGGTTTGGTTTCAATTACTTTATTGTTGGCAATGGTTTCTAATTTGTTGTTATTGCCTTCTTTATTATTGACTTTTGAGAAGAAAATTGCCAATAAAAAAATATTCAAAGAGCCTGCAATGATGATTATTCCTGAGGAAGATCAAGAGGATTAGCAACATTGTTGTGTCTTAAAAATCAGAAAACCAATGACGTTTTATCATTGGCTTTCATCACATCTAATACAAAAAACAAATTTTACATTTTCTTTTCCTCCTTACAATTTCGCCCTTTTTCACTTTCTACTTTAACAAACAAATACCTAAAGTCAAATGGGATGGATTAACTATTGGTTTGGTATTTATCGATTTGCATTAATTCAAATAAAACAAAAATATTTTTAGAAAGTGAACATTTTATTTTTTTTGTTTGATTATTCGTTTTTTATATGATGTAAATTTATAAACGAATTTGTATTTAAAATATACCTACAAATAGGTAATTTTCAGGTCAATTACGCTTCTATTCACGTTTGATGAGTAATCTACCCGTTTCGTTACTTATAAAGTTTGTTCTTATTGACTGTTTTTTGGATACCATAATTAACTGTTGGGGTACATTACTTATCTGATGGAGTTCATTACTCCTATTGTTGGCTATTTTAAACCATTTTTGGGGTTCACTACCCTAAATAATGGTTATCAAACCCCAAATTTTCTATTTTTTACTCCAATGGACTATTCTTGAACCGCGAATTAGAATAATACCTTAGTGGTTTCATTTAATTTGCTATTTTACAGATTTAAAATCATTGTAAGAAAGGATTGCCCAAATTCTCAAATTATAAAAAATGATTTGTTCATTTAAAAACATCAATCATATTCTGCATGAAATCTATTTTTTAGTTACATTCAATATCTAAGTTAATTTAAATAAAATTTACTAAAAACCCTTTTTAAGGATGCGACATCAAAAATTTAATCATGGCTAGAAATACAAAATATTGGGAAAAACGCTTGGGAACAGAAACCACTGATTCAGGTTTTCAAGAGCACATGGATTTTTGAGGATTGCCTGAATTAAACGATGCTGGTTTGGCATACTATTTAAGAGATGTTATAGGCATCAATATGCTTGATTTAAATGAAACTGAAATCACAAACGAAGCTATTAAAATATTGACAACGCTTCTCTATATAGATGAATTGCAATTAAAAGGTTGTGTTAAAATTGATGATGCCTGCATACCCGATTTAAACAAATTAGTTAGTCTGAAATTTTTGCACCTAAAAGATACCAGCATTACTATTGATGGTATTTTGCAATTAAAAGATTTAACAGACCTTAGTACTCTTTTATTTTCGGTGGATGACATAGCCGTGATAAAAGACAAAATGCTCCTGTTGCAAGAAATGTTGCCCGATTGTAATTTTGTCGTAAACGGAACACCTTACGTTTTTTAAAATGAACTTAAGCACCCTCTACAACTCAACACAATATGACCACTTATTAACGGATGGAAATTGGCAAAAAGCCGATTTTTATGAGTTGGATACCAGTAGTTCTTTTTGGAACAAAGCCATAGTGGTTGCATTGCCAAAAAAAGTTGCAAAAACGACTACTGAAGCACTTATTTATGCACTCCAAAAACAAGCCAAAGCACTGCGTATTTGGGAAGCTGAGTGGAAAACCACCACGCCAACATTAAAAAGTTTCATACACTTTTTTATAGCAGAAAAAGGGTTTACCAATACCCAAGGTAAGCCAATAGCGATTGAAGATTTTTGGAAAAAATACAGCGCAACTATAGCAGGAATAACTGGCGAAATTGGTTTTGAATTTACGAAGAATAACGAAACGATCCCTTTTTTTAATTTGCTAAACAAAAAAGAACTAACACAAGTTATTTGCTTTGATGACAATTGGGAAGAACACAATTTTTTAGTAGAAACTAAAACCAGTTGGGTGCTATATCATTGGAGTTCGGTGGTGTGAATAAAGTTTTGAGTTAGTAAATAGTGTATCTTTACAACACGTACAAAATTTTTATAAAAACTACGTATTATATTAAATCATTATCTATCTTTGCTATCTTAAAAAGAACGTTATGAGTACTAAATTGACCTTAACAATTGATGAAACAATCATCGAGAAAGCTAAAAAGTATGCTAAAACTAAAGAAAATAGTTTGTCAAATATTATTGAAAATTATTTAAAAGTTTTAGTAAATGATAATCCTACAAATAAAGAGGAATTACCGCCGATTGTAAAATCATTAAAAGGTTCATTCTCTGCTGATGCTAAATTCGATTACAAGAAAGAATTGACAAAAAAACTTTCTGAAAAATACCTATAAAATGAAAAATGTACTCATTGACACCGATGTTATTTTAGACTTTTTCCTTGATAGAGAACCTTTTTCAGAAAATGCGGCAAACATTCTAGCTTTATGCGAAAAAAAGGGAATCATTGGTTATGTAACCCCTGTAATTGTTAGTAATGTATATTATCTATTAAGTCAAAAAGCCAAACAAGAAAAAGTGATAGAAAAACTAAAATTGTTACTATCCATTTTAGAAATTCTAGTAATTGATAAAAACGCTATTGTAGTAGCTTTGAATTCTGACTTTAAAGACTTTGAAGATGCTTTACAAAACTATGCAGCTGAATTGAGTGGAGAAATCAATTTAATTATTACAAGAAACACTAAAGATTACAAAAAAAGTAATCTTGGCGTGATGAGCCCCGAAGATTTTTTGAAGCTAAATTTTTTGAATTAAAACAGAAATAACGTTGGATTTTATACTATTGGTGTATGTCTTCAAACTAAAGTGCACTTTATCTAAGATAGTGCTTATTTGACTTGAAGTATTCTATTCTACTTGATTTCCTTTTTTGTCAAATTTTAATATTTTATCACCATATTTCTTAGTTTCTTCATAAAAGTAACCATCCTTATATATTATTTTTTTATATTTTATTGTCAATTACGCTTCCAATTACGTTTGGTAATCAACCTATTAGTATAGTTAATTATACATATTGTTTTTCTTGTTAAAATGTTGGGTGTTATAATTATACTTTTAGGTAAGTTAGTTATCTGTCGAGGGTATTTACTTCTCCAGTCAAGTATTTTAAATAAAATTTGGGGTTCACTACCCTAACTGATGGTTATAAAACCCCAAATTTTCTATTTTTTACTCCAATGGACTATTCTTGAACCGCAAGTTTTATATTTAGGAATCCACTTGTGGGGTGTTTTGGTTGTTTGAAGCAGTCCTACTAAAAAACTGTTTCAATTCATTCATTTTGTTTTCATACCCAACAGTGCCAGTGCCTGCCATAAAATTGGTGTAGGCATAGTCTGCCAATGCTGCTTGATAGTTGTCGAAATCGTGCAAGATTTTGGCGTTTTTTAACCTGGTAGTGAGGCTTTCTAGCCTTGCAATCATGCTTTCTAGATTGCCACGACTGCTATAATCGTTGGCAAATTCTGACCAATCCACATGTGGCGTTTGCAATTCGGGCTGGTTGCTGTGGTAATCTAATACTTTGTTGACAAACAATTTGTTTTGCTCGTTGATGCTTCCATACTTCCTGCGATCTTCTGAGGTAAGATTTACGTCTAAAATTGATAAAGAAGTTTCTAAGTTTGTCAATGCTTCTCTCGACGCGGTGATTTGTGGTGCCGTCAAGTGATTGTTGTTTAAATTGGAAATTGCCATAGCTTTTTTGTTTTAAGGATTATTGTTTTTTATTGTTTTTAAATCCGAAGTAAATTAAATCACAAAACCTTTATTAAAATATACCTACAAGTAGGTAATTTTCATAAAAAAACAACCCAAAAAGAACAACTATATTTTCCTTTATCGTTTTTCAATCAAAAAAAGTATCTTTACACTCGTTTCAGAAAAAGAATATTTTACATCCATCAAATTGATAAAAAATGACAGAAAAGAGCGTTGTTGAAATTTTAGATTCAGGGAGTATTTCTCAAGAAATTATACTAAAAGGTTGGGTTAGAACCTTTAGAAGCAATCGTTTTATTGCTTTGAATGATGGTTCTACCATCAAAAATATTCAATGTGTCATTGACTTTGAAAAAACTCCCGAAGAAACTTTGAAAAGAATTACTACTGGCGCTGCAATTGCTGTCTATGGTATCATTGTTGAAAGTCAAGGAAAAGGACAATCTGTAGAAATTCAAGTTTCTAAAATTGAGATTCTAGGGGATTCCAATCCTGAAGAATATCCTATTCAGCCTAAAAAACACAGCTTCGAATTTTTAAGAGAAAATGCCCATTTGCGCACACGAACCAATACGTTTGGTGCTGTAATGCGTGTGCGATCGAAACTGTCTTTTGCGGTTCATAAATATTTTCAAGAAAACGGATTTAACTACGTAAACACACCAATCATCACAGGTTCTGATGCAGAAGGTGCAGGAGAAATGTTTCGAGTAACTACGTTTCATGACAACAAATCTCCATTGACCGAAGATGGAAAAATCGATTATTCGAAAGACTTTTTTGGGAAAGAAACCAATTTAACGGTTTCTGGTCAGTTAGAGGCAGAAGCGTATGCCATGTCTTTGGGAAAAGCCTATACTTTTGGACCCACTTTTCGTGCTGAAAACTCAAATACCACTAGACATTTAGCAGAGTTTTGGATGATTGAACCTGAAGTTGCCTTTATGGATTTGGAGGGAAATATGGATTTGGCAGAAGATTTTATCAAATCAGTATTGAAATATGCATTGGAATTTTGCAAAGATGATTTGGAATTTTTAGACCAACGTTTGGCAGAAGAAGACAAATCTAAACCAATGAACGAGCGCAGTGAAATGAGTTTATTAGCAAAATTGCGTTTTGTGGTTGACAACGATTTTAAACGAGTTTCTTATACAGAAGCCATTGATATTTTAAGAAATTCAACCCCAAACAAAAAGAAAAAGTTTCAGTATCCCATCAATGATTGGGGGGCAGATTTGCAATCAGAACACGAGCGTTTTTTGGTAGAAACACACTTCAAATGTCCTGTGATTTTGTTTGATTATCCTGCCAATATCAAAGCATTTTACATGCGCTTGAATGATGATGGAAAAACAGTGCGAGCCATGGATGTGCTATTTCCTGGCATTGGAGAAATTGTGGGTGGAAGTCAAAGAGAAGAACGTTATGACGTTTTGGTCGCAAAAATGAAAGCGCTTGGCATTGAAGAAGAAGATTTGTGGTGGTATCTTGATTTGCGAAAATATGGCACTGCAGTGCACTCAGGTTTTGGGTTGGGATTTGAGCGTTTGGTGCAATTTACAACAGGAATGAGTAATATTCGCGACGTTATTCCTTTTCCAAGAACCCCTCAAAATGCGGAATTTTAAGTTCATAAAACGTTCATAAAAACAATCGTCATTCTCACAAGAATGGCGATTTTATTTTTATCTTAATTCATATCTTTGTGATTATGTTAAAACAAGGTTTACAATTCAAACTCTTACAAAAATTATCTCCTCAACAAATTCAGTTGATGAAGTTGATTCAATTGCCTACACAAGCTTTTGAAGAACGACTCAAAGAAGAATTGGAAGAAAATCCTGCACTTGATGACGGAAAAGAAGAATCAGAAAACTATGATGATGACTTATCAAACGAGTTTGATGATGATAATGATTCTGAAAAAATCAATGCGGATGACATCAATATTGACGAATATTTGAGCGATGATGAAGTGCCCAGTTATAAAACACAGGCAAATAATTATTCGGCTGACGATGAAGAAAAAAATGTGCCTTATGAAGCCGGAATTAGCTTTCATCAGTCATTGAAAAATCAGTTAAATACTTTTCGTTTGACAGATGAAGAGTTTGCAATTGCTGAACATTTGGTGGGAAGTATTGATGATAGTGGTTATATCCGAAGAGAAATTATTGATTTGGTCGATGATTTGGCATTTTCTGCAAATGTTTTCACGAATGAAGAAGAAGTTGTTCGAATTTTAACAACAGTAGTGCATCATTTAGACCCTATTGGAGTGGGTGCAAGAGATTTAAAAGAGTGTTTGGTGATTCAATTAAAAGCGAAAGAATCTAACAAAATTAGGAGCTTATCCATTGATATTCTCGAAAATGCTTTTGACCATTTTGTAAAAAAACACTACACCAAGTTGCAAGAAAAATATGGAATTTCGGAAGATGAATTGAAATTGGTCAACACCGAAATTTCGAAACTAAATCCAAAACCAGGAAGTTCTTATGCTGGAAATAACAAATTTGCTGAACAAATTGTGCCTGATTTTTCGATTAAAATTATAGATGGAGAATTGGATTTAACCTTAAATTCTAGAAACGCACCTGAGTTGCATATTTCAAAAGAATATAGCAATATGATGAAAGGATATCAAGAAGCAACTGCTAAAAGTCAGTCTCAAAAAGATGCGGTATTCTTCATTAAACAGAAATTGGATGCTGCTAAATGGTTTATTGATGCGATTAAACAGCGTCAACAAACGTTGTTGGTGACCATGAATGCGATTATGAACTATCAATATGACTATTTTTTAACGGGTGATGACCGAAAGTTAAAACCGATGATTTTGAAAGACATTGCTGATGAAATCAGTATGGATATTTCTACCATTTCAAGGGTGGCAAGTAGCAAATATGTTTCTACTCCTTATGGCACAAAATTGATCAAAGAATTTTTTTCAGAATCTATGAAAAATGATCAAGGAGAAGATGTTTCCACAAAAGAAATAAAGAGTATTTTAGAATCTGTTATTGGCGATGAAAATAAAAAAAGACCACTAACTGACGAAAAATTAGCTGAAATTCTGAAAGAAAAAGGGTATCCAATTGCCAGAAGAACGATTGCAAAATATAGAGAACAATTAGACATTCCTGTGGCGCGATTACGAAAAGAAATTTTGTGAAGTTTTATAAATTAATTTCTGTCGTTTTACATCCAATCGTCATTCCAACAATTGGAGTAATGTTGTACTTTTTAGCAATCCCAAACAATTTCGAAAACAAGCAAAAATTAAGTATTTTGAGTTTGGTTTTTATAGCTACTTATTTTATTCCAATATTGATTTTAGTCCTTTTTAAAAAATTAAAACTGATAGATTCTTATAAAACCAAAAGTATTCACGAACGAAAATTACCAATTGTATTGATGATTGGGGTTTTCTATTTGTTGGGAAATACTATTGAAAATATTCAGAATTTAAACGACTTAACCTTACTATTTTTTTCTACCTCATTGGGTTTGATGATTGTTTACTTACTTTTTTACTTTCAAATAAAAGCGAGTATTCACCTCTTTACATTTGGAATTTTTACCGGATTTTTTATGGCAATGAGCATTAGTTACCGTCAATCTTTTCTGGTTATCATTTTGATAATTTTATTTCTTTCAGGTATTGTAGCTTCTGCAAGATTGCATTTAAAAGCCCACACTCAAAGAGAAGTTTATTTGGGATTTTTTATTGGTTTGATGTTACCAATCCTAGGAATTTTTATATTACAATAAATAAAATATAAATCCAAATTTCAAAATACTAGTATCAATATTTTCAGAATTAATTTTTACATCCTTAAAAATTGGAGTCAAATTGTAAAAAACATGGAGATTGATAACGTCATAACCCGCTGAAAATGTTATTCCGTATTGAAAATTGTTATATGCTGAAACATTTTTATAGGAAAATTGAGTGCCATTTTCTTCAAATCGAAAGGTATTTGAAAAATTATAAAGGAACTTTACTCCCGTATAAATTCGCCAAAAATCATACTTTACAGCGTTAGAAGTTCGCCAACGAATTTCGAAAGGAACCTCTAAATTATGTGCTGTAAAAATATTCGAATTTAAATTTACAGACTCACTAAATACAGTTAAATTATTTATTTCTTGAACTTTTAAATTATGATTAAAATTATCATATCCATATCCAATACCAAGAGCAACCGAAATATTTCCTTGTTTGTTCAGAATAAAATCTTTCAAAAAACCAGCTGAAATTGCATAAGAAAAGGAACTTTTGTTAATAACTGTAGGTTGGTTAAAAAATTGCGCATACGAAATAGACGCATAAAGTTGATCATCTGCATAGTTATCACCTAATTTCAAAGAGTCTTTCTGAGCATAGGAAAGGGATGTCAAACTTAAAAAAAGAATAAAATATAAAACTTTTTTCATCGGATTTTTATCATCGAATAAAGATAACATATTTTAAAAATAAAAAATAAAAAATAATGACAATAAAAAAAGGGTAATTCTGGTGAATTACCCTTTTTAAGATTTTAAAATATAATTAATTACTTGACCCTTTTTGGGTAGAATAACTAATCTTCAGTGCATTTACATCTCTCAATTTCAATCTAATATCAGTGATTGTACCTACGTTAGATTCTTTATCAGCTTTTATAGAAGTTGTCATAAAAGGAACTTCTGCCTCAGAGACTTTAGATCTTGCGTTAATAATAAAAGCTGGAACCTGTTCTGCAGAAGCGATTTTATCGTTCAATTGGATTTTATTGTAACCTACACCGTCTCTATTTGGATCTTTTGATTTGCCAACATAAATTGTACAAACCAAACTTTTGTGTTCTAACTTTTTAATTTCAGAAGCAGAGGGTAATCTTGGATTTTCGATTCTTAAGTCAGTTTCTCTCATTGTGGTTGTTACCATGAAAAAGAACAATAACATAAAAACAATATCAGGCAAAGCTGCAGTATTCACAGCTGGCATTCCCTTCTTTTTTTTTCTAAATTTAGACATGTTGTTAAATTTTAAAATTAATTAAGACGTTGGCTCTGCATCCGAAATGATTTGAGGATAAGCAGTTTTTATAAATTCTACTTTGCTTTTCAAATCTTCAGATTTGTCTTTTGAACTCTTTTTAGCCTCGTCATAAGCATTTTCTAACTGATCAAAAGTCATTTGATACTTTTTCAAGGATAGTTTATTTCTTAACTCAGTATAGGCTCTTAAAAGTTCATTTTGAACCTTGATATACATACCGTATTCAGTACCTCTGTCACTTTGAACAGAAATAATTGCTTTGTTTGGATGGTCCGAAGAAAGAGGACTTTTTTCTCCTTGACAATAATCACAAGGTTTTCCTGGTGAGCCGTCTTCACCAGCGTTTCCAATACCACCACCATTATCAATAAATTTCATAGCAGCATCTTTTAAGTCTTTAATTTGCATACGCTCATTTTCAACTAAGAGTTCGTTATTTCTATTAATAAGAACTACGAAAATATTCTTTTCTTTGATGATTGGTGGAACATAATCTTTTGGTGGCTTTTCTGATAACTTCTTAGACACCCCTGAATCTACGTTCATTGTTGTTGTCACTAAGAAGAAAATCAATAACAGAAAAGCAATGTCCGCCATTGAACCTGCATTAATTTCTGGATTTTCTCTTCTTGCCATAATTTTATGATTTAATCAGACCTTTTACCAAATCCACTACGAAAAATAGTCCAGCAATACCACCTAAAATAATGCTATACCAAATGCCAGCTCCAACCCATCTGTTTACTGAAGAACCCTCTTCACCTCCAGGTTGTATTCTTCCAGCAGCATCATATACTGCGTTGCTGTCCGACAAAATGTAAGCAATAACTAGTAAAATTGCTAAAGCAGCCAAACCTTTCAAAGTTTTGATTAAATTGTCTTTGTTTCCAATCAAACTTTTCAATGAAAGAAAAATTGTAACTGCTACCGTTCCTAGAAATAAATAATAGGAAAATGAAATTAAAGGACTAATTACACGGTTTTGAACGTCTACATTTGTTTCAATTGCTTCTGTATCTACCATAAAAATTCTTATGAAAAAGATACCGCCAATTAAGGCAATTCCAGCAATTAAAAGATTTAAAATTTTAGTACTCTTCATAATAAATTTTATTTTTTGAATCTAACTAATAAATCTACCAATGAGATAGACGCATCTTCCATACTATTTACAATACTATCGATTTTCGCAACGATATAATTGTAAAAAATTTGAAGAATAATTGCTACAACAAGACCAAATACAGTTGTTAATAAGGCGATTTTAATACCACCTGCTACAACCGCTGGAGAAATGTCATTCGCAACAGCAATATCGTTAAAGGCACCAATCATACCAATTACAGTACCCATGAAACCTAGCATTGGAGCCAATGCAATAAATAATGAAATCCAAGAAACATTTTTCTCCAATTGTCCCATTTGAACTCCTCCATAAGAGACTACTGCCTTCTCTGCTTCTTCAACACTTTCATCAACTCTGTCTAAACCTTGAAAAAAGATTGAAGCAACTGGTCCTTTTGTGTTTCTGCAAACTTCTTTAGCAGCTTCAATGCCACCTGAACTTAATGCATCGTCAATATTTGCCAATAATTTTTTTGTATTGGTTGTTGCCATGTTCAAATAAATGATTCTTTCAATGGCGATTGCTAATCCTAAGATTAACGTTACTAATACGATTCCCATAAATCCTGGGCCACCATCAATAAAGTTTTGCTTTAATACTTGGTGAAACGTTTTTGCTTCTGTCACTGTTTCTTGCGCAAAAGTTGATTGTATTGCTCCAAAAAACATCAATCCTGTTACAGATAAGGCATTTACTACTTTTTTCATCTTGGTTATAAATTAATTTTAATAGTTAACGGGTTAAAGATATAAATTTTCAAATCAAAAATAGAATTTATATGAAATTTTCTGCAACTAAAAAAAATTCAAATCTATTCCACTTTATTTTGGGGCAAGTAACAAAAAATGTTAGGCATAAAAAAATTTTTTTTTAGCTATTTATTGACAAAGCACATTTATTTTTAAAAATAGGTCTTACAATGTTCAATCAAATCAAAAAATAATTATTTCTATGAAATTTCGCCTCTTAGTGAAGTTTCAAAATGATTTGTAAATTCAATCAAAGAAAAATTCTCATTCAATAAATACATTAATTTTGCAACAGCAGCCTCTGTAGTGATATCTTTTCCACTCACAACGCCAATTTTTTTCAAAGCAACACTCGTTTCATAGTGTCCTTGGTTCACATTTCCACCCAAACATTGCGTCACATTTACAATGCGGATATTTTTCTCAATAGCATTTTTAATAAGGTGCACAAACCAATTTTCTGAAGGCGCATTTCCTGAACCATAAGTTTCTAATACAACTCCTTTTAAATTTTTGATTGACAGAATACTTTTCAGCACATTTTCAACGATTCCAGGGAAAATTTTAATGATAACAATATCTGTTACTAATTTTTTTCGAACAATTAAAGGCAGATTTTCGTCAGAAACACGCAGTAAATAATGTTCATGGAACTTTAAATACACACCACTTTCCGCCAATGGCGGATAATTCATCGACACAAATGCTTCAAATTGTTCAGCGTTCATTTTGGTTGTTCTGTTTGCTCTGTACAATTTATATTCAAAATATAAACACACTTCTTGAATCATAGGTTTGCCGTTTTTTTGAGCAGAAGCAACTTCAATTGAAGTGATTAAATTTTCTTTGGCATCGGTGCGTAAATCGCCAATTGGCAGTTGCGAACCAGTAAAAATAATTGGCTTTTGCAGATTTTCGAGCATAAAACTGATGGCAGAAGAAGTATATGACATCGTATCAGAACCAGAAAGTACTACAAACCCATCAAATAAATCATAATTTTTCTCAATAATTTCTACAATATCCATATAATATTGAGTGTTCATGTTTGAGGAATCAATAGGTGTTTCAAAAGAAATGGTGTGAATCTGACAATTGAGTTGCTGTAATTCAGGGATTTTTTCTGAAATCTGACTAAAATCAAATGCTTTCAATGCGTTAGAATCATAATCTTTCATCATTCCAATGGTTCCTCCTGTGTAAATCAGTAAAATTGTAGGTTTTGTTGTCATTTTGACACTTTTTTTATTCGAATTAATTTTGGAATAATTTATGTTGTAAATTTATCGAACAATTTCGACATTAATAATTAAACGTAAAAATTATGATTGGATTTTATATTTTAATAGGTGTAATCTCTTTGGTTAGCTGGATTATCAGCAATACTCTGAAGAAAAAATTTGATAAATACTCAAAAGTTAGCTTGAGAAATGGCATGAGTGGTGCTGAAATAGCCGAAAAAATGCTTGCAGATCATGGCATTCGTGATGTAAAAGTTATTTCTACTCCTGGTAGATTGACAGATCATTACAATCCTTTAGACAAAACTGTAAATTTGAGTGAATCCGTTTTTAACCAAAGAAATGCCTCTGCTGCTGCTGTTGCTGCGCACGAAGTTGGTCACGCAGTTCAGCATGCAACTGCTTATGAATGGTTGACAATGCGTTCTAAATTGGTGCCAGTTGTGAATATTTCTTCACGTTTTTCTCAATGGCTTGTGATTGGTGGATTGATTTTAGGTGCAGGTGCAGGACAAACTGGTTTTGGTTTCACAATTGCTGTTATTGGATTGATTTTCATGGCGTTAGCAACTATTTTCAGCTTTATTACTTTGCCAGTTGAGTATGACGCAAGTAATAGAGCTTTGGCTTGGTTAAAAAACAAAAATATGGTTTCTCAGCAAGAATTAGAAGGTTCTACTGATGCGTTGAAATGGGCAGCAAGAACTTATTTAGTAGCTGCAATTGGCTCATTAGCAATGTTGTTATATTGGGCTTTACAAATTTTTGGAAGTAGAGATTAATTCATCAATAAACTAATGAGTTTATGTGAAAATGTAGCAATTCATTAATTTAATAATGAAATTTTAAATAATTTATCCGAAAGTATCATTGCTTTCGGATTTTTTATTTCAAACTTTTAAAGCGATAAACTTTAAAACTTTAAAAATACTCCCCAGAAAGTGTGCTTGCATTTTTTTTATTTGGGCGCAATTTGAGTAAAAAGATTCCCAACTTTACAAAAAAATCACTTTTTGTGAGTGAGAAAATTCTTTTTTGAGCAATTTTTGAGCGTTTGTAGTTTGATAAAAATCTTTTTCTCCAAGTTTGTTCGTAATCAGACAAGTGAATTATTGAATTATTTTTGATGGATTTCACAATGAATTCACTTGCCATGATGGCAGATTCAAAAATAAATTTATATCCTTCACCAACAATTGGGTTTACTTGAGAGACACTATCACCTACACAAACTAAATTTTCAATAACAAATTTATCCAAAACTGGTGTGATAGGAATACTGCCTCCTTCAACAATTTCATTGTCTTTTTCGACAAGTTTTTTGATATTGGGCAACTGTAAAACTTCATTCAGTCTTTCTTTTAAACCTTTCACCATTGTCTCATCAAATGTGCCAAATCCAATGATCGCTCTTTGATTTTTTAAAGGAAAAATCCAACCATAACCTCCCTTATACTCTTTTCCAAGAAGTAAATAGGCTTCATCAGATTTTCCAAAATATTTTACGTTGTATTCAACACCAACCGCCAAAACAGGATTCTTGATTTGTAATCCTACTTTTTTGCTGAGAATTCCTGCTGTGCCAGAACAATCCACAAAAATTGTTGCTTGATAAGAATTCCCATTTTTATCTGAAACAGCCGTAAAAGTTTTTTCTGAATTTTGATGAATTTGATTGATGTGAACATCCAATTGAATGTCAACAAAATTTTTATCCAAAGAAGCAATTAATTCCTCATGAACCTTTTTTTTATCAAGAATAACAGCATCTACATAAATGTGTTCTTGTAAATTTTTGGCTTGAATGATAATAGAATTTATTTTTTGAGCTACCACATTTTCAGTCAAACCAAAATCTGCTATTTTGATAAAACTTCCTAAAGTATTGAATGAAATATCTAAAAGATTTTTCTTTCGATCCAACAATAAGGTTTTGCATTGTTGTTTACCAAGTTCTCTTGCTAGCATTAAACCTGCAGTTCCTGCACCAACAATAACAACCTCATATTTTTTCATAAAAGCATGGTTAAGTATCAATCATTCAGCTTTAAAACTGCCATAAATGCCTCTTGTGGAATTTCTACATTCCCTACTTGACGCATTCTTTTCTTACCTTTTTTCTGTTTTTCTAACAATTTTCGTTTACGAGAAATATCACCTCCATAACATTTTGCAGTGACATCTTTTCGCAATGCTTTCACAGTTTCGCGAGCAATGATTTTTGCGCCAATAGCTGCCTGAATAGGAATGTCAAATTGCTGACGAGGAATCAATTCTTTTAGTTTTTCGCAAATTCGTTTTCCAATTCCATAAGCATTATCTATGTGCAATAATGCAGATAGCGCATCCACAGGTTGTGCATTTAACAACATGTCAACGCGCACTAATTTTGATTCTCTCATGCCAATTGGATGATAATCAAAAGAAGCATATCCTTTAGAAACTGTTTTTAATCGGTCATAAAAATCAAATACAATCTCCGCCAAAGGCATATCAAAAGTCAACTCAACTCTTTCAGGAGTTAAATACGTTTGATTCACAATTTGCCCACGTTTTTCAATACACAATCCCATTACTTGCCCTACAAAATCAGATTTTGTGATAATAGACGCTTTGATAAAAGGTTCTTCTACTCTGTCTAATTTTGATGGATCAGGCAAATCAGAAGGATTGTTTACAATGATAGGTTTTTGAGGTTCTTTTTTGGTAAAAGCGTGATAAGAAACGTTTGGAACAGTTGTAATTACAGTCATATTAAATTCACGTTCCAACCGTTCTTGAATGATTTCCATGTGCAACATTCCAAGAAATCCACATCGAAAACCAAATCCCAAAGCAGCTGAACTTTCTGCTTGAAACACCAAAGAAGCATCATTTAATTGCAATTTTTCCATTGAAGAACGCAATTCTTCATACTCTTCTGTATCAACAGGATAAATTCCTGCAAAAACCATTGGTTTTACGTCTTCAAAACCATCTATTTTTTCTGCTGTTGGATTGGCAAAATCAGTAATGGTATCTCCTACTTTTACTTCTTTTGCAGTTTTAATTCCTGTAATTAAATAACCTACATCTCCTGTTTTTACTTCATTTTTCACTACTTGTGTCAACTTTAAAGTACCCACTTCATCAGCTCCATATTGATTGCCTGTTGCCATGAATTTGATTTGCTGATTTTTTTTGATGCTTCCATCAATCACTCTAAAATAGGTTTCAATTCCTCTATAAGAATTATATACTGAATCAAAAATCAACGCTTTCAAGGGCGCATCAGGATTTCCTTTTGGCGGCGGAATTTTGCGAATAATTGCTTCCAAAATATTGCCAACTCCAAAACCCGTTTTTCCACTTGCATGAATAACTTCTTCGGGTTTGCATCCCAATAATTCTATGATATCATCAGTTACTTCTTCTGGATTTGCAGAAGGCAAATCCACTTTATTCAACACAGGAATAATTTCCAAATCGTTTTCTAAAGCCAAATATAAGTTTGAAATCGTTTGTGCTTGGATACTTTGAGCGGCATCAACAATCAACAAAGCGCCTTCACAAGCCGCAATTGAACGTGAAACTTCATAAGAAAAATCTACGTGACCAGGAGTGTCTATTAAGTTTAAAGTATATTTTTCACCTTCAAATTCATAATCCATCTGAATTGCATGGGACTTGATGGTAATGCCACGTTCGCGTTCCAAATCCATATTATCTAGCAATTGTTCCTGTTTTTCACGCTCGGTTACAGTGCCCGTAAAATCTAATAAACGGTCTGCTAACGTGCTTTTACCATGATCAATGTGCGCGATAATGCAAAAATTTCTGATGTTTTTCATACTTGTAAAACTAACTAATTTTAACTTACAAATATAAGTTATTTCATTAGCATCCAAAATAAAAAACCGCTATGAAAAGGCGAACAGTTTAATAAGTTTTTATTTTTTAAAAACAATTTAGAAAAAAAAAACACAATTATTCATATAAAATTAACTCAAAAAATCATTTTTCTAAAAAAAATGGTTTCATATTATTAATGTTTTACTTCTATAAAAGATATCTCCTAAAGCACAAACTTTTAAAGAGTGTGAATACTTAAAACTCTTTTCCCTTATTTTTGTTTCTATGAAAATCAATCATGCGCAATTTATCAAACAAGAAGCCAAGCGTCTGGGTTTTTTAGCCTGCGGAATTGCCAAAGCCGAATTTTTAGCTGAGGAAGCTCCTCGTTTGGAAAACTGGTTGCAACAAGGTTTTCATGGGGAAATGCAGTATATGGAAAACCATTTTGACATGCGTTTAGACCCAAGATTGTTGGTAGAGAATGCCAAATCTGTGATTTCACTTTCCTATAATTATTATCCTGCACAACTACAAAACAAGGAATCGTATAAAATTTCGAAATATGCCTATGGTGAAGATTATCATCAAGTGATCAAAGAAAAATTACGAGAATTATTGGCAAGTATTCAGCAAGAAATTGGCGAAGTTGCTGGACGTTGTTTTGTAGATTCTGCTCCTGTTTTGGAACGTGCTTGGGCGGAAAAAGCAGGTTTGGGCTGGAACGGAAAGCATTCTTTATTGATTGAAAAACAGCAAGGATCTTTCTTTTTTTTGGCAGAATTGATTGTAGATTTGAAATTAGAATACGACCAACCAACCACCACCAATCATTGTGGTTCGTGCACAAAATGCATTGATGCTTGCCCAACAGCGGCTATTTTGCCCAACAATACTGTTGATGCTAGCAAATGTATTTCCTATTTTACCATCGAATTGAAAGAAAATATCCCGTCTCATTTTAAAAATCAATTTCAAGATTGGATTTTTGGTTGCGATATTTGTCAGGATGTTTGCCCTTGGAATCGATTTTCAAAAGCACACAATGAACCTTTATTTCATCCAAATGAAGAAATGTTGCAATTTACCAAAAGAGATTGGGAAGAAATTACGAAAGAAACCTTTCAAAAAGTATTTAAAAAATCTGCTGTAAAAAGAACTAAGTTTTCAGGATTGCATCGAAATATTCGTTTTTTAAAAGATTAATTTTTTGGTAGAATCTCTGATCACCAGAGTGGTTTCTAAAATTTCTTCTCGGTAAACAATGCTCTTTTTTTCTTTTTTATCTTTGATTTCTTTGTATAATAGTTTAAACGCTTTTTTTCCCATTTCAAACCCAGGTTGATTGATTGTCGTCAATGAAGGCGAAATTACGGAAGCCATAAACCAGTTACTGAAACCAACAATATTCATTTGCTCGGGCACTTTGATACCCTGTTTATTGAATTCTGTGATTGCGCCAATAGCAACCAAATCTGTATTGATAAAAATACCATCAACCTCTTTATGGTCTTGAAGCAATTGATTTGCATAAAATTTTCCTTCCTCAAAACTCATGTCGTTTAAAAGATACACCAGTGATGAGTCGTATGAAATTTGATGGTCGATTAACGCTTGTTTGTATCCTAAAAAGCGGTCGATCGAATTTTGTGGTAACAAAGGCCCTCTAAAATGAGCAATTCTTTTACACCCGATATCAATCAAATGTTGGGTAGCTTTATAGGCTGCTTTTCTATCGTCAATGATTACTTTTGAACATTTCACCACTTTGGCAATTTTATCAAACATTACCAAAGGCGTATCATTTTCTATAATTTCTGAAAGATGTTTATAATCTGCAGTGCCATTTGCCAATGAAATTAAAATGCCATCTACTCTTTTACTAAGCAGCAATTCTATTTGTTGTTTTTCCAAATCATACGATTCGTTCGATTGCAGTGTGATGACCAAATAGCCTTTTTTTTCTGCTTGAGAAATAATGCCTTTGATAACGGTCGAAAAGAAATGATGTACAATTTCAGGAATAATCAATCCAATTGTTTTTGATTCTTTTGTTCTTAAATTTACCGCAAATGAATTTGGTTTATAATGCAACATAGAAGCAGTTTCTCTGACCAATTTTCGTGTTTTTTTACTCACATCAGGATAGTCTTTCAATGCTTTTGAAACTGTTGTGATAGAAATATTGAGTTTTTCGGCTATTTGTTTTAATGTGACCAATTTTTTAAATACTTAATTTTAAGTTGAACATGCATTTTTAAAATGGTTAAATATACTAAAAAAACAAATCGAAAACGTTTTTGTTAAATCGAAAACGTTTTCGATTTTAATAATATGAAAATGAATGCGCTAAAAATTTACATTTATCAAAAATATTAATCGAATTTTTATCTAATTTACAATTTAACATGAAAAAACAAGTACAATTTAAGTTTGCTGTTCTGATGATTTTCTTACTATCGTCAACAGCATTTTTTGCACAATCCACTATCTCGGGGATTGTAAAGGATGGCAATAATCAAGCAATTCCTGGTGTAAACATTATTCTTAAAGGAACCACTTTGGGAACAACATCAGATTTTGATGGAAATTATGTAATCCAAAACGTTCCAAATGGCGAGTATATATTAATTGCATCCTATATTGGATATGATAATTTTAAAAAACAAATCAATATCAATTCAAAAAATACTATTGTTGATATTGTTATCAAAGAAAATGCAGAATCTCTCGACGAAATAGTGATTACGGGAGTAGCAAATCCGAAATCAAAAATAGCGTCAAGTATCTCAATAACCACAATAAAACCAAAGGTTATTGCACAATCTGCACCTAGAACAACTGCTGAAATTTTCAGAACAATTCCAGGTATTCGTTCAGAATCATCAGGTGGCGAAGGAAACTCGAACATTGCTGTAAGAGGTGTGCCAGTTTCTTCTGGAGGATCAAAATATGTTCAATTGCAAGAAGATGGTTTGCCAGTATTATTATTTGGTGATATGTCATTTGCAACTGCAGATATTTTTACAAGATTTGACAATAGTATTGGCAGAATCGAGGCAATTAGAGGTGGTTCTGCCTCTACATTGTCCTCAAATTCGCCAGGGGCAATCATCAACTTAATAAGTAAAGATGGAAAAACGGAAGGCGGAAGTTTAGGAACCACTTTTGGATTGGATTATGATTCTTTCAGAACCGATTTTGATTATGGAGCACCAATTTCAGAAGGATTGTACTTTCATGTCGGTGGATTTTATAGAGTTGGAGAAGGTATTAGACAAACAGGTTTCACTGCAAATAATGGTGGACAATTCAAATTTAATTTGACAAAAGAATTTAAAAATGGATATGTAAAACTTTATACAAAATTTTTAAATGACCGAGCTGCTGCTTATATGCCAATGCCAATTGCGGTTTCTGGTACAAATAGCAATCCTTCTTGGGAAAATGCTCGTAATTTTAGTGCAACAAAAGGCACGTCTCAAACACCTTTTTTAACTCAAAATGTTGGATTAGGAGCGGATGGTCAATTAAGAAGATCTGATGTTTCTGACGGAATGAATCCTATTTCAAAATCGATAGGAATGGAAGCTTCGTTTGATTTGGCTGAAGGTTGGAAAATAAATAATAACGGAAGATTTTCTATCAATAACGGTAATTTTGTAACACCATTTCCTGCACAAGTTACCATTGCTAATGACATCGCAACTTCATTTGGAGCGGGTTCAACACTAAAATTTGCCAATGATGGTTCAGCTGTTTCGGGAAATAGTTTGGTGTCAAGAATTCACATGTTTGATGTTGAATTGAACAACTTCAACAACTTTATGAACGATATTAAATTGTCAAAATCTTTTGATAGAGTAAATGTAACGCTTGGCTATTTCAAATCGATGCAAAATGTTTCTATGTCTTGGTTATGGAATTCTTATTTGCAAGAAGTAAATGACAACAATGCAAGATTGATCAATGTTTTTGACGCAGCCAATAATCCTTTGAGCGAAAACGGATTGTATGCTTACGGAACTCCTTTTTGGGGAAATTTACACAGAAATTATGATACTAAATACAATGTTTCAGCACCTTATGCAAACGTTTCTATTGAGGCATCAGACAAATTAAATGTTGATGCAAGTATTCGTTTTGATAATGGGAAAGTGGATGGTTCTTTTGCTGGCGGTTCTTCAAGAGAGTTTGATGTAAACAATGATGGTGTAATTTCGGTTCCTGAACAAAATGTTTTTGCCGTAGACAATTCGAATGTGACTACTGTAAATTATGATTACAATTATGTTTCTTATTCTTTGGGTTTGAACTATAAATTACAAGAAAATCAAGCAGTTTTCGCAAGATTAAGTAAAGGTGCAGCTGCAAAAGCAGATAGAATTTTATTTTCAGGATTGGATTACACCAATAGCGATAGAATCAATGCGCTGGATTTTATTACCCAAGCTGAATTTGGATATAAAAGAGGTTTTGAAAAAGGCACTTTATATGCTACTTTGTTTTTTGCAAATACCACAGAAGAGGGTGGTTTTGAAGCAACCTCAAACAGTATTATAGAAAACGATTACAAATCTGCAGGTGTTGAATTGGAAGGAACTTATAAATTTTCTGATAAATTTGACATTAGAGGTGGGTTAACTTACACAAAAGCAACCATTGAATCTGGTGCAAATAATGGAAATACGCCAAGAAGACAACCTGATTTTATTTACAGTTTTATTCCAACCTACAACTTTGGTAAAACAAATCAAAACGCATTTGGTTTGAGTTTTATAGGACAAAGCAAGGCTTTCGCTCAAGATAATAATGCGTTGTTGATGCCAGGATTTGTGATGGTAAATAGTTTTATAAACATTGGAATTGCCAAAAATTTAAATGCAAATTTATCAGCAAATAACTTATTCGACAGTCTAGGAATTACAGAATCTGAAGAAGGAAGTATTGTTGAAAACCAAGTGAATATTGTGAGAGCAAGACCTTTACCCGGTCGTTCTATTTCGATGGGATTAACGTATAGTTTTTAAGTGAAAAGTAATTTATTAAATGTAGTTTTGAATTGATTGAAAAGAGTCAGTGAATCCTAATCATTGGCTCTTTCATTCATAAAATAATTAACACATAAAAATGATGAACACAAAACCTAGTTTATCTTTTTGGCAAATTTTCAATATGAATGTTGGATTCTTGGGAATTCAATTTAGTTTTGGATTGCAACAAACTGCCGTAAATCCTATTTTTTCATTTTTAGGTGCACATCACGAAGATTTGCCTTTGCTCAATCTGGCAGGTCCTATAACAGGTTTGATAATTCAACCAATTATTGGTGCTATTTCAGATAAAACATGGTCGCCACGTTATGGCAGAAGAAAACCTTTTTTTATGATTGGAGCCTTGATAGGAAGTTTATGTTTATTGGCATTTCCTTTCAGTCCTTCATTGTGGTTTGCAGTCGGATTACTTTGGATTTTGGATGTTGGAAACAACATGGCAATGGAACCTTATCGCGCTTTTGTGGGTGATAAATTACCAAACAATCAGTTGAGTTTTGGATATCAAATGCAAAGTTTGTTTGTGGGCGCAGGAATTGTACTTGCAAATGCGTCTATCTTTATTTTTCAGGATTGGTTTGCAGGTTCAGAATCTATAGAATCTACTGTAAATACAATTCCAAAATGGCTATATTATTCATTTTTTTTGGGAGCCATTTTATCGGTTGCAACAATTACTTGGTCTGTTTTAAAAACACCCGAAATTCCTCCGTCTGAAAGTGAATTAAAAGAAATTGAAAAACACAATATTCTACCGATTTTAAAAAGAATAAAAACACCTTTTTTTGAGATTACAAATGCCATAAAAGACATGCCAAAATTCATGTGGAAATTGTCTGGGGTATATCTTTTTCAGTGGTATGCGTTATTTATCTATTGGCAATTTATTTCTCCAATGTTTCAAGAAAGTATGGGTTTTGATAAGTCAGAAGCATTGAGTCAAGCGGCAAAAATGAACACTACTTACAATATTTCAACCATTATTTTCGCACTAGCTTTGGTGCCTTTAGCGCTAAAATGGGGTGGAAAAAAAGTGTATGTTACTAGTTTGTTTTTAACAGGAATTGCTACGATTTCAATTCCTTTTTTTGAAGATTCTGTCATGGTTTTGATTCCTATGGTATTATTTGGAATTGGATGGGCAGCAATGATGGGAATTCCATATTCAATGGTTTCTAAAATTGTTCCTCAAGAAAGACGTGGCGTTTACATGGGAATTGTAAACATGATGATTGTAATTCCAATGGGAATTCAAACAATCTCTTTTGGCCCAATTGTAAAAAATCTTTTGAATAACAGTGCTGTTAATGCCATTTTATTGGGAGGTATATTTTTTATGATTGCAGGATTATTGGCATTGCGTATTCAAGAACCAAAGGGTTAAAATTAAGAAAAGAAAAAAGTAAATAGTATATTAATTTAGAATGAAAATCCCATTGAGAAAAATAAGTAAAAATATTGATATTTTATGTGTTGGTGAAGTCTTGATCGATTTTATAGGACATCAAAATGACGTTTTTATCAATAATACAAGAGATTATCACCGGTATTTAGGTGGTTCTCCAACCAATGTCTCTTTAAATTGCAAAAGACTTGGATTAAATTCAGTCCTAGTATCTACAATTGGCAAAGACGGTTTTGGAGAATATATTATCAATAGATTACATGAAGTTGGGATAAACTCAATACACATTAATCAACTTCCAGAAAATAATACGAGTGTGATTTTTGTATCAAAATCAAATGCCACTCCTGATTTTATTCCATACAGAGATGCTGATTCTTGCATTTTTGAAAGTCAAATTAGCAATAAATTACTTTCTGAAACCAAAATATTTCATACCACTTGTTTTGCTTTGAGTAAAAATCCTGCACAAACCACTATATTAAATAAAGCTTCAGAAGCTTTTGATTTGGGTTGCAAATTGAGTATAGATGTCAATTATTCAGGAAAATTGTGGGATAGTAAAAAAAAAGCCATACAAACCATCAAATTGTATTGTAAACTGAATCCTTTGGTAAAAATAAGTGAGGATGACATGGAAAGGTTGTTTCATAAAAACATTTCACATCAAGAAATATTTGATTTTTTTCATAATGAAGGAGTAGATATAGTATGTCTTACATTAGGAAGCAAAGGCGTTATATTATCGGAAAAAAATAAAGGAATCATTCAATTACCTGCCATAAAAGTACACGAAATTTTAGATACTACTGGCGCTGGTGATGCTTTTTGGTCGGGATTTTTGTTTGCATACATAAAAGAAAAAACACTCGAAGACTGCTTGAAAATTGCCTTAAAATTAGCCGCACTAAAACTTCAAAATGTAGGAAGATTACCAGAAAACATCAATATTCTTTCAAAAATATTAGATTAATAAAAACTGCTGTTTTATGAATAAAAACAATAAAAATTTCCTCGCAAATGGCGTAATGCTGAATGCTTATCCTGATAGTATTGGTAAAAATTTAAATGACTTGGTAACTTTGCTCGAAAAAAAAGAACTTATAAATACTTTTTCATATTGTTATTTGTTGCCTACTTTTTTCAATAGCGATTTGGATAGAGGTTTTTCGATTATCGATTACAATTTGAATGAAGATTTGGTTTCTAATGAAGATTTAAAAGCGCTTAAAAATCTAAGTATCCAGCTAAAATTTGACATTGTTCTCAATCATCTTTCTGTAGCCTCTCCTCAATTTAAAGACTTACTCGAAAATGGTGAAAAATCAATTTATAAAGATTTTTTTATCAACTGGAACGACTTTTGGAAAAATCATGGAAAACTTAATGAAGAGAAAATTGTCATACCGTATCAAAATTATCTCGAAAAACTTTTCATGCGTAAATCAGGATTGCCAATTCTAAAAGTTCCTTTTCCTGATGGAACAGAAAAACCTTATTGGAATACATTTTATCAAGAAATAACTTACAAAAAATTTACAAAAGATGATTTTTTAAGTATTGATAAAATTTCTGAAAGACAAAAAATTTTTATTTGTAAAAAAATAAATAATGCTATTGAGAAAAAAACTGCAATAGAAACCATTGATTTTGAAGAAAACAACTACTTGAAAGAAAATATCCTTCAAATCATCCAAAAAAACAAACACTTTTTAGGTCAAATGGATGTGAATGCAAAAAGTGAATTGGTTTGGGATTTTTATGAAGAGACTTTGCAAAAACTAAAAACTTTTGGTTGTAAAATTTTGCGGTTAGATGCTTTTGCATATTTGCACAAAGAAGTTGGTGAAACTAATTTTTTCAACAAACCAGGCACTTGGCATTATTTAGAGAGAATTCAACAAATTGCTTCAAAAAACGACTTGATTGTTTTGCCTGAGATTCATGCTGAATATGGATTGCATCTTCATGATGAAGTTGCTCAAAAAGGGTATTATTTTTACGATTTTTTCCTTCCAGGATTGCTAATTCACACACTTGAAACAAAAAACAACGTAGCATTAATACATTGGATTAACGAAATTGTCACCAAAAAATACAACACTATTAACATGCTTGGTTGTCATGATGGCATCCCAATTTTAGACCTCAAAGGAAAAGAATTTAACTATAAATATCAAAACGGACTTTTAAAAGATTCTGAAATTGATGATCTGATGGATATTATTATCAAACGAGGTGGCCGTATTAAAAATTTATACGACGCTTCTGGAAAAAAATTATCCTATTATCAAATAAATGCCACATTTTTTAGTGCATTGGGTGAAGACGAACAAAAATTATTATTAGCAAGAGCCATTCAACTATTTATGCCTGGAATACCACAAGTTTGGTATTTAGATCTTTTCGCAGGTAAAAACGATTATGAAGCTGCCGATAAAGCTGGTAATGGAGGACATAAAGAAATCAACAGAACAACTATTTCAATGGAAGAAATTGAAAAATCTATGGCAAAAAGTGTGGTTTCAAAACAATTGCAAATGATACAATTAAGAAATAATTTATCCGCATTTTCAGGGCAAATTAACTATGAAAATGCTACTAAAGAAATTTTAAAAATTACTTGGAAAAATAAAAGTTCATTTGCAACTTTAAATGCAAATATTATAAATAACTCTTTTTCTATTTCTTACAAAGAAAAAAACATCAAGAACACGCTCAATTTTTAAAAAAACAACTCATTTGACTTTTTTAAAAGATTAAAAACTTCCTTTGCTCTTCAAATGAAAACCCTATATTTGTGTGTAAAATAAGCAAACAATCTTTTTATGAGTGATTCTAGAGAAAGACATGAAGCATTGTTGTATCATGCCAAACCAAAACCAGGTAAAATAGAGGTAGTTCCTACCAAAAAATACGCAACACAACACGACTTAGCACTTGCCTACTCTCCAGGAGTTGCAGCACCTTGCTTGGAAATTGAAAAAGACAAAAACAATTCTTACAAATACACCTCCAAAGGAAATTTAGTTGCTGTAATCACAAATGGAACCGCTGTTTTGGGTCTAGGTAATATAGGATGTGATGCCTCAAAACCTGTAATGGAAGGAAAAGCTTTGCTTTTCAAAATCTTTGCTGGCATTGACGTGTTTGACATTGAAATAAATGAGACTGATGTTGATAAATTTTGTGAAGTTGTAAAAGCAATTGCGCCCACTTTTGGAGGTATCAATTTGGAAGACATCAAAGCGCCAGAAGCGTTTGAAATAGAACGTAGATTAAAAGCCGAATTGAACATTCCTGTGATGCATGATGACCAACATGGAACAGCCATTATCTCAGCAGCAGCCTTAAAAAACGCCATAGAAATTGCCGAAAAAGATTTTTCAACCGTAAAAATTGTCATCAATGGTGCTGGAGCAGCTGCCATTTCTTGTACTCGTTTGTATGTGAAATTGGGCGCAAAAAGAGAAAACATTGTGATGTGTGATAGCAGAGGTGTGATTAGAAATGATCGAAATGATCTTTCCACCGAAAAAGCAGAATTTTCAACATCACAAAATCTTCATACATTGAGTGATGCTATGAAAAATGCCGATGTTTTTATAGGACTTTCTAAAGGGCACGTGGTTACACCAGAAATGTTGTTGACCATGGCCAAAAATCCAATTGTCTTTGCACTTGCCAATCCAATTCCGGAAATAGAATATGACCTAGCAGTTGCCACAAGAAAAGATATTTTGATGGCTACAGGAAGATCTGACCATCCCAATCAAGTTAATAATGTACTAGGGTTTCCATTTATTTTTAGAGGTGCTTTGGATGTGAGAGCTACCAAAATCAATGAAGAAATGAAATTGGCTGCAGTTCATGCGTTGGCTGAATTGGCCAAAAAATCAGTTCCTGAGCAAGTGAATATTGTGTATGATGAAGTGAATTTGTCGTTTGGAAAAGAATACATCATTCCAAAACCATTTGATCCAAGATTGATTTACGAAATTCCACCAGCTGTTGCAAAAGCAGCTATGGAATCAGGAGTAGCATTGGCACCAATTACTGATTGGGAAAAATATCGCGAAGAATTGATGGAACGAACTGGATCAGGAAGAAAAGAAATCAGAATGATTCACAATCGTGCAAAATGCAACTTAAAACGAATCGTTTTTGCAGAAGCAGACTATATTGATGTACTAAAAGCTGCTCAAAGAGTGCATGATGAAAAAATTGGTTTGCCTATTTTATTGGGAAGAAAAGACGTGATTTTGGCATTAAAAGAGGAAATTGGTTTTACGGCTGATGTGCCAATTTTAGATCCAAAAACTGATGAAGAAGAAGAAAGCAGAAATCGATATGCCTTGGCATATTGGAAATCAAGACAAAGAAAAGGAAGAACACTCACAGAGGCGAAAAAATTGATGCGTGAGCGAAATTATTATGCTGCAATGATGGTAAATGTAAATGAAGCAGATGCACTAATAACTGGATATTCAAGACCTTATCCAAGTGTGGTAAAACCAATTTTAGAATTGATTGAAAAAGACAAAGGAATCTCAAGAATTGCTGCTTGTAACCTGATGTTGACAAAACAGGGGCCTCTTTTTTTGGCTGATACTACTATTAATATCAATCCAACAGCGAAAGATTTGATAAAAATCACACAAATGACTTCAAATCTGGTGAAAATGTTTGGTATGAAACCCAATGTCGCTTTGGTATCATTTTCAAATTTTGGTTCCTCAAAATCTGAAAGTTCTACAAAAATCAGTGAAGCTGTTGCTTATATTCACAGAAATTACCCAAATGAAGTTGTTGATGGGGAAATTCAATCTGATTTTGCATTAAATCCTGAATTATTAGCCAAAGAATTTCCTTTTTCAAAACTCAATGGAAAAAAAGTGAATGTCCTGATTTTTCCAAACTTAGAGTCTGCAAACATCACCTATAAATTATTAAAACAACTTGAAGGTGCTGAGTCTATTGGGCCTGTGATTCTAGGATTAAGCAAACCTGTACACATATTACAATTGGGCTCAAGCGTTGATGAAATGGTAAATATGGCAGCTTTGGCAGCAGTTGACGCACAACAAAGAGATAAAAAAAATAATTTACTACATTAGGCGTCGAAAAAAGTGATATGATAACTCAGATTAGAGGAAGATTGGTCGAAAAAAATCCAACAGAAGTTGTTGTGGATTGCAATGGTGTTGGCTATTTGTTGCATATTTCTTTGAATACTTTTGCAGGATTACCTTCGGATGAAAATGTGGTTTTATACACCCATTTATCTATCAGGGAAGATGCGCATATTTTATTTGGATTTGTTACAAAAACAGAAAGGGAAGTTTTTAAGTTATTAATTTCGGTTTCGGGTGTTGGACCCAGCATTGCAAGAACCATGTTGTCTTCAATGACATCAGAAGAAATTCAGCAAGCAATTGCATCAGGAAATGTAGGTGTTATTCAATCTGTAAAAGGAATTGGTGTTAAAACTGCCCAAAGAGTGATTGTGGATTTGAAAGACAAAATCATGAAAACTTATGATATGAGCGAAGTTTCTCAGCACACAAACAATACCAATAGAGATGAAGCGTTATCTGCTTTAGAGGTTTTAGGTTTTAACCGAAAACAATCAGAAAAAGTTGTAAACGGCATTGTCAAAGAAAATCCTGATGCAAGTATAGAAAAAATAATAAAATTGTCTTTAAAAAATTTATAATCAATTGATTAGGGTTTTAAAAAATATATTTCCAGCCATTCTTTTTACTTTTTTAGTAAGTTATCAGGTAATTGCACAAACCAATACCAGTAAAGATTCAACTGCTATAAAAAATGACACTGTTCCACTAAAATATGATTTCAAATACACCCAAAAGGGGGGGCTTTTCTTAAATGATTTGGCTAAAAAAACAGTCATTTTTGACAAAGTATTGAACAAATATGTGATTGTTGAAAAAATTGGTGATTACTATACTAAAACGCCTATTTTTCTTTCGCAAAAAGAATACGAACAATATCGTTTAAAACGAGATATGTTACAGTATTTTAAAGACAAAGTAGGAGCAACAAATAGTAAGAAAAAAGGTTCTTTAGAAGCACAAAAAGATTTATTGCCTGATTATTATGTGAATTCAAAATTCTTTGAATCTATTTTTGGAGGAAATACTATCAAATTTACGCCTACAGGAAATCTAAATTTAAAATTGGGTTTTATTTATCAAAATACCGAAAATCCACAAATTTCAGAAGCCAACAGAAGTAGTTTTACGTTTGATTTTGACCAACAAATCAATGCAAGTTTACGTGCAAAAGTGGGCGAACGACTTGAATTCACTGCAAATTATGACACGCAAGCTACTTTTGATTTTCAGAATTTGATAAAACTGGATTATACCCCAACTGAAGACGACATTATTCAAGGAATTGAAATTGGAAACGTTTCAATGCCTATTAAAAACTCTTTGATTAATGGTGCCCAAACTTTGTTTGGAGTCAAAACAAAATTACAATTTGGGAAAACTACAGTAACAGGAGTTTTTTCTCAGCAGAACTCAGAAAGTAAAAATATCATTGCTGAAGCAGGCGCTTCAATTCAACCTTTTGAATTAAGAGCTACAGATTATGACAATGATCGTCACTTTTTCTTATCACAATTTTTTATTGATAATTATGCCAATTCATTAAAAAATTATCCTTTAGTAAGTAGCCAAGTAAACATCACTCGAATTGAAGTTTGGATTACGAACAGAAACGCTGCAACAGAGGATTTTAGAAGTATTGTTGCCTTGGCAGATATTGGAGAAACCAATAATCCAAATTCAACTTATAAAAATTTAGTGGATGATTCAAATACTGTTCAACCCACAAATCCTGTGAGTATAAACGTAAATGGACAACTTAGTTATTTACCTCAAAACGAAGCTAATACTATTTATGACCCAACAGTTTTGTCAGGAATCAGAGATATTTCATCTGTAGATAACACGTTGAATGCGAGATTTCAAATGAATCAAGGAACAGATTATTCGATTCTTGAAAACGCAAGAAGATTAACAACCAACGAATATACATTAAACCCTCAATTGGGATATATTTCATTGAACAGAAGATTGAATGATGGTGAAGTTTTGGCAGTTGCTTATGAGTATACAGTTGCTGGAACCGTAAATGGAAGCACCAAAAAATCGTTTAAAGTGGGTGAATTTTCCAATGACGGAATTCAAGCACCTCAAAATTTAGCCGTAAAATTATTACGTTCAGAAATTTTACAAACATTTCGTAGAAATACTGTTACCAATCAAGATGAATCGTTTCCTACTTGGCGTTTGATGATGAAAAACGTGTATGCTTTAGGTGCTTTTCCTTTGACACAAGATGGTTTTCGTTTCGAAATTCAATACAGAGATGATGATACAGGAATTCCTTCAAACACCCTGCAAAATGCACAAACAGCAGGCATTCCCAATCTTCCATTAATTCAATTATTTGATTTGGATCAATTAGACCAAAGTCAGTTTAGAACTGCTGATGGTTTTTTTGATTATGTAGAAGGTATTACTGTGAATTCGCAAAACGGATATGTGATTTTCCCAACACCAGAACCTTTTGGAAATGGGTTGGAAAACAATTTGACAAATCCTGCAGATTCCAAATTTTTATTCAAAGAATTGTATTTGAATACCAAAATCAACATCCAAAATAACTTCCAAAATAAAGACAAGTATTTCTTAAAAGGCTATTTCAAATCAGACAATGCTGGCGGAATTCCAATTGGTGCTTTCAACGTTCCTCAAGGCTCTGTAAAAGTAACTGCTGGAGGAAGACAATTGGTAGAAGGTATTGATTTTGTGGTAGATTATCAATTAGGAAGAGTGCAAATTTTAGACCCAGGATTGCAAGCTTCAGGAACGCCAATCAATATTTCTACAGAAAACAATGCGGTTTTTAATCAGCAACGTAAAACCTTTATGGGAATTGATGTTGAACATCGTTTTTCAGAAAATTTTATTATTGGAGGAACTATTTTGAACGTCATGGAAAGACCATTGACACCAAAAATTAATTTTGGTTCAGAACCCATTGACAATACCATGTTTGGTTTTAATTTCGATTTTTCTACGGAAGTTCCCTATTTTACAAAACTTGCCAATAAATTACCTTTTGTAGATACTGATGCACCTTCAAATTTATCAGTAAGAGCAGATATGGCGTATTTATTACCAGGAACACCCAAAGGAATAGATGTTACAGGAGCAGCAACATCTTATATTGACGATTTTGAAGCATCACAAATTCCGATAAGTTTGATTTCTCCTTTGGATTGGTATGAATCGAGTACACCTAGATATTATATCGGATTTAATGGCGATCAAACTGATTTTTCATACAATTATAAACGTGGAAAATTAGCTTGGTATAGCATTGACCAAATTTTTTATGGATTTGGACAAACTCCAGCAAGTATAACCGCAGACGAACTTTCAAGAGCAGAAACCCGTCAAATTAATTTCAAAGAATTATTTCCAAATCAACAATTAGACATCACACAAAATGCACAAATCAGAACCTTAGATTTGGCATATTTTCCTGAGGAAAGAGGTTCCTATAATTTTAATCCAAATGCAACAATTGAAAACGGAATTGCCAAATTACCAAATCCTGAAACGAATTGGGGTGGAGTAATGCGTGCTTTGACTACCAATAATTTTGATCAAGCAAACGTAGAATACATTCAGTTTTGGATCATGGACCCGTATCAAAATTATTCAATCACCACAGAAGAGGGTCTGCCTAATGGCATAAATCCTGCTGATATTTCAAATCAAGTTGGAGATTTATACATCAATCTAGGGAATATTTCAGAAGATATTTTGAGGGACAATCGAAAAATGTTTGAAAACGGTTTGCCAGAGGATGGGTTAAAAATCGACGGAACAAATATCAACAAAACAACTTGGGGAGATGTGCCAAGAAATCCTTCCATTATTTATGCTTTTAGCGAACAAGATGCTGCAAGAACAAATCAAGATTTGGGATTTGATGGATTGAATGATAATGAAGAAAAAACACTGCCTGGAATTGGAATTTATAGCACTTTACAGGATCCTGCAGCGGATAATTTTTCATTTTTTAGAAGCTCT
Source organism: Flavobacteriaceae bacterium CG2_30_31_66 (assembly GCA_001873065.1). Lineage (GTDB taxonomy): Bacteria > Bacteroidota > Bacteroidia > Flavobacteriales > Flavobacteriaceae > Polaribacter. Next base: position 80,590 of record MNYM01000010.1, read on the forward strand.
CAATTGGATGCAATCAACGCGACAATCATCAAAAGATATAAAGATTTTAACAATACCCAAGGCAATTCACCAACCATAAATCAATCCACTGAACCCTTCCCTACTTCATCAACAACCTATCCTGATGTAGAAGATATCAATAGAGATCAAACCATGAATACTGTGGAAAGTTATTTTGAATACAAAATTTCGATGAACAGAAATGATTTGGTGAGAGGACGAAATTTTATTGTAGATGAAAAAACAACTTCTGTTACACTTGAAAATGGCAATACGCAAGAAACAAAATGGTATCAATTTCGTGTCCCAATTAGAAGTGGAACACCAATAAATGGTATTACAGATTTCAATAGCATTCGTTTTATAAGAATGTTTTTAACGAATTTTAAAATGCCTGTGGTCATCAGATTTGGTGAACTTGATTTGGTAAGAGGTGACTGGAGACGTTATGTAAGAACTTTAAACTCGACCATAAATCTTGATAGAGATTTAAATCAAAGCGAATTAGAAGGTTTTGAAGTAGGTGTTGTAAGTATTGAACAGAACAACGGAAGTTATATTCAACCCCCAGGAATCGAAAGAGAGCGTTTGCAAGGCTCAACCACTGTGCAACTGCAAAATGAGCAATCTGTAAGCTTAAAAGTTACGAATTTAGAACCAAATTCTACAAGAGCTATCTATAAAAACATAAGTGTTGATTTGCGTCGTTTCAAAAATCTAAAAATGTTTATGCACTTGCAAGGTGATACAGGTTTTTCGGGAGTGATTCGCTTAGGAACAGATTTAGGTGAAAACTTTTATGAACTTGAGCTACCTTTGACAGTGAGTTCAGGTGGTGGAAGTCAACTGGATATATGGCCAGAAGAAAATAATTTAGATGCTTTTTTAGCATCTTTTGGAAAAGTTAAATTAGAAAGAGATGCGATTGGTGCGCCTATCAACGAAATTTATACTTCCACATCACAAAGTGAAAATCTTCCTTACAAAATTAGTGTGAAAGGAAATCCAACTTTGGCTCAATTACGAACCATCATGTTAGGATTGAAAAACACAAGTGTTACCAATAAAACCGGAGAAGTTTGGTTCAATGAATTGCGTTCTTCAGGTTTTGATAACAAAGCTGGTTGGGCTGCAGTGATGAATGCAGATGCTAATTTTGCTGATGTAGCCAATGTTTCGCTCTCAGGAAGTATCAAAACTATTGGTTTTGGAAATGTGGAAGATCGCGTAAATCAACGAAGTTTAGACGAAACTAAACAGTATGATGTTTCAACAACTATCAATTTAGGAAAAGTATTAACACCCGAAAAATGGGGTATACAATTGCCGATGAGTTATAGCGTTGGCGAGCGATTTATTGATCCAAAATTTGATCCTCAATACCAAGATGTATTGTTAGCAGATGCCATTGACCAAAATCCGAATAGCGAATTTTCGAGAGATTACACCAAAAGAACAAGTATCAGTTTTATCAATGTAAAAAAGAATCGAAATCCAAATTCAACCAAAAAACCAAAGTTTTATGATGTTGAAAACGTTGCTGTTTCCTATTCTCAAAACAGCGAGTTTCACAGGGATTATAACGTTCAAAAATATAACAATGAAAATGTAGCAGCTTCTGCAGCATACAATTTTAATTTTGATTCAAAACCAATCGAGTTTTTTAAAAATAATGATTCTATTTTTAAAAGCAAGTATTTGAAATTTATCAAAGATTTGAATTTGAATCCAATTCCAAAAACAATTGCAATTAACTCAAGAATTAATAGAAGTTATAATGAACAACAATCCAGAAACTTGGTTGCAGGATTGTCTGCTCAGCCAGAATTAATACAACGTAGATTTTTGTTCGATTGGGATTACACAATCGGATTTGACTTAACAAAATCACTTCAGTTGAACTTTAACGCAACCAATAATTATATTTACGATGCTTTTGGAAGTGGTGAAGAATTACAAGTTTTTGATAATTTTTTCAACACAGGGAGACCAAATCATTATCATCAAAAACTAAATACTACTTACAATATTCCTTTGGATAAATTTCCTTTTTTAGATTTTGTGAAAGCAGATTATGCCTATTCAGCTGATTTTGATTGGCAAGTTTCTTCGCAAGACGAAACCGTTTTTGAACAAATTGGAAACGTAATTCAAAACGCAAACACGCACAACATAAATACTGATTTTTCTTTTGATAAGATTTATAAAAGCTTAAATTTAGATAAATTTTTATTGACAAAAGCACAACGTCAATCAGCAAAAGAAAAAAATATTCGCATCAATCCTAGCAAAAAACTTTCCACTGGAAAACAATTTTTAAAGGGAGCAATTGATATAATAACTTCCATAAAAAAAGTGACCATCAGTTATTCTGAAAATAATGGACAGTTTTTGCAAGGATATAATGAACCTATAGGATTTTTAGGAGGTGCTCCAACAGCATTTGCATTTGGTAGTCAAGTTGATATCAGAAATACAGCACTCGAAAATGGTTGGTTGATTACAAGAGCTGATGGTGCAGAATATTTCAATAAAACGTATAGCAGAACGCACTATGACAAATTAGATTATACATTTATTGTAAAACCTTTTTCAGATTTAGATATTGATGTTCGTGGAAATAAAATTCAAACAAATGACATTTCTCAACAACTAGATTTGATTGAAGGAAAAAACACATTTGAAGATACTCCGATTTTTGAAACTGGAAACTTTAGTACAAGTTATTCTATGTTTTCAACAGCATTTACTAGTGGAGATGTATTGTTTCAAACAATGAAAGAGTATAGAAGTATTGTAGCCAATAGATTATCAACCCAAACTGGCGCACCTATTTCTGGATTTGGAGAAAACAGTCAGCAAGTATTACTGCCAGCTTTTATTGCTGCATACTCAGGGAAAAATCCAGAAAAAGTAAACACAGGATTATTTCGAAATATTCCGATTCCAAACTGGACTTTGCGTTATAATGGTTTGATGAAATTAGGATGGTTTAAAAAGAATTTTTCATCATTCGTAGTTTCTCATGGATATAAATCTTCTTATACCATTTCAAGTTTTACGAATAATTTACAATATGACGAAAAAAATGCTTTTTCAAATACAAATGCCGCTGGAAATTACGAATCACAAAGATTGATAGCTTCTGCTACTTTGGTTGATGAATTTTCGCCATTGGTGAGAGTTGATATGAAAATGAAAAATTCTTTTTCATTAAGAGGTGAAGTGAAAAATGACAGAACACTCACTATGAATTTTAATAACAGTACTTTAACTGATATTGAAGGAATTGAATATGTTGTTGGATTGGGCTACGTTTTCAAAGATATAAAAATGAATTCTAGATTTACTGGCAAAAAAGTGGAATTAAAAGGAGATATCAATGTAAGAGCAGATGTTTCGTTGAGAGATAATTTAACCCAAATAAGATATGTTGATGAAGATAATACACAAATTAGTGGTGGACAAAGATTATTTTCTATTAAATTTACAGCCGATTATAGACTAAGTTCCAATTTAACCACTTCTTTTTACTACAATCATCAAACATCAAAATATGCAATTTCAACAACCTTTCCTAGACAAGCAATCAATGCAGGATTTAACATCATATACAATCTAGGAGGAAGTCAGTAAAATAAAAATTAATAATAAAAACAATGAATATTCCAAGTAATTTAAAATACACTAAAGACCACGAGTGGATAAAAATTGATGGTGAAACAGCAATCGTAGGAATTACCGATTTTGCACAAGGAGAATTAGGAGATATCGTTTATGTCGATGTTGACTCATTAGGAGATACTGTTGAAGAAGGAGCCGTATTTGGATCCGTTGAAGCAGTAAAAACTGTTTCAGATTTATTTATGCCAGTAACAGGCGAAGTGATTGAATTTAATGATGCATTAGCAGAGGAACCAGAATTGGTAAATTCTGATCCTTATGGAAAAGGTTGGATGATAAAAGTTGCTATTTCTGATAGCTCACAAATAGAAAACTTACTAAATGCTGAGTCGTATCAAAAACTTATTAAAGGATAATTTATTGCTTTTAGTTGCCATCGCAATTACAATAAGCGTAATGGGATTAAGTTTAATAAAAATGCCAAATACAGGTGTTTCTGTTGTTAATATTGATAAAGCTTATCATGGTTTTGCTTATTTTACATTAACAATTGTTTGGTTATTGAGCTTTTATAAAAATCCTAAGAAAAAATACTTTATAACTATATGTTGTATTATTTTTGGCATCATAATTGAGATTCTACAAAATGTTTTAACTGATTACAGAACAGGAGAATACCTAGATGTTTTAGCCAATTCTTTTGGATGTCTTTTAGCACTATTTGTATTTAGTATGATTTTTAAAAAAAAATCTATTAATTCGTAACAAGTATTGTAATTAAGTAAATAAATTATTTAAATTAGCAACCTATAAAAAACTATCTACAATGGAAATTAAGAAAAGTCCGAAATCAAATTTAGAAAACTACAGTAAACTACTCACACAAATTGGATTGGTTTTAGCATTATTTATTACGTATGTAGCTATTGAATATAAAACTTATGACAAAATTTATGGCGATTTAGGTACGGTAGTTATGAATCAAGAATTGGAAGAAGTAATTCCAATTACTGAAAGAGTTGAACAAGTTCAACCAAAATCACCACCACCACCAACTCCTGAAAAAATCGAAATCGTTGAAAACGAGAAAGAAATTAAAGAAACAGTTTTAGAATCAACAGAAACAGACCAAACTGAAAAAATTGTTGTTAAAGATATTGTAGAAATTAAAGAAGAAGAAGATGTTGTTGAAGATGTAAACTTTATGATTATTGAAGATGTACCAACTTATCCAGGTTGTTCAGGATCTAATCAAGAAAGAAAAGACTGTTTTAGTAAAATGGTTCAAAAACACTTTCAGAAAAATTTTGACGCTGATTTACCAAACGAATTAGGTTTATCTGCTGGAAAGAAAAAAGTATTTATTGGCTTCAAAATAGACAAAAATGGCAATGTAGTGGATATTCAAACGAAAGCTCCACATCCAAAAATTAAAGATGAAGTTGAAAAAGTAATGAATAAATTGCCCAAGATGAAGCCCGGAAAACAGAGAGGAAAACCAGTTGGTGTAAAATACAGCATCCCTTTTACCTTGATTGTTGAATAATAATACAAAAAATCGTTCATTTCTGAACGATTTTTTTTTAGTTGTTTATATAAGATTTTAAAATCAAAATTTTTTCAAAAAAATTTTTTTAAAAAAATAATTATAAAATACCTGAATTTTAAACAAATATTAAATATTTTTTTATTCAAAGACCTCTAAAATAATTTTTTAGAGGTCTTTGAAATTTTAAATAAACTCCTTATGTATAACTAATTTAGAAATTAGTTTCAGGTTTCCAAATATTAACAGAAGCAACTACATTGTCTTTATAATTAATTTCTTTCAAAGATTCTTCTGACCAAATAAACCATTTTCCCACTTTTTTACCCTCGTTATAATAAGCCAACTGTATTTTTTTTCCTGATTGGTCATATGAAACCCATTCTCCAGACAATTTTTTATCTTTGAAAAAACCTTGCGTTTTAATTGATCCATCTTCATAATAATAAGTCGCTTTTATCAAATCTCCTTTTGCAACATATGTAGGCTGTTTTTCTTGAGAGAATCCTAAAGTTACCAAACCAAACATACAAATTGTGAATATTTTTTTCATGTCGTTAAAATTTAAAGTTAACATTATATTTACAAATATACATATTAAATAACTATTATAAAATGTTTTAATAACATTAATTTAACATATAATTAAAATTACTCATTTTGTTGTTAAATGTGTTAATTTAAAAATTTATATAATTAGTTAATTTAGTGCAAACTAACGTGATAACTTAAAATTTCATCGTAAATTTAATTTAATAATTTTAATATATTTGAGAAACATAAAAAACAGCTTAATCATGAATTATTATCAAATTATTGCAATTACAATTCTTATTTTCATTCATTTATATATTATGTACATTGAAATGATGCTTTGGAATACCAAAAAAGGAATGAAAATATTTGGTTTAAGAAGTAAAGAATTTGCAGACGAAACAAAAGTATTGGCTGCAAATCAGGGTTTGTATAATGGTTTTTTGGGTGCTGGATTGCTGTGGTCTTTGATTATTCAAAACAAAGATGTAGCATTATTTTTCTTAATTTTTATTTTTATTGCAGGCATTTTCGGAGCTTATTCCACAAAAAAAATAACTATTTTATATTTCCAAACAATTCCTTCATTGATAGCAATCTTTCTAATTCTGTCAGATTTATAAAAAATACTTTATATAATTTGAAAATTAGTGAAGTTTAAAATCTCCACAAATATTCACTTTTTATATAAAAATTTTAACGTTGTAAATTTAGTTTACTTCTTAAATTATTTTCAAATTCAAAATTCCAATATCCAAAATACATTTAAAACAAATCTTATTTGTATAGAGTAGTTAAATTGGTTTTAATAATAAGCACATGAACTACTTTTACGGAAATGTCAAATTCATAGATGATTTCCTCAAGTAGCCATGTTTTTAAACCTTTTATTTCTACTATTTTATTGAAATAATTTCTATAATTCTCAATTGCTTTTACACCCTTTTTTGCGAAAAATCTATTTTAAAATCCATAAAAATATTGGAATATACAAACGCTGATTTTTTTTAATTCATTAAAAAAATGACCTACTTCTACCTAGTTTAATTTAAAAGATTTAATTTTTAGGCAGAATTGCTAGGCTTGAGATGAAGAATCAAGCACCAAAATTGAGTTTCTATACTCAAATACTTGTATGGTAGTATCAAGTTCAGCTTAGCAATTTTTGAAATTTGAGAGTGTAAAATCATCTTATTTCTAAACATCTTTGTCAAAAAAAAAATTCTTTAATTTTGAATAAAATTCTTTTTCTTTTCAGGAACAACCATAAAATCTTTCAAATAAAAGGGTTCAAAATAAGCCACATCTTCAAAGTCGCTTTTTTCGTATTTTTCAAATGCTAATATTCCCATCTCTTTAGATGATGGAAAAAAATTATCCATGAAAATAGCATTAGCATGACTGATGATTTCTTTACATTTCAGAGCTCCATCACCTAGAAAAAAGACTTTTTGAAAATCTAAAAATTCAGAGAAAGAATTTTCATCAATTATTTCAGCTCTAATTTCTCGAATCTGTTCGTGTTTATGATTGAAAACCGATGCATAGACCTCCATTCTTCTTGCGTCTAACATCGGAATAATAACACCCTCTTTTATAGTGATTGCATGTGATAAGGAAGTTAATGTGTCAACAGCAATCAAAGGTTTTTGCAATGCAAAACAGAATCCTTTTGCAGCCGAAACTCCAATTCGCAATCCTGTATAAGATCCTGGACCTTTGCTTACTGCAATTGCATCAATATTATTATACGATAATTTTACATTTTTTAAAATATCAACAATAAAAAAATGCAACACTTCGGCGTGGGAATAATTACCATCATTGAGTTCTTTATAAACAATAGTTTCTCCAGATTTTGAGATGCTTACTGAACAATTTTTTGTTGCTGTTTCAATATTTAAAATAATTGCCAAATTTTTGAATTTTAAGAGAAACAAAGATAGTATTTTAAAAAAATAAAAAAAACTGAAAAATATTTGCTCGTCAATTATTCCATTACACTACTCGCTTAAATTCCAAATGCAATTATCTCTTAATCTTTGTTTTTATACCATTCATATCTTTTAAAATCAATTTCAACTTAATTATCTAAATATCTCATTATTTAAAATTAATTTTGTGCTATAATAAATAAAAAACTTAAAACGTAACTGTAAATTTCGTAAATTTATATGAAATTTCTAACTATAAATGAGCACATTACAAAAGTTTAATTTATGAGAATGAAATTGAAAAACAATAAACATTAAATCACTTTATTATATCAATTAAAATTAACAGATCCCTAAATTCAACCAAATGAAAACAACAAATTTTAAATCAATCCTAATTTTATTTTCTTTGATCACGTTTATTTTAACTTCGTGCTCAAAGGATCTTGGATCCCCAAGTGAAGGTGACACTGATACTGGTATAAATTTCAAAAATTTTGATTTTAAAACTACCAAACAACTTAAGATTTCCATTTCAACATTGAATGCAGATAACAAAGCAATTGGAGGAATCCCTGTGCAAGTTTATACTCAGAACCCACTTACATCTGAAGGATTATTAAAATCCAACAGCAGCGAATTTTTAGCATTCAAAGGAATCAGTTCCAACACAGGTTTACTAAATTTTGAAATTGCACCTAAATCTTCAATTGATAGTTTAAGTATTTTGGTAAATTATACGGGTTTCCCTTCTTTAAAACAAATTAAAGTTACTTCTGACAATATTTCTTTAGTTTTAGGAGGCAGTACTGCTGAAAAAACAACAAGCTCTACTTCAAAAGAAAATTCACTAGCTGCTTTGCCAGACACAAAAAAGATAAGTGGCTACTATGTACTTGGCTCATGGAATAATCGAGGAAAAATTGATTATTTATGGAACCAAAATGACAAAATTAGCAATGAATTTTTAAAAGATATAGATGCATCATTGCCAGAGAGCAAAAAATTACCAGAATCACATCCTGAATACTTGAATTCAAACGATGAAGGAAATATCCAATTAATAAAAGATGCGGAAGTTTCGGTTACATTCGTTCATGAAGGAGCAGGTTATCTGAATGCTCTTGGGTATTATACATACAAAAATGACAATTCGCCAGCAACAAAATCTCAAATAACTGATGCAACTATCATTTTTCCAAACGTTTCTTACGCTGGTTCGGGAGGTACTTTGGTTTCAGGAAATAGAGTACAATTATTATATTTAGATCCTTCAACAAATAAATACACCACTATTTTTCCAGCTGGAACTTCTGTAGCTTGGTTTTTTATCTCAAATAGTTTTAAGAGAACAACCAATTCAATTGGTTCAGGAATCGCCACTTATTATTCAGACAAACGTTTTAATCCAGAGACTAATGCAGATAAGAAAAAACATAACGTTGTTTTGAAAGACAATACTCGTCAACTTTTATTGATAGGTTTTGAAGATTTAAATCGCGAATCAAATTCAGATGAAGATTTTAATGATGGAATTTTTTATTCAACAGTTACACCTTATAATGCTGTAAAAACAGATGACATCAAATCAATAGACACTCCAACTGATACTGATGGAGATGGAGTTGGAGATACTCTTGATGAATATCCAAATGATAAAACTAGGGCATTTAACAACTATTATCCATCCAAAAATAATGTTGGTACAATTGCTTATGAAGATTTATGGCCTAATAAAGGCGATTACGATTTTAACGATTTAGTGGTTGATTATAATTTTATTCAAGTCTCAAATAGCGAAAATAAAATTGTAGAGGTAAATGCTGCAATTACTGTGAGAGCTATTGGTGCTTCACTTAGAAATTCGTTTTTATTACAATTTAATACTTCTCCAAGTAATGTTAAAAGTGTATCTGGACAAAGTTTGACTGAAAATATTTTTGCTCTGAACTCAAATGGTACTGAAAAGAACCAAGCAAAAGCAGTAGTTCCAATATTTGAAGATTCGTTTAAAGTTTTGAATCATACAGGTTCTATTGTGAATACTTACGTAGGAAATACTTATATAACTCCCAAAACAGTAAACGTAAAGGTTGAGTTTATTACTCCGATTGATTTAGCCACTTTTGGCACAGCTCCCTACAATCCTTTTATTGTAGTTGGTGGTGTTCGTGGAAAAGAAATTCATTTGCCAGCAAGTGCTCCAACAGATTTGGCTGATAAATCATTATTTGGAACTGGAGATGACAATACCAATTTGTCAATTCAAAAATATTACATGTCTGATAAATATTTGCCTTGGGCTATTAATATTCCTGAACAATTTGCTTATCCAGCAGAAAAGCAAGACATGACCAAAGCTTATTTAATGTTTAATAACTGGGCTAGCAGCGGGGGCTTTAATTTTATGGATTGGTATATGGATAAGGGTGGTTACAGAGATACCTCAAAACTTTACAAAAGATAAATAACCTCAAAAATAAGTAAAATAAAAAAAACCTAACTTGATTAAAATTCGGTTAGGTTTTTATCATTTTATAAATTTATATTATTTGTAAATTGGATTCAATTTCCAAATAATATAAACAAATTAAAATCAATCAAGACTCAAATCTCCTGAATAAAATTGCAGCACTTTTGTTTTGAAAACATAATCGTATTTTGAACGAATCAAAGTTGCTTCAGCATTTACCAAACGCGTTCTAACTTGATCAAAATCGAACAAAGTCATTACGCCAAAATTATATCTTTCTTGCGCATTTTTAAAGGCTTCTTGTTGCGATGCTAATGAAATTTTTGCAGCTTCATAGGTTTTTAAAGCGGTTTTTACATCCAAGAAAGCTTGTTCAATAGTTTGCTGTAATGTTAGTTTTTCACTTTCTAAACGTGTTTCAAAAATCTCTTTATTGATGACAGATTGAGCAACTCTATTTTTGGTTTGAAAACGGTTGAAAATAGGGATATTTAAAGATACGCCCACTTGATAATTTAGGTTGTCTTTGAGTAATTGTTTTGAAAACCTATGATCCTCTTCAATTTGTACACCCAAATTATTAAAAAATAATGCATAATCTGGCTCACCTAAAGTTGTAATATACCTAGTTCCCAAACCAAGAGAATAGGATAAAGTTGGAAGATAAGCTCCTTTAGATAACTCAATGTTAAAACCAGCATTGTCAATTGCCAATTTTGCTCTTACTATTTCTGGCATTCTTTCTAGTGATTTTTCATACACTGAATTTGAATTTTTATAAAATAAATTTGCAGAGGGTGTTCCAACATCTACCGGAGAAATATCAAAACCTTCAGCTGGAATTTGTAATAATTGCGTTAGATTTAAAATTGCCAAATCCAAGGCATTTTCTTGCGCAATCAACGATTGTAAATTGGTTGCTGCTGTTGATTCAACATTCAATAAATCTCCTTTTGGTATCACACCAGATTTAAAACGACTTTCTGCAGCTTCAATTTGATTTTTACTGATTTCATATTGCACTTTTGCTACTGTTAAATTTTCTTTTGCAAATAGTACATTCAAGTAGCCATTGACAACAAAGAGCGAAATATCATTCACAATTTTTTGCAAATCTAATTTACTAGATTCTACTCCTAATTGGGCTTGTTTATAGGTATTTGTATTTCTAAAACCATTAAAAATTACACCCCCAGCTCTTAAATCTAAAGAAAGTCCATATCTTTCTGCGGAACTATTAATGTTATCACGACCTGTTGTCAAACCGAAGCTCATAGAATTGCCAACATCAGTTACAAGATTTGGTAGAAAATTACCTTTAGCAATATCCACATCTATCTTTGAAGATTCAAGATTTAATTTATTTTGCTGAATAGAAATGTTTTTTTCTAAAGCGCGATCTACGCATTCTCTTAATGTCCACTGTTTTTGCGAAAAGGAAGCTATTGCTGATAAAACAGCTATAACTAGGATAAGTTTTTGTTTCAAAACGTACTTTTTTTAATTGGATTCATATTTTCTTTTTGATAAAAATAAAAGATATGAATTAGACGAATTACCTAAAAGTATGTTACAAAATATAACTAAATAGAAGCTAATTTTGAAGTGTCTTTTTATATCTATATAATGAGTACAATAATATTCCTATTAATAAATAAGGAAAAATCATCAAATAAGTAATGCCATCATTAACACCTTCAGCCATTGGACTGTCACCATTTTCAACGACAGCTTTGCACATAGCACATTGTGAAAAATTAATCTTTGAGATAAAAATGAAAATAAAAAATAAAATATTTTTTTTAGTGAACATAATAAGGAGATATCATTAAATATACTACAACCCCTGTAATGGCAACATATAACCATAGTGGAAATGTCTTTCTAGCGATTTTTTTATGTCTTTCAAAATCGCCCAATTTCGCTCTTAAATAAGTTGTCAACACCAGGGGAATAATAATGATTGACAATAAAATATGCGAAATTAAAATAAAATAATAGATATATTTTACGAATCCTTCTCCTCCAAATTTTGTAGAATCGGAAGTAATGTGATATGCAATATACATCAACAAAAAAGCCAAAGAACAAGCAATTGCGAAAGTATTCAGTTGTTCGTGTAATTTTCTATTACCATTTTTGATAGCAATCACTGCCGCAATTAAAGTAATTGCTGTGATGCCATTAATGGTTGCATAAATGGGAGGTAAAAATGACAGTGGTTCAACATCAAAACCCAATTTTCTTAAGTTAATGCTGAATAATGCAGCTACTGCAATTGGAATTATGATTGATAAAGCAGTGATTATTTTTTTATAATTTCTTTCTTTAGCGAGATTATTCATTTAATAAAATTTTAATATCTTCAGTTAATTCATGGATTTGATCAGGAAACCCTTGCTCTTCAATGGCTCTATAAAATTTTATAGGGTTTCCAAATTCATCTTTTCTTGAGCGTATAAAACCGTTTTTATCTACCAAAGCAAATAAACCAGAATGTTCAAAACCTCCATGATCTTCATCACCTTTTCCTGCATATAATTTAAAACCCTTATTGGAAAGTGAATAGACGACTTCTTCAGATTTTCCTGATAATAAATGCCAGTTTTTATGGGTGATTCCAGTTGTTTTGGCATATTCTTTCAATACTTCTTGCGTATCAATTTCGGGTGTAATTGAAATGGAAGCAATACCAAAAGCTGGATTTCCAAAGAATAAATCTTGTAAAACAAGCATTTTTTTGTTCATAATTGGACAAATAGTTGGGCAAGTTGAAAAGAAAAACTCTACAACATACACTTTTCCATCATAGGTTTTATTGGAAATTGTTTTTCCTTCTTGATTGATAAATTCAAAATCAGGCACTTTTTCAAACTTCACCAAATCAGATTTATCAAAACGCTTTAGAATTTTTGGAATTGCGTAAATTCCAAAAAATAAAATCACAAATGAAATTCCTATGTATGAAAATCTTTTTTTCATAATCCTACCTCTTTTCTATCAGCTTTATTTTTGTTTTTATCTTTAAATGCTGCATAATATTCGTAATACAAGACATTTATATCGTCTTTCATTTTGTCTTTTAATTCTGCCACAGAATTCATATTGTAGCCATACAACATTCCGTTAGCGACGTCTTTATCATCAGTTCGTCCTCTTAGATTTCCATTTTTATCAATAATAAAAGCTTTTGCAAATCCACTATTTTCGAGTGCCTCATCAATAGAAAAACTCTCGAAAAAGGTATTTATCAGTTCTTTGTCCGAATCAACAAAAATCCATTTTCTCATATCTGTGAAAGCACCAATTTCATTTTTTAATTTTTCAACTTCAGCCTGTTTTCCATTTGGATAAATAGCAATAATTTGAAATTGTTTGTATTCAATAAATTTCTTGTAAATTTTTTCATTCAAATTCAATAATCTTGATTTACTTTTTGAAATGTCTTCACCTAAAAAACAAACCACAGAGACATTTTCTCTGAAAGTAACAGTTTTTGAACTTAAAATTTCAGAAATGTCAACCACATTATTGCTTAAAATTTGAAGTTTTGTGAAATTATTTTTTCCTGTAGAAAGAATTAAAAAACAAATTAATGGAAAAATGAACAATAAAAATAGTGCGACTCTTTTTTTTGTAAAATATTTCATTATTATAAAACTATTATTTTTGAGTAAAAAAAAGGTGGTTAAAACCACCTCATAAATTTATATTAAATTACCAGTTAACGAGTGGTCCAAGTGTATCAAACAAATAACCACCTTCAATTAAAAGTAAAGTTACTAAATAACAAATTAAAAATAATGCTATCCAAACTACAGCTCTTCTAAACCAAGTTTTTTCTCCTTCCATGTGCATGAAAGTCCAAGTAATATAATACGCTTTGAATAATGTAAGTATGATAAAAATCCAGTTTAGTGGACTAGTTCCAAGAAATCTTGTTAGGTATAAAATTTCTGGTTTTATGATTCCCAAAGCTACTTCAACAACTGTTACAACAGATAGTAAACCAAATACCATCCATATCCTTTTTACATTTGATTCGTGTGCGTGTGCCATTTGATGTTTTTCTTTTTATAAATTATACCAAGTAGAAAAAGGTGAATACGAAAACCCAAACCAAATCTACAAAGTGCCAATACAATCCTACTTTTTCAACCATTTCATAACTACCTCTTTTTTCATAAGTTCCTAAAGCCACATTGAAAAAGATAATAATATTAATTAAAATTCCTGAAAAAACGTGAAATCCGTGAAAACCTGTAATGAAGAAAAAGAAGTTTGCAAAAATAGTATTCCCATATTCATTAACTTGCAGGTTTGCACCTTCGACTATCTGATTTCCTTTCAATAATTCTTCTAATCCTTTTTCTCTAGACAAAATAACTTTCTGTTTTTTATCTACATTAACCAGTTCACTTTTCACTTGAATGGAAGGATCTGCTTTGTATGAAGCAATCACTTGACTTACAGAGTATTTAGGAACGGTTTCCCCGCTAACAAACCACAAACCATTTTTCTTGGTATGGGTTATTCTTTCATCTCCTCTATTCCCCACTACAAAATCTGATAAGGCAATTTGATGACCATCTTTTACAAAATGTAGAATTCTTTCATCTGAAGTTTTGATTGCGCCATAAGAACCATTGATAAACGTCTTCCATTCCCAAGCTTGAGAACCTACGAAAATTAGACCGCCAATAATGGTTGCAAATAAATACCAACTTACTTTATTTTTTTTCATGTTATGTCCAGCATCTACCGCTAAAACCATAGTTACTGACGAAAATATCAATATAAAAGTCATAAAAGCGACATAATACATTGGATAATTTCCATGAACAAAAGGAATATGAGTAAAAACCTCATCAGCAATTGGCCAAGCATCAATAAATTTGAAACGAGTTAAACCATAAGCAGCTAGAAATCCTGAAAATGTCAATGCATCTGAAAGGATAAAAAACCACATCATCATTTTACCATAACTTGCGCCAAATGGTCTTACACCACCACCACTCCAAGTTTCTCTACTGTCAGAAGGTATAGCAATATTTGCTTCCATAAATTATGAGTCTGTTTATTTTTATATTTGATTTTCAATTGTCAAAATTAAACTTTTTTTATCATCTAATAAAATAGAAAAACAAAATTAAGTAAATCCACAATACATCCACAAAATGCCAAAAGATAGCACCTAGCTCAAAACCTAGCATATCATCTGATTTGTATTTGTATTTAAAATGATTATAAATAACAACAAATAACACAATAATCCCTGCTAACAGGTGTAAAACGTGCATAAATGTAATGCCGATAATGAAAGAAGTGGATACTGTGCTTTCTGGTCCTGTAAAAAACAACCCAACACTTTGCAGTTCTTTAAAACCAACATATTGTTGCCACACAAAACCAATTCCTAAGAAAAAAGTAATCGCAACAAGCAATAAAGACAACTGTCTTTTATCTTGTTTTAAAAATCTTTGTGATAACATAAGCGTCAAACTGCTCATCATAATCAAAGCAGTGCTTATATAAAATGCGTTTGGTAAATCAAAAGAAACCCAATCTTCACGTTTCATACTAATCACGTAAGCACTCGTCAATCCTGCAAAAAACATGACCATACTGATCATAGAAATCCACAACATTGGTTTTGCAGATTTCTTTTTTGCAACTACATACTCTTTTTGTAATAATTGTTCTTGAACCATATTTAATGAAAAAATTTATCAACTACATAAACAATCTGAACCATGGTGATGTATAAAACACTTGATAACATCAATTTTCTAGCATCCACATTTTCTTCTGATTTGTGCAATTTAAAAGCAAAATATAACATTATAAACCCTAAAATCGCAACAATAATTGCTGTTATTGGGAGAATATAAAACGCTCCTGATAATTTCAAAACCGGAATTATTGAAACCAAAATCATTATTGAAGTATAAAAAATGATTTGTTTTACAGCATCTTTATCCTTAGCATTCATAGGAAGCATGTTGAAACCCGCTTTTTTATATTCTTCAAATTGCAACCAACCAATTGACCAAAAATGCGGAAATTGCCAAAAAAACTGAATCATAAATAACATTCCTGCTTCAATTCCGAAATGATTTGTGGCAGCAACCCAACCCAACATAAATGGAATAGCTCCAGGAATTGCACCAACAAAAACTGACAACGGTGTTACTGGTTTTAAAGGTGTATAAACGCTCGTATATAAGAATATGGAAATTGCACCAAAAAGCGCCGTTTTAGGATTGATGCTATATAATATAGCAATTCCAAAAACAGTCAATAAAATAGCAATTGTCATCGCAAAATTTATACTCATTCTTCCTGTTGGCAAAGGCCTGTTTTTTGTACGTTTCATTAATGCATCTGGCTCTTTTTCAACAACTTGATTAAATGCATTTGAAGCGCCAACCATAAAATATCCACCTAAAGCTAATAAAAAGACGGTCGGATAATGAACAACATCAACAGCTAAAAAATAACCTGCAACAGATGAAAAAACAACACTCAAAGACAATCCCATTTTAGTGAGCTGTTTTAAGTCTGATATCAAAGTATTTTTGATGATTTTTGCTTCTGTTATTACAGTCGTATTCATAATTTTCTTAAACGTGAGCAAAGATATTTTATAAATCTGAAAATACCATAAATTTTAACCTATTTGTAACAAAAAAAACCCACTCAATAAATTGAGTGGGAAAATTGCTATGAAAAAGAAAAAGTGTGATTTACTTAAAAACCACACACAAATGTACATTTTATTTTTGAAACAAAACAAGTAAAAAAAAACTTTTTTTGTTAAAGTTTATTTTAAAACAAAATTTTAAATATTGTGCAATTTTTGCTTTTAAATTGTTGTTAGTTTTCGCTAAAACTTGGAAAATTTCCTGATTTTGGTTTCAACTTTTTCTCAGTTTTATTGAAATAATATAAAGTGTCCAATACTTTTTCATTTTTTGACAGAACATCTAATTTCAAATACAAGGAATTATGCTCAAAATAATATGTTCCGTTCTTTACACAAACCTCATTTGTGTACTTAGTTTTGAAAAGAAAAGAATTGTCATCAAACAAAATAATTTTCGCGAAAGATTTGTTATCCAGTATATATGAAAATTGCTGTGTCTGGCTTTTGAAGATTGTTTTGTCTTGAAATTTCAATCCAACATAAAGTGCTACTAAAAAAACACCAAAAATCAACAAAGGTCTGTAATTAAAAAGCTCTCTATGAACTGAAATTTGATATAAATTAAAAAAAACAATTGCTAAAAAAGTGACCAAAACAGGAATTGACAAAAATGCCACTAACAAATAATCCACATCATTGATGCAATAATCCCCAAAATGTATAATTTTATAAAAAGGTAAAATCGAGAGGAGTATCAGTAAAACATATCTTTTTCTAATTTTCATTTTAAAAACCTTTTTTTAATTTCTGATTGATTAATAACGTTGCAATTGTAGGATTTTCTGGACAACTTTTTAATTGTATAAATACGTCTCCAACTTTAACAAAACCAGTTTGCAACACTTTAAAATAAACACCACATAACGTGGTGTTCCATAGTTTTTTTACGATCTTCATATCATTAAAACGTACACCCAGTTTGTAACAAGGATCTCTTTGCAAAGCTGCTTCCAAAATAGTTTCTCCCACTTGAAAAGTGTCTCCCACATGAATTTTGGTTTCATCTAAATCATCAATAGTTAGATTTTCTCCAAACATACCAAATTTCCATTCTAAATATGGGAATTTTGGTTTCCAAAAATCATAATGTTTTAAAGAATATCCATAAACAGCTTGATTAATTCCCCCATGGTATTTTCTATCGCAAATCGAGTCGTTTTTTACATTTTCAACATCAAGAAAAATCGGAAAATCGACAGGATATTTAAAAATTCCTGTGGTAACTTTTTTTCTTTTGTATGTGATTTCTTTTTTTTCACCAATATTAGTTGCAATAATTTTCATATTTATTTGGTTGAAAAGTTTGCCAAAGCATTTTTTGTAAATTCTGATAACACCAATTCTCCAGTTATTGAGGCTCTTTGAATCAATAAATCATCCCAATGTTGGGTATTTTCCCATAAAATTTTTTTCATGGCAATCAATGCTTCAAGATTGTAAGAAGCTAATTTTTTCGCTAATAAATCAATTTCAACATCCAATTCTTTGATAGTTTCAAAAACCTCTGCATACAAGCCTTTTTCTTTTGCCCAATACGCATTTTTCCATTGAGTAGCATCCAATGTTAATTCGCTCAAAGCTGCAACTCCCATTTTACGTTCGATGGCTGGTGCAATCACAAATGGGCCAATTCCAATCGTCAATTCTGATAATTTAATAGCAGCTTGTTCTGTAGCTAACACATAATCGCAAGCAGCAGCCAAACCAAGTCCACCTCCAACAGTTTTTCCTTGAACACGTCCAATTATAATTTTTTCACAAGTTCGCATTGCGTTTATAACATTGGCAAATCCTGAAAAAAATTGTTTCCCTTCTTCTGGGTTTTTGATAGCAACTAATTCATCAAATGAAGCTCCAGCACAAAAGGCTTTTTGACCTTCCGATTTTAAAATGATGACAGAAACATTTTCGTTTTTTGAAAGGGAATTTAGCTCATTCGTTAACCTCGCCAACAATTCACTTGGAAATGAATTACTTGCTGGATGTCCAAATTCGATGGTTGCAACTTTTTGTTGAATTTTGGTAAATAAGCTTCCTTGAATTCTTATTGTTGGCATGATAAGGTAAATTTTATCAAAAATAAGTCTTTATTCTTAGAATTTCAATCAAAAAATTCTGAAAAGAAATAAAAAAAACCTGCAAATCCAAATAATTTGAAACTTGCAGGTAAAGGTTATTTTAGATTCAATCGAAATACTATTCTACGATATTAACAATTTTACCAGGCACAATAATTACTTTTTTAGGCGATTTGCCTTGCAATTGCGCAATTGTTTTTTCATGATTCAATACTGCTTTTTCGATTTCTGAAACTGATAAATCTAAAGAAAGTTCAAGCGTAAAACGCATTTTCCCATTGAAAGAAACAGGATAATTTTTAGTACTTTCTACCAAATATTTCTCTTCAAAAACTGGAAATTCAGCCGTTGAAATACTTGTATCATGACCTAATTTATGCCATAATTCTTCTGAAATATGAGGAGCATAAGGCGAAATTAAAATCAATAATGGCTCTAAAATTGCACGTTTGTTGCATTGCAAAGCAGTCAACTCGTTTACTGCAATCATAAAACTTGCCACAGAAGTATTGAAGGAGAAGTTCTCAATATCTTCAGTTACTTTTTTGATGGTTTTGTGAAGCGTTTTAAAAGCCTCCCCTAACCCCTCCAAAGGAGGGGAATTGTCTACGTAAAAAGTTCCGTTTTCTCCTGAATGATACAATTTCCAAAGCTTTTTCAAAAATGAATAAACCCCTGAAATTCCTGAAGTTTTCCAAGGTTTGGTTTGCTCTAAAGGACCTAAAAACATTTCGAACAAACGCAAAGCATCAGCACCATATTCCTCACAAATTTCATCAGGATTGACTACGTTGTATTTGGATTTGGACATTTTTTCCACTTCTCTGCCAACCTTGTATGTACGGACAGCTCGCGAGCTGTCCCTATCATTTTCCTCACAAATAAATTCGGCATCCTTATATTCTGCCCTCCATTTTTTAAACCCTTCAATATCCAATTCATTGGATGAATTTACTAAAGAAACATCTGTATGCAATGGAGTTCTGACAATCATTAAAAGATTCTCGTTATTTTGGTTTAAAAAATTATTTTTTAGTAAATAATTTTTAACCACTCTTTCAAAATCATCGTCAGAATTAAATAAACTTTTTGAAACAAGAACTACAGGGATTTTAATTAAAATATCATCATTTGATTTATCAATATCACATCCATTTTTTACAAAATAAGTTGCTTTAAAGACAAAAGCACTCTCCCCCAAAATCATTCCTTGATTAATCAATTTTTTCGCAAATTCATCTACAGGAACAAACCCTTTGTCAAACAAGAATTTTTGCCAAAAACGTGCATACAATAAATGTCCTGTTGCGTGTTCAGAACCACCAATGTATAAATCCACTTCTTTCCAATAATTCAGTGCTTCTTTACTTGCAAATTCATCTGCATTTTTGGAATCCATATACCTGTTAAAATACCAAGAACTTCCTGCCCAACCTGGCATGGTGTTTAGTTCTAAAGGAAAAATGGTTTCATTATCAATCAACTGATTGGTAACCACTGAACAATTTTTGCTGTCCCAAGCCCAAACTTCGGCATTTCCTAAAGGCGGTTTTCCATCTTCTGTTGGTAAGTATTTTTCGACTTCTGGCAATACAATTGGCAAGTGCTTTTCATCAATCATTTGTGGCATTCCGTCTTTGTAATACACTGGAAAAGGTTCGCCCCAATAACGTTGTCTGCTAAAAACTGCATCTCGTAATCTGTAATTTATTTTCCCATAGCCAAATCCATTTTCTTCTAAAGCTTCAATCGCTTTTTGCAATGCTTTTTTATACGACAAACCAGATAAAAAATCAGAATTTGCGATGACAGTTCCTTCTTTATCTGCATGAGCAGCTTCAGAAATGTCTACGTTTTCAAAAATATTTGGAATATCAATTCCGAAATGTTTTGCAAAATCATAATCACGTTGATCGCCACAAGGAACAGCCATGACAGCTCCTGTTCCATAACCAGCCAAAACGTAATCGCCAATCCAAATTGGAATCGGTTTTTTGGTAAAAGGATGTTCTGCAAAAGCACCTGTAAACACTCCAGAAATGGTTTTTATATCTGCCATTCTCTCACGTTCAGAACGTTTTGCTGTACTTTCAATATAAGCTTCAACAGCAGCTTTTTGTTCTGGAGTTGTTATTTGTGAAACTAATTCGTGTTCAGGAGCCAAGGTCATAAACGAAACTCCGAAAATTGTGTCAGGACGAGTCGTAAAGACGGAAATTTTGAATTCTGTATTTTGAATTTTGAATTCAACCATTGCACCTTGTGAACGACCAATCCAATTTGTTTGCGAATCTTTTAACGGTTGAGGCCAATCTATGGTTGACAAACCATCTAACAATCGTTGTGCGTAAGCAGAAATTCGCATAGACCATTGTGTCATTTTTTTGCGAATTACAGGATGTCCACCACGTTCTGAAACGCCATTTACAATTTCGTCATTGGCTAAAACTGTTCCTAAAGCTGGACACCAATTTACTTCTGTGTCTGACAAATACGATAAACGATATTTCAACAACATTTCTTGTTGTTGTTTTTTAGAAAAATATTTCCAATCTTCGGATGAAAATTCAGGAATTTCTGTGTCGCAAACTGCATTTACATTGATATTTCCTTCATTTTCAAAAATTGAAATTAAGGTTGAAATATCTTCAGCTTTTTCCGTATTTTTATTGTACCAAGAATTGAATAATTGAATAAAAATCCATTGTGTCCATTTATAATATTCAGGATTTGAAGTTCGAACTTCTCTATCCCAATCAAAAGAAAACCCAATTTTATCTAGTTGTCTTCTGTATGTTTTGATATTTTCTTCAGTTGTTTTTGCAGGATGTTGCCCAGTTTGAATGGCATATTGTTCCGCTGGCAAACCAAAAGAATCATAGCCTTGAGGATGCAACACATTGAACCCTTTATGACGTTTGAAACGCGCATAAATATCACTTGCAATATAGCCTAAAGGATGTCCCACATGCAAACCTGCCCCTGAAGGATAAGGAAACATGTCTAACACATAATATTTGGGTAAATGAGAAAAATTACTGGCTTTGAAAGTTTGATTTTCAGCCCAAAATTTTTGCCATTTTTTTTCTATTTCTTGGTGATTGTATTGCATTCGAAATTCTTTTGAGGATGCAAATTTACGGTTATTCTTTGGTTGAATAAATTTGAAATCCTATTAAATTATTGAAGTTATTATAAAGTAGCACTACTTGTAACAGCAGTTCTATCAATCTTTTTGACCAAACCTTGCAACACATTTCCAGGACCAACTTCAATAAATTCAGAAGCACCATCAGCAATCATTTGTTGCACAGATTGTGTCCATTTTACAGGAGCAGTCAACTGAATCATCAGATTTTTTTTGATTTCAGCAGGATTTGTAACTGCATTTGCAGTCACATTTTGATAAACAGGACACATAGGATTTGAAAAATGCGTTGCTTCAATGGCAGCAGCCAATTCTTCTCTTGCAGGTTCCATCATTGGTGAATGAAATGCTCCTCCAACTGGCAATAATAAGGCTCTTCTTGCACCTTTTTCTGTCAAAGCAACACACGCTTTTTCAACTGCGGATGTTTCTCCAGAAATCACTAATTGGCCAGGGCAATTGTAATTTGCAGCTACTACAACTCCATCAATTTCTGCACAAGTTTCTTCAACAATTGCATCGTCTAAACCCAAAACAGCAGCCATGGTTGATGGTGCAATTTCACAAGCTTTTTGCATTGCTAAAGCACGTTTTGAAACTAAGGTTAATCCGTCTTCAAAAGATAAAACTCCGTTTGCAACCAATGCAGAAAGTTCTCCTAAAGAATGCCCTGCAACCATTTCTGGTTGAAAAGAATCGCCCAACACTTTTGCTAAAATCACAGAATGTAAAAAAATAGCAGGTTGTGTAACTTTGGTTTCTTTGAGTTGTTCAGCAGTTCCAGTAAACATGATATCAGTGATTGAGAAGCCTAAAATGTGGTTGGCTTTTTCAAAGTATTCTTTTGCTAAGGCTGATTTTTCGTATAAATCCAATCCCATTCCTGTAAATTGAGCTCCTTGACCTGGAAAAATATATGCTTTCATGTAAAATTTGTTAGTGATTTGAGTGGCAAAAATAAGGATTTTTATGAGATTGGTTTCAGAAAGGAATTTTCGATTAAAAATAAGTATTATGAAGAAATTCATAAAATTTTTAATTTTAAAAAAGAAATGACAATTATGTATCTTTGTATAAAGACATTTACTTATGGATTTAGAAACAAGAAAAATATCATTTGTTCAAGAGTTTTTGAGACTACAAAACGAAGAAATTGTTAGTGGACTTGAAAATTTTCTACGAAAAAGAAAAACTGAATTAGCAGAAAAAAACTTCAAACCGATGACAATGGAGCAATTTAATTCAGAAATTGACCAAGCTTTAGAAGACTCATCAAATGAACGTATGATAAAAGCAACCGAATTAAAGGCTAAAATCAAAAAATGGAATTAACAGTTTTTTGGTTAGAACTTGCCGAAAACAAATTAGAAGATATTTACTGTTACTACTTAGAAAAAGCAGGGAAGAAAGTTGCTCAAAAACTTGTAAATGGGATTGTTGATGCAACAATTGGAATTGAAAAACAACCAGAAATTGGTCAAATTGAAGAGCTTTTAAAACATAAAAACAACGATTTTCGTTATCTCGTTTATAAAAACTACAAAATTATTTATTGGATTAACTACAAATATCATCGTATTGAAATCGCAAATGTGTTTGATACAAGGCAAAATCCTGAAAAAATAATACCAAAAAATTAAATGAAACTTACTTTTTCACAAGTGGATACAACTCTTGCTTGATAAAACCTTTTGGGAATTGTTCATCGCCTTCAAAACCTAATTCAATATCGCGTCCAGAATGAGGAATGTAATTGGTTTTGAAAATGTAATCCCAAATACTTAGCGAAATTCCGAAATTCACACCGTTTTTTCTTCCTTCAGGCAATTCTTTTGCATGATGCCAAATGTGCATTTTTGGATTGTTCAGAACGTATTTTAAATACCCATAATCCCAATTGATATTGGCATGATTTAAATGACCAATGGCAATATTAAAAAAGTGAACAATAGCAACATCTTGCGCCGTGAAACCACCCATAATCGCTAAAGGAATGTATTTCATGGAGTTATACAACACAGGTTCCATCCAATGATAACGCAAATGCGCAGCAAAACCCATCTGTTTTACAGAGTGATGGACTTTGTGGAAATTCCATAAAAATTCGTATTTGTGGAGTAGTGTGTGTGTGAACCATTGCACGAAATCGATGATGACAAAAAACACCAACAAACGCGCCCAATATGGAAATGTATTGATATCAAACAGCTGAAAATCAGCAATTGAAAGATTGATAATTCCTAAAATATCATTGAAAAAAAGTGCTGCAGTATTAGAAAGTGCAATCAACACTATGAGATTCAATAAAAAGAAATTGAAAAACATATAAAACGTATCTAACCAAAAATCTTTGCGAATAATTGGTTGATTTTTTCGCCAAGGAAAAACGATTTCTAAACCCCAAACAAGCAGTGAAATCAATATCAACCCATAAAAATAGTTTTCCCAATTGAGTTCCATTAACACTGATTTTTGGATGTAATTCCAATAACCAGTGTATGAATTTTTGATGATTTCTAGGTATTTTTCCATGAAGTTGAAACCTTTTTTGACTGAGACAAAAATACGTTGTTTTTAGAAATTCTAAATTTTAGGAAATGTTAATTTTTAAAATCTTAAATAATTAAATTTAAACTGATTAAATGAATTATAATTAAATTTCTATTTTTTTTAACAACTAATTGTATTTTTTAAAAATTTTTGATATATTTGATAAAAATTGCTAAATTAAGTTAACATT
>MNYM01000026.1 GCA_001873065.1 Flavobacteriaceae bacterium CG2_30_31_66
TTACCAATGACGGACAGCTCAACATCAACGAACTCAAAAAAGTAGTTGACCCCAGTTTAGTAACCGAAACCGAACGTTACGAATTCCGTTGGTTTGGCAAGAGCAATGCAAAGCGTGAAGCCTTTACGCCTACAGATGCCACTTTGGTGTATGACGAAAACCGAAGTGTAAATCCTGCCGAAAGCGAAAATATCATTATTGAAGGCGAAAATTTAGTGGTTCTAAAATTATTAAGCAACAGTTACCGTGAACAAGTCAAGTGCATCTATATAGACCCACCTTACAACACAGGAAAAGACTTTGTGTATTCTGATAAATTTAACCAAGACAAAAGAGAATATTGGGAAGATGCCGAAATGACTGAAAACGGCTATAAGATTGACAGCAATACAGAAACTGACGGACGTTTTCATTCAAACTGGCTCAATATGATGTATAGCCGATTGTTGATTGCTCGCCAGCTTTTAAAGAAAGAAGGAATAATTTTAATTTCCATTGATGATAACGAGGTACATCATCTTCGAAAAATATGTAACGAAGTTTTCGGTGAAGAAAATTTTGTTGGTATATTCTGTTGGAAGAACAAATATGGGGCAGGAGCAAAAACAAAAGGATTTATTGAAGTTCACGAATATATACTTTGTTATTCAAAAGAAATTATTGAAAATATTGAAGCTGTTTTAACTAAAGAGCAAGTAGCGGAATATGACAAAAGGAAAGATGAAAAATATTCTATTAGAGGTGGTTATGTGACACAACCTTTGATGACAAAAAGTATGGATGACCGTGATAACCTTAAATATAATATTGAGTACAATAATGAAGTTATTAAACCTAGGAAGCAATGGGTTTGGGAAGAATCAAGGTTGCTTGAAGCAATCAAAAATGATGAGGTAATTTTCAAAAAGAAAAAGGACGGAGAATATAGTGTAAGAAATAAAGTTTATTTAAAAGATGAAAAAGGAAATATCAGAAAAGGTAAACCCATAACTGTTCTGAATGGACCTTTTAATCAGGATGGTACTAAGGAAGTTGAGGCTTTAATAGGTGAGGGTATTTTTAGTTTTCCAAAACCAACAGCACTTTTAAAATACTTATTGTCTTTTACGATTAATGAGAAAGAAGATAATGATGCTATTTTTCTTGATTTTTTTGCAGGTTCTGGAGCACTGGGAGATGCAATAACATCTTTAAATTTGGATGGAGGCAACCGCAAATACATTTTAGTCCAACTGCCCGAATTAACAGACCCCAAAACCGAAGCGTACAAAGCAGGTTACAAAAAAATTAGCGACATCACTATAGAACGAAACAAACGTATTGTAGAAAAAATCATCAAAGAAAAGAAAGCAACTCAACCCGATTTATTTGAAGCAGAAGTTAATGAGCAAGAGCAATTAAAAGGGCTTGGTTTTAAAGTATTCAAACTGCAAAAATCCAATTTCCCGAGAGTAGCATATGCCCCCGACCCAGAGAAAACGCACGAAGAAAATGTAGAAGCACTCAAAAAATACATCCGTGATAAAGAAGCACAATTGATTTCGGCTTTCAACAAAGAAGAATTAATTACGGAGATTTTACTCAAAAATGGTTTTAAACTCAATTATACGTTAATCAAACAAGAGCAATTTACCAAAAACGAAATACTGTTTGCCACAGATGGCGACAAAGAAACCTTGGTTTGTTTAGATGGCGATTTGGCAGAAGAAACCGTAGAGCATTTTAAGAAAAACACCGAGCAAAAACTCATTGTGCTAGAACGTGCCTTAGACACCACCAAAAAATGGAATCTAAAACACTATATGAAGGATAATTTTAAAGCGTTTTAGAAATGGCAGAGGAAACAAAATAGTGAATTTTCACCAATTTTAAGAAAAGGCGAAGCTATTTTGACAAGCGTAAATTTTCAAATGACAATTATTATGAAATTTGACGAACCTGATATAAAACCAGACTCAAGCCCCCCCAAGATTAAAATGAAATTTAATCTGTTGGGTGTAATTCAATTTTTTAAAAGTAAAAACCACATAGCAACATAGTTTTACTGTTTTTTTTAAGTCGTTTCACTCAATTTTAGAAAATTATAGCTATGTGATTCTCATTAATTGGGCTATCTCTAACTTTTTTCTATGTTTCTCCTATGTGGCTAAATAATAATATGTTCTTCCAAATTTATTTTTGTCTTAATTGCACCCAACGAGTGATATTCATTAAAAAATAAACGTTCACTGACTGAGATAAATAAATTTTTAATACATTTAAGCGTTTAAAATTGATTTAAAATTTCAACTTAGAATACGACAAAACCCCTAAAGAAGTAAAAAATTGCAAAAAAACACTTTATAAGGAATAAGAAACAAAAAAATTAGCTAGAAAAAAAACAACTATTTATGGAAAAAAGACACCCCTTTTCACAAAGGAATGTATGAAAAAAAGGTAGGAGTTCATCACCTATCCGTAGGAACGCACCACCCACTCGTAGGAAGGCATGCCCCACTCGTAGGAACACACCACCCAACCGTAGGAACGCACCACCCACTCGTAGGAACCCATCCCCTGCTCGTAGGAACGCACCACCCACACGTAGGAAAAGGCTACCCAACCGTAGGAATAGAAAAGGCAATCATCCGCAAGGAAATCGCAATAAAAAAAGTAGTTAACATTAAATACATTAAAAAGATGGCATCAAAAAGAAAGTTATCCGAAGTAGCCCAACTAGAGCAATATCGTATTGCACTAGAAAATGTCAGTTTACAACCAGAAATAGCGGCTATTATGGCTGAGTTTGGGTATGACGAAACAGTAATTACCGAAGGCAAAACACTGCTAAACGCAACCAGAGCAGCATTCGACTTCAATAAAAAAGAAGACGATGAAAGCACAGAAGCCTATGCAGATTTTTTTTCCTTAAAAGAAGAGCTCACTCAAAAGTTCATTCTCGATCGAAAAAAAGCAAAGGTGGTTTTTAAAAACGAACCCATTATTTTGAGCAAATTGGCAATCAACGGAAGCATACCTGATGCTTATATCAATTGGCTCGAAACCATCAAAAAGTTTTACTCGGAATCAAATGCAGATACTACTATCAAAACCAAATTGGCTCGGTTAAAAATCACCCCCGAAGATTTGACGGCAACACTGCAACAAATAGACAGTCTTGAAGCAAAAAGAACCGCCTATCTAAGGGAAAAAGGAGAAAGCCAAGACGCTACCAAGAAAAAAGATACCGCTTTTGGTAACCTAGAAAAATGGATGAGTGAGTTCTATGCAGTGGCAAAAATTGCCCTTATAGGTTCACCTCAATTATTAGAATCGATTGGTAAATTTGTAAGAAGTTAAGATACAGGTAAACTAGTTTTCAATAAATACATTTTAATAGCCCACGGTTTTGCTGTGGGCTTTTGTATTTTTAACCTTCATCACAAAAAATCCCAATAAAATCCTATCTTTATAGCTTAAAAGAAAATTTATGAGAACCGCACAAGAATATTTTGACGAATACGCACTAAGCCATCAAAACAAGACCAATATTGCCATTCATTATCTATGTGTTCCACTGATTTTCTTCAGTGTGATTGGCTTATTGATGAGTATTCCAACGACTTTTTTAGAGAATTTATTCGGATTGTACAATCCGTTGTTAGAAAATTGGGCAATAGTAATTGGAGCGTTGCTATCAATTTTCTATATGCGATTGGGCTTTTGGTATTTTGCACAAATGCTATTTGTCATCTTACTGTGTGTGGTGCTTAATTTTTGGTTGAGTAATCTCACAAACTTGCAGAATGCTTCTTTGTCAATTTTTATTATTGCTTGGCTTGGACAATTTTACGGTCATAGAGTAGAAGGCGTAAAACCCTCTTTTTTAAAGGATTTACAATTTTTATTGATTGGTCCATTGTGGGTGATTCAAAAAATTGGAGCTAAAAACTGAAAATTATTTACGATATTTACACATAAAATATAATGTTATGGCGACAGTAGATACCATAAGAAATGGACTTATAAACAAAATATTAGCGATTAAAAATAAAGATTTTTTAGTAGCACTTGACACCTTAATTTCATCAAGTGAGGCAACATCAACAATTGTAGAAATTTCCGAAGAACAAAAAATAATGTTGCAAATGAGCGATGAAGATATCAAAAATGGGAAACTAATTTCACAAGAGGCTATGGATAAAAGAAATTTAGAATGGCTAAACACATTGTAGTTTGGACAAAAACTGCTGACCTTCAATTTATTGGAATTTTAGAGTATTGGGTTCGTAGAAATAAATCAACCAAATTTTCAAAAAAACTCATACAATTAGTTTCTGAAAGAACAAATCAAATAGCGGAAAAACCATTTCTCTGCAAATCAACTGATTTTACAGATGTAAGAGTAGCTTCTCTGAGAAATTTCAGCATCTATTACAAAATTACTGATACACAAATCATCATCTCAGCATTTTGGGACAATCGTCAAGATTTTAAAAAACTTTTAGAATTGTTGCAAAACAAAAATAATCTATGAAATCAATCATTTCTTTCGAAGATTTTGAAAAAATTGACCTCCGAATGGGAACAATTATCGAAGTCAACGATTTTCCAAAAGCCAAAAAACCAGCGTATCAATTAACGATTGATTTTGGGGATTTAGGCATTAAAAAATCAAGTGCACAAATCACCAATTTATACTCAAAAAATGATTTATCAAACAGACAAGTGATTGCCATCGTGAATTTTAAACCAAGACAAATTGCCAATTTTATCAGTGAAGTGTTGGTTTTAGGCGTTTATAATGAAACTGGAAATGTGGTTTTGTTAAAAGCTTCTAAACCCATAAAAAATGGAGCATCAGTAAGCTAACTTTCAATTTTGATTATTGAATTTTGAATTATTTCTTTGGATTATTTAAGATAATCAAAGCACCAATAACTCCAGGAATCCAACCACAAAGCGTTAAAATAAAAATAATAGTAAATGAGCCACAACCCCTGTCAATCACTGCAAAAGGAGGAAAAAAAATCGCCAATAATACTCGTAGAATACTCATTTTTTAAAAGTTAGTTGTATTTTTAGAACGACCAAAGACCGAAATTGTTACGTTAAAAAAATATCGATCACTAAAAAATTCATTTATCATAGAATCAATAAAAATAGTAAAAAGCCGTTTATTACAAATTTTACTGCCTTTTTTATTCGGATATTTGTGAAATATAATTTTACTTTTTTAACACAAATGATTCTACAATCTGTTTTAGAAAACTTACACAAAACCCTTCAAGGTGAGGTGCTTTTTGACAATCTTCATAAAACCATTTACGCAACAGATGCCTCTGTGTATCGCAAAATTCCACTGGCAGTTGCGTTTCCAAAAAATGAAAATGATCTCAAAATTCTAATTGATTTCGCATCAAAAAACTCAATTACTTTAATTCCAAGAACTGCAGGAACTTCTTTGGCAGGTCAATGTGTTGGAGAAGGAATTGTAGTGGATGTTTCCAAATATTTTACCAAAATCATATATTTTGATGAAACTTCAAAAACAATTACTGTGCAACCAGGAATTGTTCGTGACGAACTGAATAACTATCTAAAACCATTTGGATTGTTTTTTGGACCAAACACTTCCACTTCAAACAGATGTATGATTGGAGGTATGGTTGGCAACAATTCATCAGGAAGTACCTCTATAAAATATGGGGTAACTCGTGATAAAGTGCTGAAAATTGAAGCCATTTTGAGTGATGGGACTTCAGCTACTTTTCAAGAAATAACTTCGGATGAATTTATAAAAAAAACCAAAGAAAATTCTTTAGAAGGAAACATTTATAAAACGATTTTTGAAGAACTATCTTCTGAAATCAATCAAAAAGAAATCAAAAAAGAATTTCCAAAGGAAACCATTCACAGAAGAAATACAGGCTATGCTGTTGATGAATTTTTGAAGTGTGATTTGTTTGGTGGCACAACACCAAGCATCAATATTGCAAAATTATTGACAGGAAGTGAAGGAACGTTAGCGTTTTCTACTGAAATTACCTTACAATTAGATGCACTTCCTCCAAAAGAAAGCATCATGGTTTGCTCTCATTTTACAAGCATTAATGAGAGTATGAAAGCCACTTTAATTGCCATGAAACACAATTTGTACAATTGTGAATTGATGGACAAAACCATTTTAGATTGTACCAAAAACAACCGTGAACAAACCAAAAATCGGTTTTTCTTACAAGGTGATCCTGAAGCTATTTTGATGTTGGAAGTTTCTTCAAATTCAATTGAAGAAACTGAAATTTTAGCTGACAAATTGATTGCAGACTTAGAAAAAAACAACTTCGGATTTTACCATCCAAAGGTTTATGGAGCTGATATCAATAAAGTTCATGAACTTAGAAAAGCGGGTTTGGGATTGTTGGGAAATATTGTTGGCGACATGAAAGCGGTGGCTTGTATTGAAGATACTGCTGTTGCTTTGGAAGATTTGCCAAATTATATCGAAGAATTTACACAAATGATGAATCGTTTTCAGCAAAATGCTGTGTATTATGCTCATGCAGGAGCTGGAGAAATTCATTTACGCCCAATTCTGAATTTAAAAAAGCCAGAAGATGTGGTGTTGTTTCGAAAAATAACAACTGAAACTGCACAATTAGTCAAAAAATACCAAGGTTCATTTAGTGGTGAACATGGAGATGGCATTGTGCGTGCTGAATTTATTCCTTTGATGATTGGCGAAAAGAATTATCAATTATTACGAAGAATCAAAAAAGCTTTTGATCCACAAAATGTTTTTAACCAAGGAAAAATTACAGATGCTTTTCCAATGGACAAAAGTTTACGCTATGAAGTGGATAGAAAAGAACCTGAAATCAATACAATTCAAGATTTTTCTGATAGTGAAGGAATTTTAAAATTAGCCGAAAAATGCAATGGTTCAGGAGATTGTAGAAAACCTGCTTCTGCTGGTGGAAGCATGTGCCCAAGTTATAGAGCTACCAAAAATGAAAAAGATACCACAAGAGCAAGAGCAAATGCGTTGCGTGATTTCTTAACAAATTCTGATGAAACTAACAAGTTTAATCACAAAGAATTAAAAGAGGTTTTTGACCTTTGTTTGAGTTGCAAAGCTTGCGCTTCTGAATGTCCAAGTAACGTGGATATTGCAACTATGAAAGCCGAATTTTTGTATCAATATCAAGAAACTAATGGGTATTCTTTTCGAAATTCACTGTTCGCAAATAATGTGAAATACAACAAAATAGGCAGTATTGCTCCTGCAATTACAAACCTTGTTTTGAATACCTCATTGACAAAATCTGTGATGGGAATTGCCCAACAAAGAAGTATTCCAAAATTGGCAAATACCACTTTTAGCAATTGGTTTGCGAAACAAAAAATAGTAAAAAAACAAAAAATAGTGTATCTATTTAATGATGAATTTACCAATTTTTATGATGTTGAAATTGGAAAAGACGCCATTTTTGTGTTGGAAAAATTGGGCTATGAAATCAAAATAGTTCATCACGCAGAAAGTGGTCGCAGTTTTATATCCAAAGGATTTTTGAAAGAAGCCAAAAAAGTATGTGACCAAAATATTGAAATTTTCAAAGATGTAATTACGGATAAAACCCCTTTGATTGGTATTGAACCTTCTGCAATTTTGACGTTTAGAGACGAATACATTCGCTTGGCAACTGATAAAAAATCCGCCGAAAACATCGCAAAAAACGCTTTTACTTTCGAAGAATTTTTAAGTAACGAATATCAAAAAAACAACATTGATGTTTCATTATTTACATCCGAAGAAAAAGAAATTAAGATTCATGGCCATTGTCATCAAAAAGCATTATCGAGCACACATGCAAGTTTTCAAATCTTGAATATTCCTACAAATTATAAGGTAACTATTTTAAATACTGGTTGTTGCGGAATGGCAGGTTCTTTTGGTTATGAAAAAGAACATTACGAAATCAGTATGCAAGTGGGTGAAGATACCTTGTTCCCCAAAATAAGAAATTGCGCTCCTGAAACCGAAATTGCAGCATCAGGAACAAGTTGCCGTCATCAAATTTATGACGGTACAAAACGAATAGCCAAACATCCAATAACGCTTTTAAAAGAAGCATTAATCTAAAAAATTATGAGCAAAAAATTCAAATATACAGCTGCCGAAAATCGCTACGAAAAAATGAACTTTAGAAGAACTGGAAAAAGTGGTTTACTATTACCAGAAATCTCTTTAGGATTGTGGCATAATTTTGGAAAAAATGATGATTTTTCAAATCAAAGAAATCTTTTAAAATGTGCTTTTGACAATGGAATTACCCATTTTGACTTGGCAAATAACTATGGTCCACCTCCAGGTTCTGCCGAAGAGAATTTTGGAAAAATCCTAAAAAAAGACTTCAAACAATACAGAGATGAACTGATTATTTCATCAAAAGCGGGTTATGGAATGTGGCCTGGACCTTATGGAGATTTGGGTTCAAAAAAGTTTTTGGTAGCTAGTTTAGACCAAAGTTTGCAACGAATGGGACTAGATTATGTGGATATTTTTTACCATCACAGACCAGATTATGACACACCTTTAGAAGAAACAATGGGCACTTTAGATTTGATGGTTCGTCAAGGAAAAGCGTTGTATATTGGAATTTCAAATTACCAACCTGAAAGAGCGGAAGCCGCTTTTAAAATTTTAAAAGATTTAGGCACACCTTGTTTGATTCATCAACCAAGATATAATTTATTTGACAGGTGGATTGAAAATGGATTGTTGGATTTGTTAGGAAATTCGGGTGTTGGCAGCATTTGTTTTTCACCTTTAGCACAAGGAATGTTGAGTAATAAATACATCAATGGTTTGCCAAAAGATTCAAGAGCGGTAAAAGACAGCCCTTTTTTAAGCGCAAATCAAGTTATAGAAATGTTGCCAAAAATTAAAGCGCTGAATGAAATTGCACAAAATAGAAATCAGAGTTTGGCGCAAATGGCAATAGCTTGGATTTTGAAAGATAACAGAATCACTTCTGTGTTAATTGGCGCAAGCAAAACTGAGCAAATTTTGGACAGTATAAAGGCTACTGAAAATACTCATTTTTCTGAGGAAGAGTTGAATAAAATTAGGCAAGTTATTGGGTAATTAAAAAATCTCACAGTTCCGATATTTAGAAACTTTTAAATATTACTTTAAATTAAAAAACTATGAAATCCATTATTATTATTTTTTTATTATTTTCATTTATTACATTTTCTCAAAACAAATCTGACGTTAGAAATACAAGCTGGGGAATGACAAAAAATGAAGTCATCAGTTCTGAATATCCACTAAAACCTAAAATTAAAGATGACGAAATTAGTTATGAAAATGTAGATATTGGGAATGGATATGAAGCAACTATTTTATATTTTTTTAAAAATGAAAGATTATCAAACATAACTTTTATTGTTCATGGTTCTGAATATTTAATAAATACGTGTGATAAAATTACACCATTCATTAATAAAGTTTCATCTGCTGAATATATTTTCAATGATTTAAAAAATAAGAATTATTTGTGTTCCCTAGG
Organism: Flavobacteriaceae bacterium CG2_30_31_66; assembly: GCA_001873065.1. Lineage (GTDB taxonomy): Bacteria > Bacteroidota > Bacteroidia > Flavobacteriales > Flavobacteriaceae > Polaribacter. The sequence continues at coordinate 9,555 of MNYM01000026.1, forward strand.
ATGGAGATTAAGTAATGGTGATGGTAAGAGTCTTTACGATTATAAGGATAAAATAAAAGAATTAAGAAATTGTAACACAGAAACTAATACTTTAAAATTCATACAAGAAAAAGCAATAGAAAATAATTCATCAAGAATTTCTGTAAGTTTTGCAAATAAGCGTACTTTTTTAACTTTCACTTTTAATGAGCATCAAAATTCTCCTCATACTGATGAAATAAGAAAATTAGGAATTAATTCAAGATGTGATGGTTTTTTCTTTAATATTCGATTTTGGATGAAATATGAACCGAGTAATGAAGTTATGAATGAAACCAGTAAATCAAGATTTTAATTTTTTTCCAAACTACTTTTAATCATTTCAATTTTAGCCAAAGCATCAGCTTCTTTTTTACGTTCTAGTGCAAGTACTTGTTGAGGAGCATTTGAAACAAAACGTTCATTTGATAATTTTTGTTGCACACTTTTTAAGAATCCTTCAGCTCTTTGAAGTTCTTCATTTAGTTTAATTTTTTCTGCTTCAGCATCAATATTTTCTGCTGCAATTGGCACGAAATATTCATTTGATTTGACTCTAAATGAAGCTCCTTCCACTTTTTCTAAAACGTATTGAATCATAGAAGAATTGATGAGTTTTTGAATAACTGCATTAAAATTATCTAAATTTTTTTCGTTATTGATGACAAAAACTTCAATACTATCTTTGAAAGGAATGTTTTTATCTTTTCTGATAGTTCTAATTCCTGAGATAACTTCTGTTGCAAATTCAAATTGATTGATAATATTCATATCAAAATCTTTTTGAATAGGATATTTTGCAATAACCAACGCTTCTTTAGGAGTTCTTTCAGCAATGTGTTGCCAAATTTCTTCTGTCAAAAACGGCATAAATGGATGCAATATTTTCAGATTGTTTTCTAATACTTCAATTACTGAATTGAACGTTTTTTTGTCAATTGGTTGCTGATACCCAGGTTTTACAATTTCCAATAACCAAGATGAAAAATCGTCCATAATCAGTTTGTAAATTGCCATTAAAGCATCTGATAATCTGTACTTTGAAAAATGATCTTCAATTTCTGACAATACTTTTTGAAATTTTGCTTCATACCATTCCAATCCAATTTCTGCGGTTTTTGGTTGTTTTAAATTGGCATCAATTTCCCAACCTTTTATCAAACGAAAAGCATTCCAAATTTTATTGGCAAACGCTTTTCCTTGTTGGCATAATTCTTCATCAAACATCAAATCGTTTCCAGCAGCTGAACTTAACAACAAGCCAACTCTCACACCATCAGCTCCATAATCGTCAATTAATTTTAATGCATCAGGAGAATTTCCTAGTGATTTTGACATTTTTCTACGTTGTTTGTCACGAACCAAACCTGTCAAATATACGTTTTCAAACGGTTTTTTTCCTCTGTATTCATAGCCAGCAATAATCATTCTTGCTACCCAAAAGAATAAAATATCTGGACCTGTAACCAAATCATTGGTTGGATAATAATAGTTAATTTCTTCATTTTCAGGATTTCGAATTCCGTCAAAAACCGAAATTGGCCACAACCAAGATGAAAACCAGGTATCTAAAGCATCATTATCTTGCTTTAAATCTTGAATTGTGAGTGTTGAATTTTTAGTTTTTAGTTTTGCTAATTCAAGCGCTTTTTCAATAGATTCTGCCACAACAAAATCCTCTTTTCCTCCCGAAATTTCGGGACCAAAATAATACGCTGGAATTTGTTGTCCCCACCACAATTGTCGAGAAATATTCCAATCACGAATGTTTTCCATCCAATGACGATACGTGTTTTCAAACTTTTTTGGAACTAAATTAATTTCTGAATTTTCGCCCAAAACTGCATCAATAGCTGGTTTTGCTAATGCTTCCATTTTCAAAAACCATTGATCAGACAATCTAGGTTCAATCACAGCTTTGGTTCTTTCAGAAGTACCAACTTTATTGATATATTGTTCCGTTTTTAACAAACAACCTAGATTTTCTAATTCTTTGGTAACTTCTTTTCGAACTACAAAACGATCTTTTCCTTGATAATACAACCCAAATGAATTTAAAGTAGCATCATCATTAAAAATATCAATAATTTCTAATTGATGTTTTTCTCCCAAGGTTTTGTCATTTACATCATGAGCAGGTGTAACTTTTAAACAGCCAGTTCCGAATTCAATATCAACATATTCATCTTCAATAATTGGAATAATTCTATTGCAAATTGGCACAATCGCTTTTTTTCCTTTCAGATGAGCAAAACGTTCATCATTTGGATTGATACAAATAGCAGTATCTCCAAAAATGGTTTCAGGTCTTGTAGTTGCTATAGTTAACGTTTCTTGAGAATCAACAATTTTATAATTTATAAAATACAAATTCCCTTGTCTTTCCTCATAAATTACTTCTTCATCAGACAAAGTTGTTTTGGCTTCAGGATCCCAATTTACCATTCTAAAACCTCTGTAAATCAATCCTTTATTATATAAGTCCACAAAAACTTTGATAACGGATTCTGACATTGCAGGATCCATTGTAAACGCAGTTCTATCCCAATCGCAAGAGGCACCTACCTTTTTTAATTGCTCTAAAATAATGCCTCCATATTCATTTTTCCATTCCCAAGCATGAGCCAAAAATTCTTCGCGAGTCAAGTCATTTTTATTGATTCCTTGCTCTTTTAATTTCGCAACAACTTTTGCTTCAGTAGCAATAGAAGCATGATCCGTTCCAGGAACCCAACACGCATTTTTGCCCAACAAACGTGCACGTCTTATCAAAACATCTTGAATGGTATTGTTGAGCATGTGTCCCATATGCAAAACGCCAGTAACATTCGGAGGAGGAATCACAATCGTATAAGGCTCTCTTTCATCAGGAGTTGAATGAAAATAGTTGTTTTCAATCCAATATTGATACCATTTGCTTTCTACTTGGCTTGCATCATATTTTGATGGAATTGTCATTTTTTGGAATAATTTTTGAGATATAGTTCGCAAAAATACAATTATCTAATTTGTATAAAAAATTAGTAGTTCATTTTTTAAAACAAATATTATTTAATAATTTTACAGCAAATTTTAAAAACATGAAAACAATATTCTCATTTTTTGCAATCCTTTTTATTTCAATTTCAATTCACTCTCAAGAATTTAAGTTTGAAACAGAAACAATTGATTATGGTTCAGTTTCTCTAGGTTCAAACGGAGATAAGGTTTTCGTGTTTAAAAATATCGGGAATCAGCCTTTGATTATTTCAAATATTCAATCTTCTTGTGGTTGTACAGTGCCAAAAAAACCAGAAAAACCAATTATGCCTGGTGAAAAAGGTGAAATTAAAGTTTCTTATGATACCAAAAGAGTGGGGGGATTTTCGAAACAAATTACTATTTTTTCCAATGCTACTGACCCAAAAAAAGTAATCAGAATTAAAGGAATTGTAGAGCAAGCATCTTCTTTAGAAAAAGAGAAAAATATGCTTTCTAATTCAAAAAGTTAGACTAGATTTTTTGTTTTAGACGAAATTCAAAATTTAATTTTTGTCCATTTCTGTCTATTTGTAATTTTATTTTTTTGTGGTCATTTTCCTGAAATTTACTAACTATTTTGCTGAGATTAAAATTATGGACAGGAATTCCGTTGATACTCACAATGATATCATCACCCTTTAATCCAGCTTTATCCGAAGGAGAATTTTTTACCACACTTTTGATTTTAAAAGAAGGTTTAAATTTGTAAGAAAAGCTAGTCACAAAACTTATAGTACTATTAGTTTCAATATTTTGACTGTAACCATCTTTATAAGTTTTAGTTTCCTGTTCTCTAACCAATTGTTTTCCATTATAAACAACTTCCAAACCACTCATATTGTAATTGAATTTATCAGAAAAATTTTGGTTTTTTTTAAGAGTCAGTTTTTTATTTGGATAATCAATCCAAACATGAAATCTTCTCAAAATTCCGGCACCTAGACTTCCATTTCGTTCTTTGTAAATTCTGGCATTTAAAGTCGTTAATGAATCTAAAAACGAAACCGTTGGTTGATAAATTTCGTAAGAACCAACTTTAAATTTTGGAATTCTGCTTCTATTTCCATAAATCGTACCACTCAAACCTTCACCTAAAATATCGATGAAAAATTTTTTAGGAGTTTTGATGTTTTTTTCAGAATCTACAAAAAGCCAAAGAGCATCACTTCCACCAGAATCGATTAGCAAATTTACATCAGTTAATGAATTTCCAATAGTATCCAATTGAACTTTTGCTTTGATAAAAGGCTTTCTTCTAATGATTTGCATCGGAAATACTTCACATTTTTTACACTTTTTATAAACAAATGTTTCTGGTTTATAAAAAACAATTTTTTTAGTACTGTAATTTATTTTTAAAATAAAATTTTTTATCAAATCATGACCAATAATTCCATGAATTGTTGTGCCCATCTTGCTTGATAAATCAAAAAAATCTCTCAGGATAATATAAATTGATTCGTTTTCACTTTGAATATTTTGAATAGCAATTGTATTGTTTTGAGACAACAATGCTTCTACTGAATTTCCTTTTCCAAGTCCCTGAAGTTCAACTTTTTCAATATTTTTTAACCCAATTGTATCATTGTCAGAAAGATTAAACAAAATGGTTTTATTTGACCCAGAATCCAAAATAAAAGAAAGTTCTTTATTATTGATTTTTAAAGGAATAACGATTAAATTATGAATCAATTTAAAATCAACTTGCACCATTTTTTTACTTGGATTTAAAAATCGAAAACCCTCTTGCGCATTAAAATTTAATGACAAAATGATAAAAAAATGAACCAGAAAAAGTGTTTTAGGTTTCAGAAAAGAATATTTTTTAAATTAAAATTGAAAATACGAAATAAGAATTATTTGAACTATTTTTTATCAAATAATTAACCTTTAAAGAAATTGTATTAAAAAGCTCGTCATAAACATATATTTTGCAAATTTGCACTTTAAAAATTTTAACATTTTACTATGCCTTCAATATCCAAAAAAGGATTTCAAATGCCAGAATCTCCCATAAGAAAACTGGCTCCTTACGCTGAAAAAGCTTACGAACAAGGCAAAAAAGTGTACCATTTAAATATTGGTCAGCCTGACATCAAAACCCCTAAAATCGCATTGAATGCCATCAGCAATCATTCACTGGAAATCATTTCGTATTCAAGTTCAGATGGTTCAGAACAGTATAGAAAAAAAATTGCCAATTATTATAGCAAACATGATATTCAAGTAAATCATGATGAAATTATTGTAACAACAGGGGGTTCTGAAGCATTGCTTTTTGCCTTTGGAACCATTATGGATACTGATGATGAAGTGATTATTCCTGAACCTTTTTATGCGAATTTCAACGGATTTTCAGCTGCTTCTGGTGCGAATATTGTTCCTGTAATTTCAAAATTTGAAGACAATTTTGCATTGCCTCCTATTGAAGAATTTGAAAAATTAATTACTCCAAAAACAAAAGCAATTTTAATTTGTAATCCTGGAAATCCAACTGGGTATTTATACAGTAAAGAGGAAATTAAAAAATTAGCTGAAATTGTCATCAAACATGATTTATTTTTAATCGCAGATGAAGTTTATAGAGAATTTGTTTATGATGGAAATGAACATTATTCAATTTTACAAGAACCTAGTTTAGCTAATTATGCAATTATTATTGACTCAGTATCAAAAAGATACAGTATGTGTGGTGCGCGAATAGGTTATTTGGTTTCAAAAAATAAAGAAGTAATCAAAACGGCATTGAAATTTGCACAAACTCGTTTGAGTCCACCAACTTTAGCTCAAATTGCTTGTGAAGCAGCTTTGGATACGCCACAATCTTATTTTGAAGAAGTGAGAGAAGCTTATCAAAAAAGACGAAATGTGTTGATTGAAGGATTGCAAAAAATTGAAGGTGTAAAAGTGACAAAACCCAAAGGCGCATTTTATTGTATTGTTGAATTACCTGTAAAAAATGCTGATCATTTTGCACAATGGTTGTTAGCATCTTTTGATGTTGATGGAGAAACTGTCATGGTTGCGCCAGCTGCGGGTTTTTATTCAACGCCTAATGTTGGTTTAAACCAAATAAGAATTGCGTACGTTTTGAACGAAGAAAGTCTAAAAAAAGCAATCAATATTTTAGAGAAAGGATTAAAAATTTACAGAGATTAATTGACAATTTTAGAAAACATATCGCTCAAAAATTACAATACCTTTGGCATTTCTGTGAATGCAAAACGCTTTATTGAGATCAATTCTGTCGAGGAATTGCAAAAACTTTTATTGAAAGAAAAAGCACTGTTTTTACTTTCTGGCGGTAGCAATATGTTGCTTACAAAAGATATTGAAAAATTAGTTGCTCATATAAATATCAAAGGAATTTCAATTGAAAATGAAGATGAAAACATTGTTGAAGTTACCGTAAATGCAGGAGAAAATTGGCATGAATTTGTACTTTGGTGTGTGAATAAAAATTATGGGGGAATCGAAAATTTGTCGCTAATTCCAGGAAAAGTGGGCACTTGTCCAATTCAAAATATTGGCGCTTATGGCGTGGAAGTAAAAGATACCATTACAAAAGTTTCTGCCATTGAAATAAAAACTAGAAAAATAACATCATTCACAAATGAAGAATGTAAATTTGATTATAGAAATTCTATTTTCAAAAAAGAAACAAAAGACAACTATATCATCATTTCAGTTTCATTTAAATTGACAAAAAAACACCATGTTTTTCACACCTCTTATGGTGCCATTGAAACTGAATTGTCCTTGAAAAAAATCATAACACCGAATTTAAAAGACATTTCTGATGCAGTAATTGCCATTCGAAAATCAAAACTGCCTGATCCAAAAGAATTAGGAAATAGTGGCAGTTTTTTTAAAAATCCACTAATCAATGTCAAACATTTCGAAAAATTACAAAAAAGTTTACCAACAATTCCAAGTTATAAAATTTCAGAAAACGAGCTTAAAATTCCTGCTGGATGGCTTATAGAACATGCTGGTCTTAAAGGAAAAAGATTTGGGAATTGTGGTATTCACGAAAAACAAGCCTTGGTTTTGGTTAATTATGGTAATGCTTCTGGCATAGAAATCTTGAATTTGGCAAAAAAAATTCAGAAAATAATTTTAGAAACCTACGAAATTGTGTTGGAAATTGAAGTAAATATAGTTGAGTAAAAATATACATCTTTCAAAAAAGAGAACTACTCCTTTTTCTCCATCTACCTTATAATACGTATCTTTGTTGCAAAATAAATATTTATGAAATTACTTTTTCTTACTTTAGGATTATTAGGATTGGGTATTGCAGGAATTGCCATAAAAATTTGGGCAAAAAAAGACGGTAAATTTGCTGGAACTTGTGCAAGTCAAAATCCAATGTTAAATAAAGAGGGGATTGCTTGCGGTTTCTGCGGCAAAATGCCTGATCAATTTGATACTTGTAAAGAACCTCAACATAAATAAGACAATTTTATTGCAATGATTTTAACTGTAGTTTTCTACATTTTTGTTTTCTTTACTGCAATTCAAATCAGTTATTATTTATTATTTTCAAACATTCTTTTTCCAAATAAAAGAACATTTAAATTGCCTGAATTTCCAATATCAGTAATTATTTTTGTAAAAAACAGTGCTGAAAATCTTAGAAATTTTCTTCCTTCAATTTTAACTCAAAATTATCCAATCTTTGAGATTGTTCTGATTGATAACAATTCAACTGATAAAACACACAAAGTAATCAACTCTTTTGCTAAAAAACACCCAAATATCCACATCGTTAGTGTTGAAAATAACGAAGCTTTTTGGGGTAGTAAAAAATATGCGATGACTTTGGGAATAAAAGCCGCAAAATTCGAACACCTACTTTTTACAGAAGCAAATTGCAAACCTATTTCTGAACATTGGATTAGTGAAATGAGCAGGCAATTTTCAAAAGAAAAAACAATTGTTTTAGGATATTCTCGTTATAAGAAAGAAAAAAAAATTACGAACTTTTTAATTCGTTTTTACCATTTTTTAACCGCTATTCAATTGCTTAATTTTTCTAAAATAGGAATGCCTTTTATGGCTGATGGAAAAAATTTTGCTTACAAAAAAGAGGATTTTTACAGAGCAAAAGGTTTTATAAATCACATGAAACAAGAATTGGGTGAAGATGATTTATTTATCCAAGATGCTGCAAATAAAATAAATACAACGTATTGCATCAGTAAAAACAGCTTTGTTGAAACCACAAATTGTGACTTATTTACAGATTGGTTTTTTTTACAGAGAAAAAAAGTTTTTTTAAGAAAAAAATACCAACCAAAACACCGTTTTGTATTGAACTTGTTCACTATTTCAAAATTGTTTTTTTATGTTTTTGGAACTGTTCTATTATTCTTTTTTCCTTTTGAAATAATTCTCTCAATAATGTTTGTTTATTTTCTAACTCAATACATCATCGTTGGAATTTCGGCAAAAAGATTGGACGAAAAAAATCTCATTTACTTTTTACCTTTGCTAGATATTGTATTTTTATTGATTCAAATGAGTATATTTATGGCTAATTTGACTTCAAAACCATCTCATTGGAAATAGATTCTAAAAATCTTGAAATTCAAATATCAAAAGCCAAAAGCGGAAATCAAGCTGCTTTTCGGTTTTTGCTTGATACTTTTTGGGCTGCTGTTTATAATTTTCAATTAAAACGCACCAAAAACGAGAACGAATCTGAAGACATTACCATACAAACTTTTTCAAAAGCTTTTGACAAAATTGCCACTTTTGATGAAAAATATGTTTTTAAAACTTGGTTAATTACCATTTCTAAAAATGTGCATATTGACAATTTAAGAAAGCAAAATAGTTCATTATCAGTAAAAATTACCAAAGAACAGGATGAAAGGGTTCATTTAATTGCTGATGAAAATCCAACTCCCGAAGACACTATTATTGGAGAGCAAAATCTTGCTAAATTATTACGAGATATCAAGCAATTAAAACCTAAGTATCAAGAAGTTATTCAGTTGCGTTATTTTCAAGAATTGTCTTATAAAGAAATTTCAGAGCAACTTCAAGAACCAATTAGCAATGTAAAAGTGAAATTATTGCGTGCCAAAAAACTATTAGCGGAGATTATAAAAAAATCTTAAATGAAAAAATCAATTTTACAATCTTTTGGTCCAGGATTGTTATTTGCAGGCGCTGCAATTGGCGTTTCACATTTAGTGCAATCCACAAGAGCTGGAGCAGATTTTGGTTTTGGATTGATGTGGGCACTATTTTTAGTACACCTTTTTAAATATCCTTTTTTTCAATTCGGACCAAGATATGCAGCTGCAACTGGAGAAACTTTGTTGGATGGTTATCGAAAAATGGGGAAATCTGTACTTGTGGTTTATTATGTTTTGAACTTTGCAACCATGTTTACAATTCAAGCTGCTGTTACAATTGTGACTGCTGGTTTGGCTTCACAGCTATTTGGTTTTACAAATAATTTAGTGATTTGGTCATCTGTAATATTAATTATCAGTATTTTAATACTAGTAATTGGAAAATATAAACTGTTGGATAATTTGATGAAATTTATTGTTATTATTCTAACTATCAGTACAATATTTGCAGTTTTTGTTGCTATTTTTAATTCAAATGAAACTTTTGAAATTACTCAAATATTTCCATCAGAAACTCTAGAAATTACTTTTTTAATTGCTTTTTTAGGTTGGATGCCTGCTCCTGTTGATGTTTCTATTTGGCATTCCATTTGGTCAGTAGAAAAAAATAAAACATCGGTTTCAAGAACAACTGCAAAAGAAGCTATTTTTGATTTTAATGTTGGTTATATTGGAACCCTGTTTATGGGAATTTGTTTTATTGCTTTAGGAGCTTTAGTCATGTTTAAATCGGGAGCAACTTTCTCAAATAAAGGCACTGAATTTGCTTCACAACTCATCCATTTATATACCAAAAACTTAGGAAATTTTTCTTATATTTTTATTGCAGTTGCTGCATTTACAACCATGTTTAGCACTACAATAACGACACTTGATGCCTCTCCAAGAGCAATGACCATTTCCACAGAACTATTATTTGACCGAAAAACAATTTTCAATTATTGGTTTTGGATTGTTTTTTTATTGATTGGAACGTTTATTATTTTGCAATTTTTCATCGGAGAAATGGGCGGTTTGGTAAAATTAGCAACAATTTTATCTTTCTTGACAGCGCCATTTTATGCGATTTTAAATTATTTATTAATCACAGGAAAACATACACCAAAAGAACATCATCCAACGTTTTTTTTAAAGCTACTAAGTTTGATGGGAATTCTATTTTTAGTTACCTTTAGTATTTGGTTTTTAACAAGTATTTAATTCATTTCTTTGTAAATTTGTATTTTTAAAAGAATTTTAATGGCGATAGAAAATTTAGTACTACCTGAGAGACAAAAAAAACCAAATTGGTTGCGTGTAAAACTTCCTGTTGGAAAAAAATATACTGAACTTAGAGGACTTGTTGATAAATATAAATTAAACACTATTTGCACTAGTGGAAGTTGTCCAAATATGGGAGAATGTTGGGGAGAAGGCACTGCAACTTTCATGATACTTGGAAATATTTGCACACGTTCTTGCGGATTTTGTGGCGTTAAAACTGGACGACCAGAAACAGTTGAATGGGATGAACCCGAAAAAGTGGCACAATCCATAAAAATAATGGGCATCAAACATGCAGTGATTACTTCTGTTGACAGAGATGATTTAAAAGATGGTGGTTCCATTATTTGGGCAGAAACTATTGAGGCAATTAGAAGAGCAAATCCCACTACAACTCTCGAAACTTTAATTCCTGATTTCCAAGGAAATACCTCTCAAATTGACCGAATTATTGAAGTGCATCCTGAAGTGGTTTCTCATAACATGGAAACTGTAAGAAGATTGACAAGAGAAGTTCGAATTCAAGCAAAATATGATCGAAGTTTGGGGGTTTTAAAATATCTGAAAGAAAAAGGGATGAGAACCAAAACTGGTTTGATGCTTGGTTTGGGTGAAACCGAAGATGAAGTGATTGAAACTATGAGAGATTTACAAGCTGTTGGTTTAGATGTTTTGACGATTGGACAATATTTACAACCTTCCAAAAATCACCTGCCAGTAAAAGAATTTATCACTCCTGAGCAATTTAAAAAATATGAAACTATTGGATTAGAAATGGGTTTTATGTACGTTGAAAGTGGGGCTTTGGTTCGTTCTTCTTACAAAGCGCACAAACACGCAAAATAATTATAAAATTCTAATATTTTTTCCAATCAAATAGATTTTGGCATGATGATTGACTTTATTTAAAAGAAATCTTCTTAAAGCTTTCATTGTGTAAATTATTTGAATTAGTTGATCTTAAAGACTGTTTTTCGGAACAGTCTTTTTTGCTTTAAAAAAAGGAATCGCCTAAAACAGCGTTTTAGACGATATCCCGAATCCAATTTATAAGTCCCCCAACTTATAAATCTTTTGTATTTGCAATACATTTCAAAGATACATTGGCAACTGAAAAATTATTCTAAAATTCGTCAAGTTGTATAAAAACATCGTTCAAAGAATTCACTTGATTGTTTGGTTTACTATTTCTTTAAAAGTATAGTGTTGAAAAAGTCTTCAAAATTTAAAACAAAAAAAATCGTTTGAAAATTTCTTCTCAAACGATTCAACATTTCAAAAAATTATAAATCCCCCAACTTATAAATGTATATTTGAAATTAATTATACATCAAAAATATGGGAGATATTAAACCCAATTTTTGTGTTTTCGTTGAATGTGAAATAAAAATCGATGAATGAATATTTAAAATCGATAAAATGATTTTGCAGCCTTTAAAATTAAATATTTATTTAATCAAGCAAATTTAATTGATTTTGATGGGTTTATTTTTGCCACAATAAATGATGGAATAATCAACATCAAAAAACAACAAATTAAAGTACCAATATTTAACAATATCAATGTTAAAAATGAAATCGAAACAGGCATTGTTGCTACATAATAAGTTTCTGGATTTAATGTTATCACTTTAAAAAAATGTTGAATTCCAATGAGTGACAATCCAATTAAATTCCCCCAAAATAGCCCTTTTAAAATCAAGGTTGAAGCATTGTATAAAAAGATTTTTTGAATACTATAATTGTTGCTTCCTAAAGCTTTTAAGATTCCAATCATTTGAACTCTTTCAAGAATCAAAACCAACAATGCAGTAATCATATTAATACCAGCAATCAAAATCATAATCGCAATAATAAACCACACATTGTTATCAAAAAGTTGAATCCATTCGAAAATACTTGGATACATTTCAACAATGGTTTTACTGTTCAGAGTAGAATCAATTTCGCTGTAAATTTGTTCTCCTTTTATTGAAATTTCTTCAAAATTTTCTAAAATAATTTCAAATCCACCAATTTCATTTTCACTCCAATTATTGAGATTTTGAACTTCTTTAATATCACCAATCATCATATTTTTATCAAACTGTGCAAAACCTGTGTTATAAATTCCTGAAATAATATATTTTCTGTTAGATGGTAATTTGCTTTCTTCTGATTTTATAAAAGTGGCTAAAATGGTATCATTTAATTGAAGTTGCAAACTATTCACAAGTGTTTCTGAAAGTAAAATTTGCGTATTTCTTGATTGATTTAAATTTGGTACTTTTCCTTCTACCAAATATTCTTCAAAAAAAGACCAATCATAATCAGTAGAAACTCCCTTAAAAATAATGCCTTCAAAATCGGTTTCAGTTCTTAAAATTCCTGCTTTATTGGCAAAAATCTGAACATTTTTAATGCCAGTAACATCCTTGAAATTTGGGTAAAATTCTTGATTTTTTTTGATGGGCGTTGTAGAAACATCTGAATTGTTTGCATCAAAATTCACAATTTGAATATGTCCTTTAAAACCCGCCATTTTATCACGGATTTTAAGTTGCAAACCAGCTGCAGTAGAGACAGCAATCAACATAATCGCAATTCCCAACGCAATTGCTGTCACTGCAATTTTTATTATTGGAGATGAAATACTATTTTTATACTTTTCACCGGAAATAATACGTTTTGCTATAAATAATTCGAAATTCAAATTGATGATTTTTTTAAAACCGTTCAAAAGTACATATTTATTCTTAGTTCTTTTACTCATTTTTACTCTGTCTGTTGTTGCTCAAAAGAAAAAGAATGAATTGAAAATTGGCGCAGAAAGGACTGAATTATATTTGCCCCTTTTAGAAGGAAAAAATGTTGCAGTTGTTGCCAACCAAACTTCTGTGATTAAAAATGCTGATAAAAATCAATTTGTTCATACAGTTGATTCACTTTTTTCGTTAAAAATAAACATCAAAAAAGTTTTCTCTCCAGAGCATGGTTTTAGAGGAGTTGCTGATGCAGGCGAACTTGTTGATGATGGAATTGACTCAAAAACAGGCTTGCCAATCATTTCATTATATGGAAATAACAAAAAACCAACTGCAAATCAACTTGAAGATGTTGATATTGTTCTATTTGATATTCAAGATGTTGGTGTTCGATTTTATACCTATATTTCCACGTTACATCTTGTTTTAGAAACTTGTGGCGCACTTGGAATTCCTGTGATTATTCTTGACAGACCAAATCCGAATGCACATTATATTGATGGGCCAATATTGGAAATGGAACATAAAAGTTTTGTAGGAATGCACAAAGTTCCTGTAGTTTATGGAATGACTATTGGTGAATATGGACAAATGATTAATGGTGAAAAATGGCTTGACAATCAAGTTCAATGCAATATTACTGTGATTCCAAATAAAAATTATAAACATAAAATGCACTATTCTTTACCAATAAAACCATCCCCAAATTTACCTAATGATCAAAGTATCAACCTCTACCCTAGTTTGGGTTTTTTTGAAGGAACCAATGTTTCAGTTGGAAGAGGAACAGAAATGCAATTTCAAGTTTATGGTTCTCCATATTTGAATCAAACCGAATTTTATTTTATCCCAACGCCCAATGAAGGTTCAAAAAATCCTTTACATTTGGGAACAGTTTGTTATGGTGAAAATTTAAGTAATATTGATTTTATAGATCGATTAAATTTAGATTGGTTGTTAAAAGCCTATCAAGAAAACACTTCTGAAACACCATTTTTTACAATTTTCTTTACCAAACTTGCTGGAACTAAAAAATTGCAAGCACAAATTGAACAAGGTTTTTCAGAAAGAGAAATTAGAAAAACATGGAAAGATGATTTGAGAGATTTTAAAGAAATCAGAGAAAAATATTTGATTTATAAATGATTTTAAAGAATTACTACGAACTTTAGGGATTATTAAGATTCATAATTATTTCTTATTTAAATCCAAAGGCAATTGTTTTTTTAAAGCCTCCAAAATATTAAAAGTTGCAGGACAAATAAAAGTATTTTCAATCGTTAAATCAGTTATTTGAATAAATTTTCTTCGATTGGTATGAGGATATTCTGCACATGCTTTTGGACGAACATCGTAAATAGTACATTCATTTGTGTTTAAATCCAAAAACGAACAAGGAGCAGATTTCAGCACCATAAAATCATCTTCATCTCTTTTTAAATATTGATTTGTAAAATCTAAAATTTTCATTTTTAGATACTTGGAAATACGTTCTATGTCTTTTTCAGAAAAAATAGGACTTGTTGTCTTACAACAATTTCCACAAGTCAAACAATCCGTTTTTTCAAATTCTTTGCCATGCAATTCCTGCATGATATAATCCAAATTTTTAGGTGTTCGTTTTTTTAAATGCTGAAAATATTTCTGATTTTCTTTTTTTGCTTGCGCTGCCAATTTTGGCAATTGCTCTAAGTAACCTTTCATGCTCGAAAAATACACTTTTTAAGCTAAAATTTGACTAAAAATCGTATTTTCGTAGCTTAATTTTTTTTAGATAAATGAATATTCAAAACCTTATTGCATTCAAAGTAAAAGAAGGCTTTTTAAGATTGTATCAAATTGAAATTCCAACAGTTGAATTTCAAGCAACTCGCAAAGAATTTGAAGGTGATATTACTGTGGTTGTGTTTCCATTGTTGAAATACAAAAAAGGAAATCCTGCTGAAATTGGAGAAAATTTAGGAAAATATCTATCCGAAAATGTTCCTGAAATAAAGAAATATAATGTAGTTCAAGGCTTTTTGAATTTAGTGATTGATGATGTTTTTTATATCAATTTTTTTAATTCAATCTTCACAAATTCAACTTTCGGTTTTGAAATTCCAAAGGAAAATGACAAAGCAATTATGGTTGAATATTCTTCACCAAACACAAATAAACCCTTACATTTAGGTCATGTTCGTAATAATTTATTAGGATTTTCAGTTGCTGAAATTATCAAAGCTTCTGGAAAAAAAGTATACAAAACTCAAATTATTAATGACAGAGGAATCCATATTTGCAAATCGATGTTGGCTTGGAAATTATTTGGAAATGGTGAAACTCCTCAATCAACAGGATTAAAAGGAGATAAATTGGTTGGAAATTATTATGTGAAATTTGATCAGGAATATAAAAAACAAATTGCAGAATTAATTTCAAAAGGAACATCAGAAGAAGAAGCAAAAACTACCACACCAATTCTTTCAGAAGCTCAACAAATGCTGAGAAATTGGGAAAATGGAGAGGAAGAAGTTGTCGCACTTTGGAAAAAAATGAATCAATGGGTTTATGATGGATTTGAAGTAACTTACAAAAATTTGGGGGTAGATTTTGACAAATTATATTACGAAAGTGATACGTATTTGTTGGGAAAAGATGTGATTGCTGAAGGAATTGAAAAAGGTGTTTTTTACAAAAAAGAAGATGGCTCTGTTTGGTGCGATTTAACGGATGAAGGTTTAGATGAAAAAATCGTGTTGCGTTCAGATGGAACAGCAGTGTATATGACTCAAGATATTGGGACCGCAATTCAGCGTGTAAAAGATTTGAAAGATGTTGGAGGAATGGTATATACTGTTGGAAATGAGCAAGATTACCATTTTCAAGTATTGTTTTTAATTCTGAAAAAATTAGGATTTGATTGGGCTAAAAACTTGTTTCATTTGAGTTATGGAATGGTTGATTTGCCTTCAGGAAAAATGAAATCAAGAGAAGGAACTGTGGTTGATGCAGATGATTTAATGATTGAAATGACTGAAACTGCCAAAATTATTTCAGAAGAATTAGGAAAATTAGAAGGCTATTTAGAGGTTAAAAAAAATGAATTGTTCAAAACGATTGGTTTGGGCGCATTGAAATACTTTATTTTGAAAGTTGACCCAAAAAAACGAATACTTTTTGATCCAAAATCATCCGTAGATTTTCAAGGAAATACAGGACCATTTATTCAATATACTTATGCAAGAATTCAATCAATAATTCGAAAAGTAACCTTTGATTATTCACTAGAAATTAAAGAATTAGAGCTTCATGAGAAAGAAAAAGATCTTATCAAACAATTGGCTTTATTTCCTGAAACAGTTCAACAAGCGGCTGCCAATTATTCGCCTGCAATTATTGCAAATTATACCTATGATTTGGTAAAAGAATTCAATTCTTTTTATCAAAATGTATCAATTTTAGGAGAAGAAAATCATGAGAAAAAGGTGTTTAGAATACAAATTTCAAAAAAAGTTGCAGATGTTATCAAGCAATCTTTTTCATTATTAGGTATAAATGTTCCTGAAAGAATGTAAAACTTGCCTGAAATTAAGTAAAGTAAAAAAATATAACTAATTTTTAAAGTAAATTTTTGGCTTTAATTACTAAATTTGCGATAAACATAAAACAAAAACACTATTTAGAAATAACTTTTTAAACTATAAACTTTTAAACAATTTTTTAAAATGAATTATGACATTATTATTATTGGAAGTGGGCCTGGAGGATATGTAACTGCAATTAGAGCTTCACAATTGGGTTTCAAAACTGCCATTGTAGAAAAGGAAAGTTTAGGAGGAATTTGTTTAAATTGGGGTTGCATACCAACAAAAGCTTTATTAAAATCCGCACAAGTGTATGATTATTTAAAACATGTTGATGCTTATGGCTTAAAAGCATCATCTATTGATAAAGACTTTGATGCAGTCATCAAAAGAAGTAGAAATGTTGCAGATGGAATGAGCAAAGGAGTTCAATTCTTGATGAAAAAAAATAAAATTGACATCATTGACGGTTTTGGAAAAATAAAACCAGGAAAAAAAGTAGATGTAACTGCCGAAGATGGAACTGTAAAGGAATATACAGCAAAAAACATCATCATTGCAACTGGTTCTCGCTCTCGTGAATTGCCAAATATTCCGCAAGATGGCGTAAAAGTCATCGAATACAGAAAAGCAATGTCATTACCAAAGCAACCAAAATCTATGATTGTGGTTGGTTCAGGAGCCATAGGAGTTGAGTTTGCTCATTTTTATAATACGATGGGGACTGAAGTTACAATTGTGGAATTTATGCCAAACATTGTTCCTATTGAAGACAAAGATATTTCGAAACAAATGGAACGTTCTTTCACCAAAGCTGGTATTAAAATTATGACAAATTCAACAGTTGAATCTATTGATACCTCTGGTGATGGCGTTAAAGCATACGTAAAAACAAAAAATGGCGAAGAAGTTTTAGAAGCTGATATTTTACTTTCTGCAGTTGGTATCAAAACTAATATCGAAAATATTGGTTTAGAAGATGTTGGAATTATTGTTGACAGAGACAAAATCATGGTAAACGATTGGTATCAAACGAATATTCCAGGATATTATGCCATTGGTGATGTTGTTCCTGGTCCTGCTTTGGCACATGTGGCATCTGCTGAAGGTATTACTTGCGTTGAAAAAATAGCTGGTTTGCACACAGAACCAGTTGATTATGGAAACATTCCTGGCTGCACGTATGCTACTCCAGAAATTGCTTCTGTAGGTTTGACAGAAGAGAAAGCAAAAGCAGCAGGTTATGAATTAAAAATTGGGAAATTCCCTTTCTCAGCCTCCGGAAAAGCGAAAGCTGCAGGGACTCCTGATGGATTTGTGAAAGTGATTTTTGATGCAAAATACGGAGAGTGGTTGGGTTGTCATATGATAGGAGCAGGTGTTACAGACATGATTGCTGAAGCAGTTTTGGGTCGTAAACTAGAAACCACAGGTCATGAAGTTTTAAAAACAATTCATCCTCATCCAACAATGAGTGAAGCTGTAATGGAAGCAGTTGCTGATGCCTATGGGGAAGTCATTCATCTATAATTTTGCACGATTCACAGAAAAAATTAAATTCTGTTGCAATTTTAGTTACTTTTGCCTTGTAATACAGCATAAATTTCCCTCATTTTAGTAATTTTAAAAATTAAATTAAAAATAATATAAATGAGTTTCGTTGAGTGGTTACTTTCTTTTGTTTACAAGATAAAAACGTTTCCTCTTATTATCCAAATTACAATCGTTTTAACGATGTTTTTTCTAATTTCAACGTTTGCTCTGATTATTACCATTTATACGATAAGAAAAAAACATAATCGAGTCCAAAAGCTTTTAAAAAATAGTGTTCCTGAGATTAAAAAACTTTTTGAAGTTGTTCTTTTTGAAAACGAGAAATATGACGAATTAGAATTTTTTGAAAGATTCAAAGACATTGTTGAAGAGGTTAATAGAGAATCACTCGATTTAGCTGTTGATGTTTTGGTTGAATTTAAAAATGAACACAGAGAATCTGATATGTATTTATTTATTATAAATTCATTGGGGATTGTAGAGCATTTAGAAAGAAAATTTGATTCAAGATCAAATAGTGAAAAAATGGATGCGTTTCAGGAAGCATTTGTATTGAACTTAAATAAGTTCGACTCAAAAATTCTGGTTCATGCTTACAGTAAAAATTCACAAATACGAAACGAAGCAAGAAACTCATACTTGGCATTGAGCACCAATGACCCATACCGTTTTTTTGATGAGTATTCAGGAGATTTAACAAAATGGGATGAAATTGAACTCATGCAATATTTAAAGTTGCAAAGTGAAAGAGGAAATTTAGAAGGTTTAGGAAAATGGATAAACTATTCTAAAAACGATTCTTTAGTTGTATTTTTGATAAAAATGGTTGGCTATTTTAAACAAAAAGGAATTGATGAAATTCTTTTAGAAAAATTAGAAGACGATAATGCAAAAATCAGAGCAGAAGCGATTTTAACTTTAGGTGAATTAGGAATTAAAGAAACCGAACAAACTTTGATTGAAAGGTATTACACTGAGCCAGAGATTTGTCAGGTTTCTATAGTAAAAACCATTAAAAAGTTTAACACCGGGAAATCATTGAAATTTTTACAAGAAATTTTCAGTGAAACGAACAACACCGATACAAAAAAGATTATCGGTGAAGCTATTTTAAATTATAGCTATGAAGGAAAAATCGCATTTCAAAATTTAAAAAATTCATTAAAGGGTTTTGATCTTACAATATTAAAACACATTGAAACCCCTTTAATCAAATATAAATAAATGGAATTTTTTGTAAAAATTTACGAATATTTTATATTTTTCTATGCAACTACACTCATTCTAAGCTACATAGTGTTGGCTATTTTTTCATTTATTGCAATTAATAGATATAAAAATTACAATACTGATATTGACGATGAAGAGTTATTAAACTCAAAATTGGCACCTGGTATTTCCGTTATTGCACCGGCTTATAATGAAGAGTTAACCATTATTGTAAACGTAAAATCTCTTTTAACGCTAAATTATCCACTTTTTGAAGTAATTATTGTAAATGATGGTAGCAAAGATAAAACCCTTGAACTTCTTATTAAAGAATTTGATTTGGTAGAAGCTCCTTTTGCTTACGTTGAAAAAATTAAAACAAAACCTTACAAAAGAACTTTTAAATCTCAAAACCCTAGATACGAAATCCTAACAGTCATCGATAAGGAAAATGGAGGTACAAAAGCTGATGCCTTTAATGCAGGATTAAACGCATCTGTATTTCCATATTACCTCAATACAGATGTTGATTGTATTCTTGCAAGAAATACATTGACTAAAATGATTAAACCAATTCTAAGCTCGAAAGTCCGAGTTATTGCAGTTGGTGCAACTTTAAGGATGTCTAATAACTGTGAAATTGAAGAAGGAATTATCACAAGAGTTAGACCACCAAAAGCCTTGATTCCAAGATTTCAGGAATTAGAATACATTCGTTCTTATTTGTTGGGAAAAATGGGCTGGGAATTAATCAATTCTGTTCCAAACGTTTCTGGAGGTTTAGGAATGTTTGATAAAGAAATTGCAATTAAAGCTGGTGGTTATGGAGCGGATTCACATGCCGAAGACATGGACATGATGACTAGGATGGCTGCACACATGATGAACAACAGGCTAAAATATAAAATTGGGTATATTCCACTTTCTTGCTGTTGGACTGAAGGACCTCCAAACATTAAAATTTTAAGCAGACAAAGAACAAGATGGGCAAGAGGATTGTTTCAAATGTTTACAGATCACCGAAGAATTTTATTCAATCCTAAATACAGAAGATTGGGTTTAATTACTTTTCCTTATATTTTTATATTCGAATTTCTTGCACCAATTATTGAAGCATTTGGTATACTTTTCACCATATTTCTATTTTTCTATGGATATATAAACTGGAATTTTGCACCACTGATATTATTTTATTCCTACACATTTGCAATTATGATTTCATCCGTAGTAATTATTTGGGATCAAATGACGTTCAAATATTACAATACAACAAGAGAGGTATTAACATTATTTTTAACAGCTATTATCGAACCTATTTTATATCACCCTTTAATTATGTTTTTCTCCTTAAAAGGGTATTTCAGTTTTGTAACTTCCCGAGAGTTAGCATGGGGAACCATGACAAGACAGGGATATGAAACAGAGAAAAAAAATGAAGAAAATGTTGATAAAAAAAATAAAAATGATCAAAATCCTGATGACCAAAATAATTCTAATGGCGAAAATAAAAATAAA
Organism: Flavobacteriaceae bacterium CG2_30_31_66; assembly: GCA_001873065.1. GTDB lineage: Bacteria > Bacteroidota > Bacteroidia > Flavobacteriales > Flavobacteriaceae > Polaribacter. The sequence continues at coordinate 30,594 of MNYM01000026.1, forward strand.
AAAAACAGTGTTTTTGACAGATTGAAAAATAAAAAATCTTCAGGTGAGCTTGAACCTATCAAAACATAATTTACCTCAAAATATCATGAGAATAAGCAAGTTTAAATTTATTTTTATTGTGATGGTTTTCGCTCAGATTAACCTATATTCACAGATATATGATTCTTCCGATTTATATTTTGAAGAAGCAAAGAAAAATGTTGCCGAAAATAATTTTGCAAAAGCAGCAAAAATGAGTTGGAGAGGATTGCAAATCTCGCCTAATGACTTGGATTTAAAAATTATTTTAGGAAGATCTAATTTACAACTCGGAAAATATGATACTGCAAGATATGTTCTAAAACAAGTTTATGACAGAAGGAGAAAAGATACTGATGTCTTGAAATACCTTGTTAACGTTGAAGAAACTACAAAAAGATATTCAGATGCTATTTGTTTTGTAAATGAATTATTAGAAATCACTCCTTACAGTAGAAGTTGGTGGTTGAAAAAAATAAACATCTACAAAGAAATGGGTAATTTTGAGGAGGCTGAAAGGTCTTTAAAAAGATTGTACCAAATTTATCCAAATGATTCTGAAATTGGTAAAGCCTACAACAATGTAATGATTGGTGATGGTAGTAAAGCCATCAAAAATAAAAAATATGATGAAGCAAATCAAATTTATAAAACCATCATTGATAACAACCCGTCTAATTTAGATGCATATATTGGAATAATCAATAATGAATTGTCAAAAGGCAGTAATGAAAACGCACTTCAATATACCAATAGAGCTTTGATGGAGCTGCCAGATGATAAAAGTTTGGTTGAGAAAAAAATTGGTTTACTTACAGATATGGGAAGACATGCAGAGGCAATCAAATATATCAACACTTTAACGAGAAGTAAATTCCCTGAAATATTTTCAAAAAATTTGCCTTATTTGATGCAAGAATCCGCAGGATACAATGAATACAATGATCCTTATATCATCAATCGAAAACTTGCAGAATTAAATGGGAATTCAGAATCTGTGGATTATGTAATCAACGTTGCCATGGGAAGAGGCTATTTTATTGATGCTCAATATGAATTGACTAGAGTTTTGAAAAAAAGCCCAGATTCAAAAAAATACCTTATCAAACAAATGGAGCTTTACAGAGCCACTTTAGACACTGAAAATTATAACAAAAGTGTTTTAGCATTGCATGAAAAATTTCCTGATGATGATGATGTGACCAATGCATACAACAAATTGATGTACGACACTGCAAAAAGATATGTTATTGAAAAACAGTTAGATAAAGCATTGCCCATTTTCAACGACCTTGTTTCTTCTCCTGATTTCACAAAAGAATCTGAGCAACAAATTTATTCCATTTACCTTGAGCAAGGAAAATATGACGAAGCAAATGACCAAATAGATAAATTAATTGAATTGGATCCCGAAAATCCTGACTATTTAGTAAGAAAATCAACATTATACCAAAAAATGGAAATGTACGATGACGCACTAAATATCACCAGAGATTTAGAAACAAAATATCCATTAGACTTAAAATATCCCGCTTTATATGTGAGTCAAGTTGAAGAATATGCAACTTTTTTAATGCGTGAAGAAAAATATAGACAAGTTTTACCAATCGTAGAAGATGGACTAACAAGACAAAACAATAACAAAACGCTTTTAGACATTGCAATAAACGCTTCTTCAGCAATTCCTGATTATGAAAAAGGAATTAATTATAGTTTGAGTGCTTTAAGCTTTTATCCAAAAAATAAAACTTTTAGATTAAAACTCTCCAATTTATACACTTTAAATAAAAAATACGACAAGTCAGTTGCTATTCTTGATTCTTTGAAAACAATATATCCTTATGACCGAAAAATAAAAGACGCTTTGGCTGAAGTCTTATTTTTTAAAGGTAAAAATTTTGAAGACGATGGTTTAGCTGATGAAGCTATCAAAAGTTACGATTCTGCATTTTTCTTGAATCCAAAAGATGAAGGCTCTATGCAACGATTGATAAATCTTTACATAACAAAAAAACCAAATGAAGAAGCTTTGGATTTTATCAACCAAAAATTGATAAAAGATCCAAAAAATAATTTCTTACTCTATAAAAAAGGAGTTGTTTTTGAATTATTGAAAGAATATGATTCCGCTTATTATTATCAAAAATTTAGGGAAATTGACAATCCTTATGAAAAACAAGAGTGGAATATTGCACTAGAAACTTTAAGAGCAGAGCAATTAAGAAATATTCTCGGAATTTCGTATGCAAAAGCAACCTCAGATTCATTGCCTTTTAGCACTTCTCTTGCAGGTATTACATTCAACCGAAAATATGAAAAAAGCAATTACGGTGCAGTTTTAAACTATGCAGCAAGGAGACTTGGAGTTGGCGTGCAGCCAGGTTTAAATTATTCAAGAATATTAACCAGAACGATTTATGCAGACATTGGAGTGCTCATTGGAAGTAAATTCTTTCCGAAATTTATTCTTTATGGAAACGCCTACAAAGAATTTAAATCTGGTTATGATGCACAAGTTGGTTTGCGTTTTTCACGTCTTCAAGACGATACAAACTTTATGGCTCTTATCCTTGGTGGTTCGCGAAGATGGCAAGATATCGTTGTGACATCAAGATTAAATTTAATGTCAGATAGCGATTTCCTCTATTTTAATTTAATGGGACAAGCACGAATAAACGTAAACACACGACAAGACCAACTTACAGTCACAGTTGCTGGTGGTAGTGCACCTTTTGACAACCAATTACCAGAAGGTCAAGCTGTGTTTTTAAACTTTTCTAACGTTTCTGTTGGTGCAGGTTACAAATATAATATTTCACCCAAAACAGCATTTTCAATTGATGGAACTTGGACAAACTTTCAAAGCACACAGTTTTCAGAAGGAGCATTTGTTTTTATAAATCAATATAATTTAGCGTTCACAATTCTTACTAAGTTTTAGAAAATCAACCAATATCGTTAAAATATGTTTCAGAAATATCTATACATTTTTATATTTTTCTCTATGATCAACTCTTGTGCTCAAGATAAAAATGATGTTACTTTTTTTTCAGTTGAAGAAAAAATAATCCCTAGAATTTCTATTCCATTAAATGCTGACGAAGAAACCGAAAATGCAGCAAGTGAATTTTTGAAAAATTTTAAAATTTTAACTGGTGAAAATTTAATTATTGAAAGAAGTAATGGTCTAAATACCAATTATTTTTACATAATTATCAGTTTGAATCCAACACAAAAAGAAAGTTATTGTCTTTATAAAAAAGGTAAAAATATAACAATTCAAGGTTCAAATTCTGAGAATCTACTTTATGCAGTTCAAGATTTTTTTAAAAGGTTTACTTCGCTAACTTATTTCCAAAAAAACAACAGTAAAAAAGTAGATGCTTTCGAAAAAAATATCAAGGTTCCCGAAGAATTTAGCTTCTGCTCCACTCCTGATTTCGCGTATAGAGAACCTTATTTTTCGCCCAATTTTAATACTGATTTTAGAGTTTGGAATAAAACCAATTACTTAGAATTAGAATGGGGAATTTGGGGTCACAACCTTCCTAAAATAATCAAAGGAATTCAAGTTCCTGAAACTATATTTGCCTTGGTTGATAATGAAAGAAATGAAGAACAATTTTGTTTTACAAGCGACATTCTCTTTAATTATGTGAATGAAAAAGTAAAAGACCTTCACGAAAACGATCATTTACTTACAAAATTTATGATTTTGCCCAACGATAATGACCTTGTATGTAGTTGCAATACCTGCAAAGCTGTTGGAAACACAAAAAATGATGCCGCACCAGCAGTATTTACATTTTTAAACAAATTAGCTAAAAACCATCCCAACCTTTCATTTTTTACGACGGCTTATAGTAGCGTTAAAAAAATTCCAAGTTTCAAAGCAGCCTCAAATTTGGGCGTTTTTTATAGCACCATCAACATCCAAAAAGGAGTTCCTATTGAAAAAATAAAAAACTTTGAAAAGTTTGAAAATGATATAAAAAAATGGAAAGATTATTTGAATAACGTTTATATTTGGGACTATGTCGTTAATTTTGATAATTATTTTGACATTTATCCAACATTAAAAGTAGCACAAGATAATTTGAAACTTTACAAAAAATTGGGCGTAAATGGGGTTTTTATGCACGGAAGTGAGGAAAACTATAGCACTTTTGATGATTTAAAAGCAACATTATTAGCAGCGTTAATGTGGGACACCAATATCAATATTGATAATGAAATTGGTACTTATTTTAGAACTAAATACACCTCAAAACTTGCTGATGTTTTGATAAACTATTACACTTTTATCGAAAATTCATTTTTCTTGAGTAAAAAAGAATTAAACATTTACAGTGGAATTAATAAATCTGTCAAAAAATATTTAGACCCAAAAGTATTCTTTAGTTTTTACAAAGAATTTGATTTGCACACCCAAAACAATAAATACGATAAAGATTTTTTAAAATTAGCAACAGCACTCACTTTCTTGAATTTAGAAATTATGAGAGATGCTGGTTTGGGAGACTATGGTTTTGCTTCCTTAAATAATAATGAAGAAATTATTGTGAAAAATGAGGTGGGAATTTTACTCGACAAATTGTTTGTTTATAGCAAAACTTCAGATATTAAAACCTATAACGAAGTTAATTTTACGATTGAAGAATACATCAATAGTTGGCGACAAACCATTTTCAGATATCACAAAAGAAAACACTATTTCTATAAAAAATCATTTAAAGTTTTATCGAAATTAGATGAAGATTATACCAATTTTAAAGTTTTAAATGATGGTACTTTTGGCTTAAAAGATTACAACACGAATTGGCATCTAAGTTCAATTGATAATTTGGTTTTGGAAATCGAAAAAAGTGCTATTTCCAAATCTAAAAAAATCACATTTTCTTTTTTACAAGACAAAAAACACAAGATTTATTATCCAAGCTTAATTGAAATTTTGGATATGAACAATAAATCTATCAAAAAAATTAGCATAACTTCAGACGAAGATTTATTAAATACAAAAGAAGTTTCTATTGATTTACCAACTGATTTTGACAATCTTCAATTACCAGAATATTTCAAAATAAGTATAAAAAGAGCTGATGTTTCAGGAAAAAATTCCTTGGCTTGTGATGAAATAATTTTTAATTAAAATTGAGTAATTTTACCATTATGAAAAAAATATTTCTATTCATATCAGCACTTGTTTTACTTAGTTCTTGCGAATTTAGAAAACCTAGTTTAGATAAGGTGAAAAGAACTAAAATGGAGATTATTGACCCTGAACGACATTATTATCCAATTTTGCGTGATTCAAAACTTTCTGTCGAATACAAATTATACAACAGAGGAACTGAACCCTTAATCATTTATGAAGTACAGGCCTCTTGTGGTTGCATTGAAGTTGATTATCCAAAAGGTTCTATTGGTCAAGATGACTTTGGATTTATCACTTTAGATTATGATAGTGCCAAAAACATTGGCTTTGTAGAATTTTTTATAACAATTGTTGCCAACACAGAAAAAGACGTTTTTACAACTGTAAAATTCGATTTAAACGTGGTAACATCTCCTCATTATACAAGAGATTACGAAGAAATTTATCTCGAAAGAAGAAAAGCAAAACTAGCAGGAGAAGTTGATGGAGATTTAACAGAGCAAGGTTATTACACAGATTTTACAAAAACAGTCAGATAATCAATAAATCCAAATTTAAATGAAAGAGAAATACCAAAAAGTTTTTGATTTGTGCGAAAAATTAGACGTTAAAGATGGTGAATTGAAAGTTGAAGAAGGAATTTTTAAATTATGGGCAACAACAAAATATCCTTTTGAAAAAAACCAAATTATAGCAAAAATAAAAGAAATTGGAGGAGAAAATCCTACCGATATTTTCTTTGATATTAAAGCCAAAGATGAAACAGTATTTGCGCGTCATTATATTCAAAGTTTGGATACACTGAGCAGTATTGCCGAAACTTATTATGGAAACCCAATGAAATATGACAATATTTTTCAAGCAAATACTGATATTTTAAAGGACCCAAATACGATACTTTCTGGACAAAACTTGGTTATCCCTTTTTTGTAAAATACAAAACTGATATTTTTCCAATCGGTTTTTTTAACAAAAAACTTAAATTTAAAAAACAAAACATTGATTATCAATAAAAATAAATTTACAAAAGAAGTTTTAAAATCACTCCTAAAACTCATTATAGCTGGGGTATTTATTGGTCTCTTAAAAAAACAAGATGCAATCATCGCTGTTTTATTACTTTTAAAAATTAGTCAAAATATTTATTTAGAAATTATAAAACCAAAAACTCACAAAAACTGGATATTGCTAATTGGAATGCTATTAACTGGGTTTGGCGGAATTGTTGGCGAAACTTGGGGCGTATTAAATGGTTATTGGGAATATCATGAAGTGCCAAATGAATTGCCTTTGTGGTTGCCATTTGCGTGGATGTTGGCTTTTCATTATTTATATAAATTAGAGCGAAATCTAATTCCTTTATTATCAAATCAAACTCAGAAAAATAAAATTTTATTGGCAATAATTTTGGCTTTGATTCTTCCTGCTTTTGGCGAAATTATTACCATCCAATTAGGAGTTTGGACGTATTATTGGCAATATCAACTTTTTGGAGTTCCATTGTATGCTTTTTTGTGTTTGGTTTTTGTGCATATGTTGGTTTATACGATTTTGCATATTATTTGCAAAAAATATCAAATTAAAGATTTGGTGTTTTATTGAGAGTCTCAACAGAAAAACAATTCTTTCTTAAAAAGCAATTGAAAAAAAAAAAATTTCTTAAATTTTCACTGTTTATTTTTGAATGAGAAATATCCCGTGTCAATTCGTGAAGTTCCTTTCTGAAAATGAATGTTCTATGATAACTCTAAAATTGTAAACTCCAATTGCAAAGGCTTGAGCGTTTTTTTGAGAGTTTCAATAAAAACATCTCCATATTCCAAATAATGTTCAGAAAAATTACGTTGACGTTCTTCCAAACTTTGATTTGGTAAGAGCTCGTTTTGAATTTCGGTAATTCTGCAAACTAAATCTTCTTGTCGTTTTTTTTCTGCTTTTAATAACCTTTTTTCAAGATAATCCAACCCATTTAGTTGCATTTTTTCCTGTGCATTCACAGCATTTAAAAAAGAAACCGCTGTTTTTTTGGCAACTATTTTTAAATCTTCAAATTGTTTTTGTAAAAAAAGTTTTTTCTCTTGAAATTGAAAACCAATTTCTGAGTTTTCAATCACTTTTTCAGAAATTAATTTATGCTGATTTAAAAAGATTTCTTCATTGGAAATGGAAAGTTTCTCTATTTTTTTTGATTGTTTAGCACTAAAAACCTGAACAGAATTTCGAAGCAATAAAATTGGAAATGGCACCTTAACTTTGTTGAAAAAACCTTTTAATTGCAACCAATAAGCAATCTCACCACCACCACCAATATAACACAAATTGGGCAAAATAATTTCTTGATACAAAGGTCGTATCAATACATTTGGAGAGAATTTCTCAGGATGATTCTCAACTTCTTTCAAAATTTCATCTTTTGAAAAATGGAGTTTTGTGTTGTTGATTTTATAAATATCATCCTCAAAAACAATACGTTCTCGCATATTTTTTTCTAAATAAAAAAGATTGATTTTTCGGGGACTTACTTGAATTTTATACTCATTTTCCATAGCAATAATAGTTTTTGAAACCTCATGAAACGAAGTTTCGTTCAACAAATCATCTTTGATAAAAGGAATTAAAAGTTGTTTTAATTCGGGTTTATCTGCGTCCACAATCACCAAACCATACTCAGAAAAAAGTTTGTTTGCTAGGAAAAAAGTAGCTTCAGATAAATTTTCATGTTGTAAATAGGCTTCAACAAAAAGGTTTTTAAGAAAAGTTGCGTTCTTTGAATTTCCTAAATGCGCAGCAAAAACTTCAAAAACTTCCTCCAATCCAGCTGTTGAAAATCGTCCAACTGCTCCACCATCTTTTCTATCCCAAGTTACTTTTTTTCCTTTAAAATTGAAGTAATTAATTTCGTCAAAATCATGATCTTCAGTTGCCATCCAATAAATTGGAACAAAATTTTTATCTGGAAATTTTTCTGATAATTCCTCACACAAATTGATGGTTGAAATGATTTTATACAAAAAATAAAGCGGTCCAGTAAATAAATTTAGTTGATGACCCGTTGTTATTGTAAAGGTATTTTCCTGTTGTAAAAGGTCTAAATTAACACCCGTTTTCTCAGAAATATCAGCATTTTGATACTGAACTTTTAGAGCATTGTATAGTGTAATTCTAGTTTGTAAACTGAAGGAATTTTCTTTTTCTTCTATTTGATTATGAAATCCCTGTATATCTGGAAAATTGTTGTAAAATGGTTTTAAATTGTCTTTTTTCTCTAAATAATCAAGCATTATTTTTGAGAAAAAACCAGTTTTTTGAAAGGGAATGTGAGTTACTTTCATAGTGAATTTAAACAAATAAGTAAAAATTGAACTCTTTTTAGTAATTGCATATTTATTAAATAATTTTTCGTAAAAATACAATTAATTTAAAGTTTTGAGGAAAATCATTTTTAATCTAACAGATTTTTAACGAACATTGAATTTTGCCATTTCTAAAATCTTTTTATTTCCTTACATTTGACAAATATCAAACTTATTTTCATGAAAATACACAAAATTATTTTGGTTGCAATTGTAACAATCAGCAATCTAAACGCTCAAAATATTCAATCACCTTCTGAATTTTTAGGGTACGAAATTGGTAGCCGTTTTACAAGACATCATAAAGTGGTTGACTATTTTGAATATGTTAGCAAATCACTTCCAAATGTAAAACTCGAAAAATACGGAGAAACAAATGAACACAGACCTTTATATATTTTATTTATTTCGTCTGAAGAAAACATTAAAAATTTAGAAGAGATTAGAAAAGCAAATCTTTCTCAAACCGGAATTTTAAAAGGAAATCTTGATAATAAAATCGCCATTGTTTGGCTCAGTTATAACGTTCATGGAAACGAGGCTTCAAGTACAGAAGCCTCAATGTTAACTCTTTATGAACTTGTAACTTTAAAAAAAGAGTGGTTAAAAAATACTTTAGTGATTATAGATCCTTGCATCAATCCAGATGGAAGAGATCGTTATGTGAATTGGCATCAACAAGTAAAAAGTTCGCCTTTTGATATTTCACAAGACGCAAAAGAACACCATGAACCTTGGCCAGGAGGAAGACCAAATCATTATTTATTTGATTTGAATAGAGATTGGGCTTGGGCAACACAAATTGAAACACAACAAAGATTGAAAGTTTATAACAAATGGATGCCACATATTCATGTGGATTTTCACGAACAATCCATCAACAATCCTTATTATTTTGCACCAGCTGCAGCCCCTTTTCACGAAATTATCACAGAATGGCAACGCAATTTTCAGATAAAAATTGGAAAAAATCATGCTTCTTATTTTGACAAAGAAGGGTGGTTATATTTCACGAAAGAAAGTTTTGATTTGTTATATCCAAGTTATGGAGATACTTACCCAACTTATGTGGGCGCCATTGGAATGACCTATGAACAAGCAGGACTTGGACGTGCAGGTTTGGGAATTGAAACTGATAAAGGCGAAATTTTAACGCTAAAAGACAGGGCTTTACATCATAAAACAACAGGATTGTCAACGGTTGAAATGGCCTCAAAAAATGCTGAAAAAATCAATTCAGAATTCAAAAAATTTTTTTTCAATAGCAATTTGGAGTTCAAAAGTTATGTCTTAAAAAATGATAATATTGACAAAACTAATCGTTTGAAAAAATTGCTTGACAAACATGAAATTAGCTATGAATATGCCATCAATGAAACTGTAAAAGGAATACTTTACTCTACTCACGAAGAAGGAAAAATGAACACTTCAGTTGGCGATTTGGTAATTCATACCAATCAACCAAAAGGAAAAATGGTAAAAGTTTTATTTGAACCAAAAGCATTTTTGGCAGATTCTTTAACCTATGATATTACTGCTTGGTCAATTCCTTATGCACATGGTTTTGAATCAATTGCCTCAAAAACTATTGTAAATTCATCCAAATCAATAGTTGTAGAAACTGTAAAAAATTCGGTGGATAAAAATGCCTACGCATACATTTCAAAATGGAATAGTTTGGAGGACGCTGTTTTTTTGGGAGCACTTTTACAAAAAAATATCACTCCTCGATTTTCTCAAAAACCATTTTCAATTGATGGGAAATCTTATGAGAGGGGAACCTTAATCATTCTTAGAAATGACAATAAAAATACAGATTTTGATGAAAAATTGATTGAAATTGCAAATAAAAACCAACGAAGTTTATATGCCGTTTCAACAGGATTTGTAACATCAGGGGCTGATTTTGGTTCTGAGAGTGTGAAACCAATTCAAAAACAAAAAGTAGCATTACTCTCTGGAAATGAGACTTCCTCGTTAAGTTTTGGGGAAATTTGGCACTTCTTCGAGAGTGATTTACAATATCCAATAACTATATTGAATTCAGATTATTTTGGTAATGTAAACCTCTCTAATTTTGATGTCATTATCATTCCTGATGGAGGTTATGATGCTGTGCTTTCAAAAAACATGCTTGATAAATTAACAACTTGGGTACAATCTGGAGGCACAATAATTGCAATTGACAACGCTTTGCAAAGTTTTGCGGATGCAGAGGGATTTGCGCTGAAAACGAAAGAAGCCGAGAAAGAAACCGACGTAAAAAACCTAACTTCGTATGCAGATTTAGAGCGAAAAAATGTGAAAAACATGATTACTGGAGCTATCTTTAAAAGTAAAGTTGACAACACTCATCCTTTAGCATTCGGATATAAGGATATTTATTTTTCTTTAAAATTGAGCAATAAATCTTACCAATATCTTGAAAAAGGAATGAATGTAGCTTATTTTGATGCAAATAGTAAAAATATATCAGGTTATGCAGGAAGTTTGGCTGTAAAAAACATTTCAGAATCTTTGTTATTTGGCGAAGAACAAAAAGGAAGAGGAAGTATTGTATATATGGTTGACAATCCTTTATTTCGTTCTTTTTGGGAAAATGGAAAACTATTTTTAGCAAATGCGGTATTTCTGTTGAATTCGGATGTGATTAAAAAATAATAAGCTAAAAATGAACTTTACAACTTACAAGGTTTTGAAAACCTTATAGGTTTTTTATTTTTAGATATTTATTTTATACCAAAAAGTTTTTAAAATATTGAAGTATTCTTTTTGAAAACGTATTTTATAGTTATGCAAATTTGCGTTAGGGATTGAAACGGCATCCTTTTTTGAGGCACAAAAAAAACATATAGTGGAAAGCCTGAAAATGCCTAAATAAAAAAAACCACTGGAATAAATCAGTGGTTTTTAGTTTTATAAAAAGCTTTTAGTAAAATTATTTTTTTGCTTTTTTCGCTTTTGCATCCATTTGTTTTTTCAAATCTGCCAAACCGTCTCCTAAGTCGCCAAAAGTAGTTTTTTCACTTTCAGTTGCTTTTTTAACAGCAGCTTGTAAGTTTTTCTTCTCTTGTTCTTTGAAAATAGAAGTGTGCGAAACCACAACTCTTCTATATTCTTTTGAGAATTCTAAAACAACAAATTCAACAGTATCGCCTTTTCCAAGTTTAGTTCCATCTTCTTTATCTAAGAATCTAACTGGTGCAAAACCTTCAACACCATCTTCAAAAGTAATGACTGCTCCTTTATCGTTTTTATCTTTGATAGTCCCTGTGTGAACACTTCCAATTGCGTATGTATCTTCGTGAATATCCCAAGGATTGTCAAGAGTTTGTTTGTGACCAAGGTTTAATTTTCTGTTTTCAACATCCAATTCTAACACTTGCACTTTTAATTGATCTCCAACAGTTACAAAATCTGATGGATGTTTGATTTTTTTAGTCCAAGATAAATCAGAAATATATACCAAACCATCAATACCTTCTTCTAACTCGACGAAAACACCAAAGTTTGTATAGTTTCTTACAGTACCTGTGTGAACAGAACCTACTGGGAATTTCGCAGTTACATCAGTCCAAGGATCTGGATGCAATTGTTTCATACCCAAAGACATTTTACGATCTTCTCTGTCAAGAGTTAATATTTGAGCTTCGATTTTATCACCTACTTTCACGAAATCTTGCGCAGAACGCAAATGCGTTGACCAAGACATTTCTGAAACGTGAATCAATCCTTCAACACCTTGTTCTACTTCAACAAAAGCACCATAATCAGCTAAAACGACCACTTCTCCAGTTACTTTATCACCAACTTTTAAGTTTGCATCTAAAGCTTCCCAGGGATGCGCAGATAATTGTTTTAAACCTAATTGAATTCTAGATTTGTTATCATCAAAATCTAAAATTACAACGTTTAATTTTTGGTCTAATTCAACTACTTCATTTGGATGGTTGATTCTTGACCAAGATAAGTCTGTGATATGAATCAATCCATCAACTCCACCTAAATCTACGAATACACCATAAGAAGTTACGTTTTTCACGACTCCTTCTAATACTTGACCTTTTTCTAATTGGCCAATAATTTCTTTTTTCTGTAATTCGATATCAGCTTCAATCAATGCTTTGTGAGAAACGACAACGTTTTTAAATTCATGATTGATTTTCACCACTTTGAATTCCATTGTTTTTTCTACGAATTGATCGTAATCTCTAATTGGTTTCACATCAATTTGAGAACCTGGTAAGAATGCTTCAATCCCAAAAATATCTACAATCATTCCTCCTCTTGTTCTGCATTTTACGAAACCATTTACAACTTCGCCAGTTTCATGAGCATTGTTTACACGCTCCCAAGCTTTGATAACTCTTGCTTTTTTGTGAGATAATACCAATTGACCAGAAGAATCTTCTCTTTTATCAACTAATACTTCTACTTTGTCGCCAACTGCTAACCCTTGATTGTAACGAAATTCGTTTAATGAAATAACGCCTTCTGATTTAGAATTGATGTCGATAATGGCATCTCTATCAGTAATTCTGATCACAGTTCCTTCAATTACATCACGCTCGTTCACGAAACCAACTGTACCTTCTAAAGCAGTTTCAAATTGTTTTAACATCTCGTCATCAACAGCGTCAATTCCTTGTTCGAATTTGTGCCAATTGAAGTTTTCTAAAAATTGTTGTGGGTTTACTGCTTCTACTGTTGCAGGTTGTGTTTGTGTGTTTGTTTCTTCAGACATTTCTGAAAATTAAATTTGTATCTTATTGTTTTTCAGATTTTTAACGATAAAAACGATAAGAGAAGTTTTTATAAATTGTTTTTTTTAATTCCTTTTTCAAATCTGTTATCGCAAAAAGGAGTGCAAATTTATAAAAAATACTTGATTTTAAGCTATTTACCCACAAAATAAATTTTATTTTATTCAACTATATTTGCTTTGAAAATCAAAAACTTATGAAAACACCTTTCAATAAAATCGTCTTACTAATAATTTTAATTAGTTTTTCGTGCGCAAATGAAAAAAATCCAGATATAAAATTTCACAAATCGCAGGATGAAAGCAGAAAAAATACACCATTTTCTAAAGTTACGCAAGTTGGAAATCTTTATTTTTAACAGGGCAAATTGGCAAAAATCACAAAACAGGAAAATTGGTTGAAGGTGGCATTGAAGCTGAAACTGCTCAAGTCATCAAAAATATTGAAACTGTTTTAAAAAATCATCAAATGAGCTTAAAAGATGTCGTAAAATGCACCGTAATTTTGGCAGATATTGAAGATTTTTCAAAAATGAATGCCGTATATTCCAAATTTTTTGTTGATAATTTACCAGCAAGAACTACCTTTGCAGCCAATTTAGTAGCAAATGCAAAAATTGAAATTGAAGTGATCGCTGCAAAAAAATAAGATGGATAAACACACACAAGAACTAGTCAACAAAGGACTCATGCTCCCTTTAATGGAGGCATTTTACACCATTCAGGGAGAAGGATATCACACAGGAAAAGCTGCTTATTTTATCAGAGTGGGTGGCTGCGATGTGGGTTGTCATTGGTGTGATGTAAAAGAAAGTTGGAATGCAGATTTGCATCCTCCAACATTGGCAAAAGAAATTGTTGAAACTGCAAAAAAATACTCAAATACAGTGGTCATTACTGGTGGAGAGCCTTTGATGTGGTCTATGGATTTTATCACAAATCTGTTGCAAGAAAACAATATGAAAACACATATTGAAACTTCTGGAGCGTATTCTTTTTCAGGAAAATGGGATTGGTTTTGCTTGTCACCAAAAAAAACAAAGTTGCCTTTGGACGAAGTTTATCCAGAAGCGGATGAGTTAAAAATGATCATTCACAACAAAAGCGATTTTGATTTCGCAGAACAACAAGCAGCAAAAGTTTCTGAAAAATGCGAACTTTTTTTACAACCTGAATGGAGTAAAAAAGAAAAAATGACTCCTGAAATTGTAGATTATGTGATGAAAAATCCAAAATGGAAAATTTCTTTACAAACGCATAAATATTTGAATATTCCTTAATAGTTAGTTGATCCTCTCATCAATCAACCCACAAATTCGTTCAAATTGCTCCTGAATTCCCAAATCTGAATTGTCAAATTCAATGGCATCATCAGCCTTTATCAATGGTGAATCTTCTCTAGTAGTGTCTATTCTGTCTCGTTCTTTCACATTGTGCAAAATCTCTTCATAAGTCACAGCATCTCCTTTTTCTACTAACTCTTTATGCCTTCTCAAAGCTCTTTTATCAGCAGAAGCTGTCATAAAAATTTTCAGTTCAGCATAAGGAAAAACAACCGTTCCAATGTCTCTTCCATCCATCACAATCCCTCCATTTTTGCCCATAGCTTGTTGTTCAGCAACCAGTTTTTTACGCACTTCAGAAATGGCAGCAACTTTACTCACCAATTGGGAAATTTCCAAAGTGCGAATTTCATTTTCTACATTTTCATCATTTAAAAACATTTCTGCAAAACCCAATTTTTCATTAAAACGAAATTGTAAAGAAATCGCATCCAAAGAATCAATGAGTTTTTCAACGTCAAAAAAATCCTTTCCAATAAAATGCTTTTTTTTAGCAAAAAGAGCTACAGCTCTATACATAGCACCTGTATCAACGTAAATATAATTGTATTTCTTAGCCAATAATTTGGCAATCGTACTCTTTCCTGTGGATGAAAATCCGTCAATCGCAATCGTAATTTTTTGTCTCATTTATCTTTTATCTAAATCAATTTGTAAACTAAAAGTACTGGCATTGGTAGCCGAATGAAATTTTGAATAGGCATAATTAAACTTAAAGTTGTTCATTTTTAATCCAAATCCGAAAGAAATTCCTCCAAATGTGCGTACATTTTGCAATTTCAATTCTGCTGCTCTTCTAAAATTATATCCCAACCTAATATTTATAGCACTCTCAGGAAATAATTCAGCTCCAACTACAAAATGCCTCATAGCATTGCTTAAAAAACCAACATTTTCATTCGTTATATTTCCTTCCAAATCCGTAGTTTGTTCGGATGGATTTGGTACAGAAATAGCCCATTGCTGCAAATTATCAACCGTCAAATACCACTTCAAGGGCACATGCTCCAATCGATACGATGCTCCAATTGCCACCTTCGAAGGAAGCTCTTCGATTTCGTTTGCAAACGATTTGACTTGAGTCCCCACATTTCTCACAACAACTGTAAACGAATAGGGTTTATAAGGACTATAATATAAAACACCAAAATCAGTAGCAATTCCATAGGATGTAAAATTACTGATAGATGAATTGATAAGCTTCACATTCGCCCCAAAAAACAAGTTTGTCCAAGGTAAATTGCGTGCATAGCCCACAGAAATAGCCAAATCACTCGCACTAAAATTACCAGTTTCATTTCCTTGTTCGTCAGCACCAATCAGCGTTCCATAATTCAAGTAACTAATACTTCCATGAATCGTTCCAAATCTCCTCGAAATCAGTCGTGCATAAGACAACGAACCAATATTGATGCCTCCCAAATAACTCGAATAATTCACACTCAGCTGATTATCCATTTCCTGATTAATCACTGACGGATTCCAAATAGGCTGATTCACATCATCCATCAATGTCAAAACTTCGCCACCCAACGCAACTTGTCTTGCAGATGTTGCCAAATTTAAAAATTGATATACGTTTTCACCTCCCACTTGTCCATACTGAACCGCAGAAAACAGCAAATAGCAACAAACTGAAGATAGAAATTTCATTAGACAACAAATAAACAAACTAAAAAGTGAATAACGAAAATAACACAGAAAATTTTATATCAAAAATCAAACACTTTAAAAATTAACAGAAAAATGTTTTGGTTGATGTTTTTTTGATGGATGTTGGATTGGTAATAATTGGAAAAATTTAATAAACTTGTTAGTTTTTGAATTTCCATCTTTGAAAGATTGCTAAAAATGGATACTAAGTAAAAAAATATGTCATAAATGAAATGGTGAAAAGTTATTAGATTTTTCGTTTATTTACCTTTTGATAAAATTACAGATGACAGCGTCTCGCTATTACCAAAAAAGCTAATCAACATTTTAAAACACCCGACAGGTTTTTGAAACCTATCAGGTGTAACCATCTTTAAAGAATAAAAATCAAATTTATTTTTTTTCACAGCTAGTGCGAGCGTCTCGCTCTTACCCACAAAGCCATTCCCATTTTATAAAATTCACAGTTTTTAAAATCACAAAAACCCCATTCAAAAACTTTTTAAAAAAATATCCCTAACCAATACATATTTTTTCTATTTTTAGAACATTATAACTCTATAAAAAGAAAAAACCGTATGGCATCAACCTCAGAAACAGGTCACAATAAAAATGTGGCTAACTTTAGCAGTGCATTCCAAATTCTTCAAGAAATGGGCACGCTTTACAATCCTTCAAACGCTAAAATTCAATTAGCAACCCTCGATCCAATTCGTGCTTCATTGCAAACAACCATCAATGAGCTCAATACCAAAAAACCAATCTATAAAAATGCCGTAGCAGAACGAGAAGAAGCCATTGCACCACTCAATAAAATGGTGACTAGGGTTTTAAACTACGCAAAATCCATAGACATTTCAATCACAGACAAAGAAAACATTTCCAGTCAAGCCAAGAAAATACGAGGAGTTCAAAAACAAAAAACACTCAACCCAGAAACCACCGAAGCATCAGGCATTTCCACCTCACAAATGAGTTATGACAGTCGCATCGCCAATTTAGACGCATTCACAAAGCAATTAGCTTCCTACCCAGAATACAACCCAAACGAAACTGCCCTTAAAATTGAAACTTTACAAGCCCAGCATACAAATCTAGTCAACCTAAGCACTACTGTAAACACCGCAGGCAATGCCCTAATCACAGCAAGAATCAACAGAAACTATATGCTTTACAAAAGCGAAAACAACATCATCCAATTAATGCGAGATATCAAATCCTATTTAAAATCTTTAGGAAACGAAGCAAAACCCTATTACAGTGCTATCCAAAAACTAAAATTTGTAGAAAAATTATAAATAATACCAATAAAGAAAAGGGCAACCGCCCTTTTTTTTATACCCTCTTTAAAAAAATAAATCAATCTAAAAATATATAGATTCCTTCCAATCATCTTCTACAAATCTATTCTCTTATTATAAATAAAGAAAACATTCTCTTTAATGTACAAATATTTCTCATTATTAAATCAATTATATTCATTAACGTACCGCCATTATTCATATATAAACCGATAATATTCATAAATCTATAAACATTTTTCATATGAATATCACTAACATTAATAAACTTCTCGCTAATATTCATTAATACATCAATATTATTCATTAATGTACAAATAATTCTCATTAATATTTAGACATTTCTAAATAACGTAGCAATATTTATAAATAATACACCAACATAATTAATTAAAAGAACGCAATTTCTCTTGAATACATCTTTAAAAATAGGTTATCATTTTAAATTTCTAAAATATATGTCATATTTGTAATTATTTCAATAAAAAAATACAATATCTAACCTCCAATATTTAGTATATTTTAAATCCCTCAAAACAATTACCCCCCTACCTCTCAAACAAATAATCTTTAATTATAGCCCATAAAAAAACCTCATATCGAGTTGATATGAGGTTTTCGGATTTAAGAAAGGCAGCGACCTACTCTCCCACATAAATGCAGTACCATCGGCGCAATTGGGCTTAACTTCTCTGTTCGGTATGGGAAGAGGTGAGCCCCAATGCTATAACCACCCTAAATTGTTAGTTATGAGTCTTGGAGTTTTAAGTGATCAGTTTTTTTAAACTAAAAACTTAAAAT
>MNYM01000042.1 GCA_001873065.1 Flavobacteriaceae bacterium CG2_30_31_66
CAGGAAAAGGCAATAAATCATTCTATAAAACCAGTGCCAATTTGTTTTATTATGCACCAAAAATCAATCTCAACTTTATTGGAAATAGCAATAACACTGGCGAAAAAACCTTTACATTCAAAGATTATTTGAGTTTTTCTGGTGGTGTAAATGCGGTTTTTAGTGGGAATTTCAATTGGAAAGGAGGCGATTTTTCTCAATTTATGGAAAACAATGATGTGTTGACAAGTGAGCAAAATTTTGGCGCGTTGAACATCACAAAAACAGCAAGCTCTAAGTTGGATGTGGCTGCTTATGGTATTTTTTCAAACAATAAAACGACTAGTTTAATCGAAGATTTGAACGAATATGCTACCTTTTTTGAAGAAAGAAGCAATGAAACAGCCACAGATAATTTGCTAGGAATTGTCAATTTGAACTTAGAATACAATGCAACTTCACAAGAAAGATGGGTTTTTAGAACACAGCTAAAACGAACCAATAACGAAAATAACAATATCTTACAGTCGATTATCAATTCGCAAACAAATCGCATTGTTACCGATCGAAATTTGAAAGCCAATTATGCCAATCAAAATATAGAATGGCACAAAAGGCTCAATGCAAAGCATACGTTTTCGGGAATTGTCAATTTTTTGTATGATGAAAACAACAATGATGCTTTTTGGCAAACGCAAGACCCCATTTTACAAGGATTGATTCCAACTGATAACACTCAAAACTTGTTGCGAATTCAGCAAGAAAAACAACAAATTTCGCGCAATTTTGATGCAGTTTTCAAGCATTTTTGGGAAGTGAATAACAGCAATCACATTTATACAACACTTGGAAATAAATGGCAACAACAATCTTTTTTTACAGATGATAGCCAATTATTAGACAATGGCACTTCTAATAATTTTGCTACTGATGGATTTGGAAATGACGTTGATTTTCAACTAAATGATTTTTTTCTAGGGTTACATTACAAATTCAGAACAGGAATTTTTACCGTAAAACAAGGTTTTGAAGCGCACAAATATACGTGGAGCATTGTGCAACAAAACGAAATTCATAGAGATAAATGGGTGGTTTTGCCTGATTTTTTAGCAACGATTGAGTTTAATAAATCAAAAAAAATACAACTGAATTACAACTTAAAAACTTCATTTTCAGAAGCTAGTAATTTTGCCAATCGTTTTTATTTGCGTTCCTACAATTCCGTTTTTAAAGGAAATGAAAACTTAGAGAACAACTTATTTCATGCTGCACGAATTTCTTACAGTAGGTTTAGTTTATACAGAGGCATCATGCTTTTTACCAATTTGAATTATAACAAACAAGTAAATGGTGTTAGAAATACGGTTGATTTTCAGAATATCAACCAGTTTTTAACGGTAAGAATGTTTGAAAATCCGAATGACAATTTGATTGGAAATATCAATTTAGATAAAACCATCAAAAAGATAAAATACCAAATAGAACTCGGTTTTAACCATTCAAATTTTATACAAGAAATCAATAGCACATTGCAAACGAACAAAAATGATAGTTATGATTATCAATTGGGATTTACGACATTGTTTGATAAATTTCCGACAATAGAACTTGGATTGAAAACAACTATTGGCAAATTCACTTCAAGCGAAAATACCTCCAAATTTGTGACAACACAACCATTTCTAAACATTGATTATGCGTTTTCTAAAGGATTTATTTTCAATTTTGAATACATCAAAAGCAACTATCAAAACAAAAATTTAGGTCAAAAAAACAGTTATGAAATTGCAAATACTACGTTTTCTTATCGAGGTGAAAATAGTGGTTGGTTGTTTAAAATTTCGGCTCAAAATTTATTTGATGCTCAATTCAAACAAAGTAATAGTTTTTCAAATTACATCATTTCAGATACCAAAACTTTTATTTTACCAAGAATTGTATTATTTTCAATTGGGTATAATTTGTAATTTTAGCGAAGAGCTAAAAGCCAGTAGCCAATAACGAAAAGTCAACCTCATTTTCGTCCAAAATCTGCTGGAATTTCGCCCCAAGCTTTGGTTTCCCATTTTAAAATGGGATTTTTAAAAGTGTTTTGTTGCAACCAATTTTCGGCTCTTTCAATCAATTCTTTCAGTTCTTTATTTGAATCGTTGAACTGTAATTTGGTTTTGCATTTTTTTTGAAGAATCCAACTAATAGCAATTTTCGAATCCGAGTAAATAGGAATTTTTTCTTGATTTTTACCTTTCAACAAGGCAATTCCGTGCACCAATGCCAGAAATTCACCTACATTATTGGTGCCATTTTTAAAAGGTCCTTTTTTGAAAATTTCTCTTTTACTATGTGTCAAAACACCTCTATATTCCATGATTCCAGGATTTCCAGCACAAGCAGCATCTACAGCAATACTTTCTAAAATAGGATTTCCATACTGTAGTTTTTCAGATGCTGATAAAACAGGTTTTTGAGTGTCCTTCCCTTTATAATCATTATAATTTCCTTTGGATGCGATTTTGGCTTCCTCCAAACTCCCAAATGATTTGTATTGAGCGTCTTCAAATCCGTCAATTTGTTGTTTGCAAACGTTCCATTTTGTGAAAACGCCTGTTTTTTTGCCTCTCCAGACCACATAAAATTTTGATTTAGCCATTTTTCAGAAGTTCGTTTTCAATCACTTTAGGAAAATGTTCTTGCTCTAAAACGTGAATTTTTTCGGCAATCATTTCGGGAGTGTCTTCAGGAGAAAGCATTGTTTTTACTTGAAAAATAATAGCACCTTCATCATAATTTTCATTGATAAAGTGAATAGTAATGCCAGTTTCGAGTTCATTATTTGCTTTGACAGCTTTGTGAACATGCATGCCATACATGCCTTTTCCACCATATTTTGGCAACAAAGCAGGATGAATATTGATGATTTTATTTGGAAATGCTTTCAATAAATTTTTAGGAATTTTCCATAAAAATCCGGCAAGAATAATGAAATCTGTTTGTTCTTGTTGCAAAAAATGAAGCACAGTATCATTTTTCAGAAAATCTTCTTTTTCAAATAATGAACAAGGAACATTCAACCTCTCACATCGTTCAAAAACTTTTGCAATTGGATTGTTGCAAAGCACATTAGTAACAAGAATTTCTTGAGAATTACTAAAATATTTGATAATATTTTCTGCATTCGTTCCAGAACCAGAGGCAAAAATGACAATTTGTATCATAAAAAAAGTTAGAGATTGCAAAAAAAGACAATAAATATGAACAAAATGAGATTTTTTTGAAAAGATTAATTTTTTTTATTTACTTTTAAACATCATTTTTGGAACAAAAATTAGATAAAACTAATAAGATTTGTATTTTTGTCCCCGATTTCAATTTTAAAAATAAAAAAATTATGTCAGACATTGCATCAAGAGTAAAAGCGATTATCGTAGATAAATTAGGCGTTGACGATAACGAAGTAACATTAGAAGCTAGCTTCACAAATGATTTAGGAGCAGATTCATTGGATACTGTTGAATTGATTATGGAATTCGAAAAAGAGTTCGATATTCAAATTCCCGATGATCAAGCAGAAAATATTGGAACTGTAGGTCAAGCAATTAGCTACATAGAAGAAGCAAAAAAGTAATATTTATATGCAATTAAAACGAGTTGTAGTCACTGGACTTGGCGCATTGACGCCTATAGGAAATAATATTCAAGAATATTGGAATGGTTTGGTTAACGGAGTTAGCGGAGCAGCACCCGTGACGCATTATGCTGCTGCCAAGTTCAAAACTCGTTTTGCATGTGAATTAAAAAACTTTAACGTCACTGATTTTATTGACCGCAAAGAAGCTCGTAAAATGGATCGATTTACGCAATATGCCATGGTTGCCTCAGATGAAGCAATTGCAGATTCGAAATTAGACCTTGATTATATCAATAAATTACGTGTGGGCGTTATTTGGGGCGCAGGAATTGGTGGATTAGAAACTTTTCAAAATGAAGTTTTAGATTTTGCTGCAGGCGATGGATCGCCAAGATTCAATCCGTTTTTTATACCTAAAATGATTGCCGATATTGCTCCAGGAAATATTTCTATCAAAAATGGATTTATGGGCCCAAATTATACTACAGTTTCTGCTTGTGCTTCCTCAGCAAATGCCATGATTGATGCCTTGAACTATATAAGACTTGGAATTTGTGATGTGATTATTACAGGTGGCTCTGAAGCTGCAATTACAATCGCAGGAATGGGAGGTTTCAATGCAATGCATGCTTTATCAACTAGAAATGATAGTCCGGAAACTGCTTCAAGACCTTTTGATGCAGATAGAGATGGTTTCGTTTTAGGCGAAGGCTCAGGCGCTCTTGTTTTGGAGGAGTATGAATATGCAAAAGCGAGAGGGGCTAAAATTTATTGTGAAGTTATTGGTGGTGGCATGTCTTCGGATGCTTATCACATGACAGCGCCTCATCCAGATGGAATTGGGGTTATTGCAGTAATGAAAAATTGTTTAGAAAATGCTGGATTAAAACCTGAAGATGTTGATCACATCAACACCCATGGTACTTCTACTTCTTTAGGAGATGTTGCTGAATTGAAAGCAATTTCAGAAGTTTTTGGAGATCATGCCAAAAACATTAATATCAATTCTACAAAATCCATGACTGGACATTTATTGGGTGCAGCTGGCGCAATAGAATCGATTGCCGCTATTCTTGCCATTAAACACGGAATTATTCCTCCAACAATCAATCACAAAACTGTTGATGTAAACATCAATCCAGCTTTAAATTTGACGCTCAACAAAGCTCAAAAAAGAGATATAAAAGTTGCCATGAGCAATACTTTTGGTTTTGGTGGGCACAATGCTTGTGTTGCTTTCAAGAAAATTGTTGTGTAGTTTATGAATTTTATTCGTAAAATCGTTCATTCTTTTTCTGAAGACGATAAACTTCTTTATTACGAACTAAAAAAATTACTTAATTTTTCTCCTAAAAATATATCAAAATATAAAAAAGCGTTTACTCATAGATCTACACAAATGTTAGATATTGAGGGAAATCCTTTAAATTATGAACGACTTGAGTTCTTAGGAGATTCAATCTTGGGTTCAGTAATCGCTGCTTATTTGTATAAAAAAGTACCCACTGCCTCTGAAGGATATTTAACACAAATGCGCTCAAAAATCGTGAGTAGAGAACATTTGAATGAGTTGGGAAAAGATTTGAATTTGATTCGATTTGTGAAAAGCAATATTGATCAATCGAATGTTGGTGATAATATTCATGGCAATATATTTGAAGCACTTGTGGGGGCAATTTATCTTGACAAAGGGTATAATTATTGCGAAAGTTTTATCTTTCGAAATGTGATTGCACCACATGTTGACATTGAAAAATTAGAGGGTAAAATTACAAGTTATAAAGGTTTAATCATTGAATGGTGTCAAAAACAAAAGAAAAAATATAAGTTTGAAACTTATGAAGATACAGGGAATGAGATTGTCAAACATTTTAGTGTAAAAGTAAGTATTGATGGTGTTCAAGTAGCGAAAGGCAGGGCAACTTCTAAGAAAAAAGCAGAAGAAATGGCTGCTAAAAGAGTGTATTTCGCTTTTCAAAATCAAATCTCTGTGAATTAGACAGCGAAATCATTTTCGTTAAATTCCAATTAAAATCCACAAACTATTAGTAATTTAGCCCCAAATTGTAACCAATATAATTTTTATGCAGATTCATTCATTAGGTCTTGACGATTTTCATGAAGATGAATATTCATTAATTGGTATTCACACTACACTAGAAGATTTTAAATTGGCGTATTTATTGAATAAAAATTTATCAACCAATTTTCGAAAATTAAAAAACGAATTGACGATTGAAATTCAACAAGTTAAAGCTTCATTTTCAACTTTTAAATTTGAAAATATCAATTATGATTTTGATTGGTATTTGATTGCAAATAGCACAAAAACTGAAAATTTAACAACATCAAGCCAACTTTTATTGACCACTGAAACAAAGACATTTTTAATCCCTGAAAAAAAAAAGATTGATTATTTTATCAAGTTTTCTGGAGAAATTGAAACTTCTTTTATCGCAAATATTATAAAAAAAATAAAATCAATAGATCAAATAATTACCACCTATTCAATCGACAAAAACACTTTGAAGTCCAAAGACTTTTTAATATTTTAAAATTATGCCAAATTACAATAAAACCAAAATCGTAGCGACACTAGGTCCAGCTACTGACACAAAAGAAGTTTTAACTGAATTAGCGAGAAACGGTGTAAACGTTTTTCGAGTAAATTTTTCTCATGCTGATTATAAAGATGTTGAAAATAAAATAAACCTTATCAGACAAATCAACGACGAAAATGGTTGGAATGTTGCTATTTTGGCAGACTTACAAGGACCAAAATTGAGAGTTGGAGTCATGGAAGATGGTGTTGAATTGAAAGATGGCGATACTTTTAAATTTACAACCGACAAATGTGTTGGAACCAAAGAAAAAGCTTACATGACCTATCAACGTTTTCCAAAAGATGTAAAAGTTGGTGAAAATATTTTGGTTGACGACGGAAAATTAATGTTTGAAGTGGTATCAACTAACAAAGAAAATGAAGTTGTTGTAAAAGTGATTGTTGGTGGATTGTTGAAGTCTAAAAAAGGTGTAAACCTACCAAATACAAATGTCTCATTGCCTGCTTTGACAGACAAAGATATGGAAGATGCTATTTTTGCAATTGGTCAACAAGTGGATTGGATTGCGTTGTCTTTCGTACGAACACCTGATGATTTAAGAATGTTACGCGATTTAATTGCACAACATTCTGAGTATAGAATTCCAGTAATTGCAAAAATTGAAAAACCAGAAGCCGTTAAAAACTTAGATGCTTTGATACCTTATTGTGATGGATTGATGGTAGCTCGTGGAGATTTGGGTGTTGAAATTCCGATGCAAGAAGTACCATTGATTCAAAAAAAGATTGTTAGAAGAGCAAAAATTGCAAGAATTCCAGTAATTATTGCTACACAAATGATGGAAACAATGATCGAAAATTCGGTTCCAACAAGAGCTGAAGTAAATGACGTTGCCAACTCAATTATGGATGGTGCAGATGCTGTGATGCTTTCTGGAGAAACTTCTGTTGGAAAACATCCAATAAAAGTAATTCAAAAAATGTCGGAAATCATTATGAGTGTTGAAAACTCAAAAATGATTAAAGTACCTCATGAAGCTCCAACGATTAGAACCAATCGTTTTATTACAAAATCTATTTGTCACCATGCAGCTTTAATGGCGAATCATACTGATGCAGCTGCAATTTGCACATTGACAAATAGTGGTTATACCGCTTTTCAAATTTCTGCTTGGCGACCAAGAACTCATGTTTTGGCTTTTTCTACAGAGAAAAGAATTTTAGGAAAACTCAATTTACTCTGGGGTGTTAGGGCCTATTATTATGACAAAGACCTTTCAACGGATGATACTGTTGACGACATCAATCAAATTGCCAAAGAAAAAGGTTTTGTAAAAGCGGGAGATTTGGTCATTAATTTAGCTTCAATGCCAGCTGAAGCAAAAGGAATGGTAAATACATTAAGACTTTCTGAAATAAAATAACTAGAATTTTATTTTTTTACTGATGATAATAGCATCATTGGTTACAAAAGGCATTGGCATCATTGTTGCTGATCTTGGTTCGATTGAAAACATTGGATTTGTGAGTAAATCAAACGAAATTTCATTGATGATGATGTCTATTGCTTCTTTTTTATTGATGGCGAATGAAATTGTAATTTCTTTGTCAGCATTTGCAAGATAATAAATTAAAAAACTCCCTTTTTTTACGCTGTAAGTTTTTCCTTCATTAATCATTGAATCATTCACTTTAAATTGATTTAAAGTTATTTTTTGATGCGTGACAAATTCCAACTTGTTGATTTTTCTTTTAGGCGAAATCACAAATTCTATCAAGCGATTTTTACCAACAATTGTGTCAGAAGAAATCGTGTATTTTGAAGATTCAATATTCTTAAAAACAGTTTCTTTATAAAATCGGAAACGTGTACTGTATTTGCTTTTTGTTTCTGCATTTTTTATACTTCCTTTAGCAAAATCAGTTCTGAAAATTTGTTTTGTATAGTCATCTAAAGTGGTATTATATGTTCCAAAATATGCTGTTTTTTCATTTTCATTTTGAACATATACCAAGCTATTTGGTTTTTTATTTTCTACTGAAAAACCATTTGAATATGTTGCATACACAAAGAAAATAATTGCTAAAACACCCGAAAATTTCATCAATAAAGTGTTCTTTTTTTGATGAAAAGTAAGCACTAACAATCCAAAAACCAACGCAATAATAATTCCACTGATAAAAATATTTTTGAGTCCCAAACCAACAGGAAACATTTTTACTAAAGGAGCAAAAATATAAATAGTTGGAATTGAAATGATTGCAAATAAAATTCTAAGAAAATGTTTGTTTATGTTTGTAAAAATGGCAATTGCTAAAATGAAAAGTGCTACAAAAACAGGAATGATAAAAAACCCAGCACCTTTTAATGTAAAACTGATACCAAAATTTATGAATAACCATATAAAAATTGGAGCAACTACTAAACTTACAGGTTTTTCCTCTTTGAAAAAATAATGGTAAATCCTTAAAACTATAAATAAATTCAAAAAAACATAACCAGTAATATACACATAACCATTATAAGTAAAACCATGTAAAATATCTTTGTAATGAGGGTGAATTATGAGAGCTAATTTCCATAATAAGTAAGAAACTCCACCTGTTAAAACAATCGAAATTAAAAAAGGAATAAATCCCTTTATGGAGCCTTTTATGGTAATTTTATTTAAGGAAATTCCGAAAAAGACCAATACTAAAAATAGAAAAGAAGCAATGATACACAAAGGTAAAACCCATGAAAATGAAAAGGTTAACAATTTCATAAATGGAAAATTTACATAAATAAAATCTTCCTCTGAATTCAGATTTTCTAAACTCGAATTAGCAAAATAAGGCAATGTAGTCATCAAATAATCTGCTTGATGCAACAACGATTCATGATCCATTCGTTCATAAGAATCTTGTGCAGTATGATAATCAAAATGATCACCAATAAACGCAAAATTGAATCCGTTAATATTGGCATTTTTTCTAAAAACGGTTAAATCAGTATCGTTAGGAAGCATTTTATAAATGCTATACATCAACGAATTTGCTGCAGGAAAATTTGGTTTTGCAGCTAAAAATTCGCTTAAAAGTTTACTATTTTTTCCATTGGTTTCCATCAACATATAACTAGGACCGCCACTTCCACGAGCTTCAAAATTTAGAACCAATCCTACATTTTTTGCCAAAGGATGATTTGCTACAAAAGCTTGTGCGCCTAATAAACCCAATTCTTCAGCGTCAGAAAAAAGGATAATTATATCGTTTTTATGGTCGTTGTTTTTTGCTAAAAAAGCCCTAATTCCTTCTAAAATAGTGACAACTCCTGAGCCAGCATCACTTGCGCCTAAAGAAGCAAACATGGCAGAATCATAATGTGAAAGGACTAATAAGGCTTTTCCTGATGAAGTACCTTTCAGGTTTGCGATAATATTTTCAGTATTTGTAGCAGCAAACCATTTTTTATTGAAAGCAAATTTTGACTGAATTTCAACTTCAAAATCCATTTTTTTGAGTTCGTCAACAATATATTTTTGAACTTCTTTATGACCTTCAGAACCAACATAATGTTCTTTTTTACTGATGTTTTTTAAATGAACCAAGGCATTGTCTAATGAAAATCCTGTTTGAAGTAGCTTTTTTTGGCTAGAAATATTAGGTTTTAAATCTGAAAAACTCCAGTAAATTGTTCCTAAAACAATGAGTATTGAGATGAAATATGAGAATTTTTTCATTAGGTAAAACTTTTCTTTAAATATATTAAAAAAACTTTTAAGAAATCTTGATATCAAAGCAAAAAAAATGTAAATTTCAAACCACTTAAAATCATTCTACTATGGGAATAATAAGCTTTCAAGGAAAAAGAGATGCCTCACAAAACAACAAAATCGAAAATAAAATTTTAGTTGCAGATTATATGACTACAAAATTAATCACTTTCAAACCTGAAGATTCTTTGGATCATGTGATTGGCATGCTGATCAAACACAAAATTTCTGGAGGGCCTGTTGTGAATGATAAAAATGAGTTGATTGGTATTATTTCTGAAACGGATTGTATCAAACATATCTCGGAAAGCAAATATTATAATATGCCTTCTGATACCAATAATATTGTTGGAAAATATATGGCAATAAACGTTGATACCATTGATAAAAATATGAATATTTTTGATGCGGCGTTTAAGTTTTTAACATCAAGAAGAAGACGTTTTCCTGTAATTGACGAAAAAGGAGTTTTGATTGGACAATTAAGTCAAAAAGATGTGTTGAAAGCAGCTTTGAAAGTGAAAGGGCATACTTGGTGATGATATTCTAAAAAACAAATTAACCTTTAAATTTTTTTTAAAATTTATTAGTCAATATATTTAGACTTTTTCTAAAATGTATTGTTTGGTTTTTAATTTTCCTCATATTTCCTTTTTAATCAACAAAAACCAATCATTTTCCAAGGCTAAATACCCTTCATCATACACATAAAAATAAGTGTTTCCAGTTTTGGTTTGATAGATGGAAGTAAACAATTGGAAGTCAAAACCTTTGTCATACAATTTGGTTCTTGACACTCTTGTTTTGCCTGAATCGTTTAATTCCGATAGAATTTTATAATTTTTTTTCAGTCGATTGTTGATATTTCGAACTAAATTTTTGCTGTCTTTTGCAACGCTATTGTTGTAGGTATTTCTGCAATAATCTGAGCAGAATTTCTTATCAATTCTGCCTTTGATGGGTTCTTGACATTCTAAACACACTTTTTTTTCCATGCTTGAAAGATAATAAAAAAATGTATTTGTAAACGACTACAAACGTTTACAATCGAAAGTAATTGTTTCTCAACCGAATGCAGCTTTTTTAGTGTCGCATCTTTGCAGTGTCAAAACGAATTGACAAAAACAAATAATCATTTAAAACCTTATCTTATGAGTACGTTAAGAAACAAAGTACAGTTAATTGGAAACTTAGGAAGTAATCCAGAAATCATCACCTTAGATGGTGGTAAAAAATTAGCAAGATTTTCTATTGCAACAAATGAAAGCTATAAAAATGCACAAGGAGAAAAAGTTACTGACACACAATGGCACCACGTCGTTGACCATTTGCGAAATTCAATTAATCGCTCAAAAGCCCTTTCCTAAGGGGTATAACATTAATCCTGTTACAATTGGGGACTATTTAAGAGAATATAGAATTGGTAACAGTTATACAGTATTTGAATTATCACTAGAATTAGATGTTTACATTTCTACTATATATAAATGGGAAAATAACATCGCAACACCAAAAGGAAAAAATTTAACTAAAGTAATAGAATTCATGGGCTTTGACCCAAGAAGTAAAAACTTAATAAACAATAAAAATTATGAACTCAATTAAAAACAAAGTACAGTTAATAGGAAGATTAGGACAGGATCCAGATATCAAAACATTCTCTAATGGTGAGAAAATTGCAAGATTTAATTTAGCTATTGATGATAGCTATAAAGATAAGCAAGGAAATAAAGTTGAACGTACGTATTGGCATCCAATAGTGGTTAAAAATGGACTTGTAAGTATCGTTGAAAATTACGTTACCAAAGGAAAAGAGATTGCTATTGAAGGTAAATTAGTAAATCGTACGTGGGATGATACTGAAGGTAAAAAACAATATGTGGTTGAAGTTGTTGCTAATGAAATTTTATTGCTTGGAAAGTAATTTGAAAATATCTTTAGCTTTTAAAAAGTAAAAACAAAGAGATAGCTTTAACCAGCTATCTCTTTGTTTTTAAAAAATAGGTATTTTGAAATGCAAAAAGTTTAACTACAGATTTTTAGAATATATTGCCCCATTAATTTAATATACTAAATTGGACTTAGTTAACTGTTTATTCCCTAATAAAATAAAAGCATCTCTATTATTTATCAACTCCATCGCTACTAATACTTCATCATTTTCTTCACTTAATAACTCTATTTGTTTATCAAAATAATTAATCATATTATTAAAACATGTTTCTATATTTAGATCAGAATTCAAAAATTCTTTAATACAATAATTCTCACAATCAATATATATCTGATTATATTTTTCATAACTTGAAAAAGTAATTTCATTACACCCAACAAATGTTTCCGCAACATCTAAAAGTGACTGACCTAATATAATCGAAGTACTGCATGCTGGAGTATAAAAAAGTGAACCTATTAAATGATCAATATTGTCAGAATGTACAAAAACATCATTTTGAGTTCCAATTTCGATATCATTCCCATGCATAATTCCAATTAAAACAAACTTATTTCCCTTAAAAGAATTTATTATTTCAATTAACTTTTCTTCATTACATTCAAGACCTTCTATTGGAATTAAATTAATATTATCATTATTCTCTAATGATTTTTTTATGTTGATAAAACTTTCTTCAAAGTAATCTCCTAATTCGTAATCATTATCATCATAAC
>MNYM01000032.1 GCA_001873065.1 Flavobacteriaceae bacterium CG2_30_31_66
GCATCTGACAAATGATTGTAATTGTCAACAGGGCTTAGAGAGCCAATGGCGGGACCAATATTCCCCAAACAAGAAGCTGATGCTCCCAAGGCAGACATGAAATCCAGTCCAAAAAAAGTCAATGTCACTGAAGCTAAGATGAAAATAAGCATGTAAATGATAAAAAACGACAAAATGTTAAAAACAATTTGCTGATTTACGGATTTGCCATCATAACGCACAGGGATAATCGCATTGGGATGCAGTGCTTTTTTGAATTCTAAAAAACTGTTTTTTAGCATGATAATATGCCTCACCACTTTTACGCCACCACTAGTGGAGCCTGCTGAGCCTCCTGTAAAAAACAAGGCGAAGAAAATTCCGGTGGCGAAATAATTCCACATGGTATAATCTGCCGATACAAATCCTGTAGTGGTAACCACGGATGTTACCATAAAAAGAGCATGCCTAAAGGCACTTTCGGTTTTTCCATAGATTTCAGGATGTGCCAAAACTGTTTTTAAATTTGGGTCTTGAAAAAACAAGATAAGAAGGGTAACAATGGCGGTTACGCCCAAAATACCGAAGAAATAATAGTTGAACTCTTCACTCTGAAAAACCTTTCGAACTTTTCCTTTCAAGGCATAATAGGACAAGACAAAATTGGTGCCTGCCACTATCATAAAAAAGATGATAATGTATTGTATCCAAGGGTTTCCGTTATAAAACGCAACACTATCTGTTTTGGTTGAAAACCCGCCTGTGCTCATGGTTGCCATGGCATGATTGATGGCGTCAAACCAGGTCATACCAGCGAGTTTCAATAAAAAAAACTCGGCAAAGGTGAGTGTTACATAAATCAAATACAATCTTTTTGCAGTATCAGTAATTCTTGGATGCAACTTGTCCGCAGAAGGACCAGGCGCTTCTGCCATGAAAAGTTGCATGCCGCCAATTCCTAAAAGCGGTAAAATAGCAATGGTTAAAACGATAATTCCCATGCCACCAATCCAATGAGTGGCACTTCTCCAAAAAAGAATTCCTTTGGAAGTGCCATCAATGTCTGATAAAATAGAGGCACCTGTTGTTGAATATCCTGAAATGGTTTCAAAAACTGCATTGGCAAGATTGGGAATGGCACCAGATAAAAGATAAGGTAACATCCCTGTAAAAGTGAGTGTGAGCCAACCTAAAGTTACAATGAGATATCCTTCTTTTTTTTGGATATTGGTATTTTTTGGATTGTTGAATAATAACAATAGCAATCCAATAAAAACAGTGATAATTCCTGCATTCAAAATTCCCCAAGCCTCTTTTTCGTCATTAAAAAAACTAAACGGAAATGAAATAAACATAAAAAAACCGTTTAAAATGGCAGTGATTCCCAAAAAACGATAAATAATTTTTAGATTGAGTGCCCCCATGTTATTTGAATAAACTTTCAACAGTTTCTACGGCTTCGGGCAAGCAAAACACAATCACTTTGTCACCTGCAAGAATTTGCATATCTCCAAATGACATCAGTGGTTTGCCATTTCTGATGACACCTCCAAAAACGGCTTCTCTAGGAAAACGCAAATCTTTGATGGGTTTTTCGGTGACTTTTGCGCCTTCGGGCACTTCAAATTCAAATACTTCAGCATCAATATTGTGGAGGTTGGCTAGCTCTAAAATTTCGCCTTTTCGGATGTGTTTAAAAATATTGCTTGCAGCAATTAGTTTTTTGTTGATCAACGATTGAATACCAATGGTTTGAGAAATATCGATATAATCCATATTTTCAACCAAAGCGATGGTTTTTTTCACCCCTTTTGATTTTGCTACCAAACAAGACATGATATTGGTTTCAGAATTTCCGGTAACAGCAATAAAGGCATCTGTTTGACGAATATTTTCTTCTTCTAATAATTCCAAGTTTCGTCCGTCACCATTGATGACCAAAGTATCACTCAATTCTTCGGCAAGTGCAGCAGCTTTTTCCTTGTTTTTTTCGATTAATTTAACATTAAAATGGTCTTTTGTTAGGTTTCTTGCTGTTTTTTCGCCAATACTACTACCCCCCAAAATCATCACATTTTTGATATTGAATTGTTCTTTACCTAAAATGGGATACAAATTTTTCATACTGTAATTTGGTACTGAAAAATAGACTTGGTCATGCAGTTCAAAAGTAGTATTACCCCTAGGTATGATGGTTTGTGCAACATTTTCTCTTTTGATGGCAATGACGATATAGTCCACAGAAATAAAACGTTGTCTTGCGTCTTTTACGGTCATATCGACCAAAGGAGATTTATAGGTAAGCGTAGCTCCTAAAACATTAAAAAGGCCACTTTCAAAAGAAACCGTATCATTAAAAGAAGCTTGGTTTAGCAACATTTTGATTTCGTTGGCTGCCAATTCTTGGGGTGAAATCATAAAATCGACACCTAATTTTTTAAAATCCACGTCACATTCACACAAAAACTCGGGATTGTCAATCCGAGCAATGGTTTTCTTCGCCCCTAGAGATTTTCCGATGACCGAAATCGTAAAATTGGTATTTTGACTGTCAGTCACGGCAATCAACAAATCTGCTTTTTCAATACCTATTTCCTTTAATAATTTGATAGAAGTGGCATCTCCTTTTTTGGTAATTACATCCAAATGATTGTTGATATACTCCAAACGCTCCCCATCAAAATCGATGATATACGTGTCTTGAGATTCATAAGAGAGCAATTTTGCTAAATGAAATCCCACATCTCCTGCACCTGCAATAATTATTTTCATTTTAAATGTATCAAAAATATGTTTGCAAAGATATAAAGACTTGATTGTAAATCGAAAAAAGGATGTTTTTTGTTTTATATTCGTTGTGTTTTTTATTTTTAGAAAAAAAATTATGGAAAAGTTTACGATAAAATCATGGGCAATAGACGACAGACCACGAGAAAAATTAGTAGCCAAAGGGAAATTGGTGTTGTCAGATGCTGAATTGCTTGCCATTTTGATAGGCTCAGGAAGTAAAAATGAAAGCGCTGTGGCGTTGTCTCAAAGAATTTTACAATCAGTAAATGGCAATATCAACGAATTGGCAAAATTATCTGCCGAAAAATTAATGACTTTCAAAGGAATAGGAGAAGCAAAAGCAGTGAATATCATTGCTGCACTTGAATTGGGCAAAAGAAGACAATTTGAAGCCTTGACCGAAAAACTAAAAATCACCTCAAGTAAAGATGTTTTTCATGCCATGCAACCCATAATTGGAGATTTGGCGCACGAAGAATTTTGGGTACTTTTTTTAAATAATTCAAACAAAGTTTTGGCAAAACATCAAGTGAGTAAAGGTGGTTTAACTGCCACAGTTGTGGATGTAAGGTTGCTTTTTAAACAAGCTTTAGAATTGTTTTCAGTGGCAATAATTGTGTGTCACAATCATCCTTCTGGAAAATTAAAACCAAGTGATGCAGATATTCACTTGACTAAAAAAATAAAAGAAGCAGGAACAACTTTGGATATAAAACTCTTAGATCATTTGATAATCACCGAAAATGCCTATTTTAGCTTTGCTGATGAAGGAGTTATTTGATAATTAAGAATTACGAAATATAATTAAAAAAATCAACCATCAAACATAAACTAACCACCAACGAATGTTTCTCATTTATACTTCCAAAATAACGCCAAGAGTTCGTTATATTTTTAAACATATCTTCACAAGAATTTTAATGATTCCTGTGGATTTTACTGTTAAAATTGAGGAATTTGAGAAATATGATGGTCCAAAATTAAACTATACAAAATCTCCTATGGGCAATGATTTTTTTATCAAAAGTCATGAAATACTTTTTGAACAAGGTGTCAATGATTTGGAAATCAGTATGCAAAATTGGGATGATATACCGTGTTTTTTTTCGACAAGTAAAAAATCTGCCATTCCTTTTGATATTTTTGCAGCAAGCTTTGTGTTGATTTCACGTTATGAAGAATATTTGCCTCATGTAAAAGACATTCACGGACGTTATGCAGCCAATCAAAGTTTGGCTTATAAATACCGTTTTTTAGAAAAACCGGTGGTGGATATTTGGGCATATAAATTTTTGAAAATACTACAAGAGCAATTTCAAGAATATCCTTTTCAAAAAAGAAGTTATAGATATATTTCTACCATTGACATCGACAATGCTTTTGCTTATAAACACAAAAGTTTGTTGAGAAGTGTAGGCGGACTTGTCAAAGACATTTTTAGCTTAAAAATCTTGGAAGTTATTTACCGCCTTTTAGTATTGCTAAACCTTAGAGTTGATCCTTTTGACACTTTTCAAAAACTATTGCGTTTAAAAAAAGAACACAATATTCAAACTATTTTTTTCTTTTTGATTGGCAATTATACATCTTTTGATACCAATGTTTCCGCATCAAAACAAAAATTTCGTTTGTTAATTAAAGAAATGGTTGACTATGCTACAGTTGGTTTACATCCTTCCTATTTTACAATGCAAGACGCGATTCATTTGAAAAAAGAAAAAGAGCGATTGGAGAATATTACGAATATGTCTGTGAAAAGATCAAGACAACATTATTTGCGTTTTAGCTTGCCAGAAACCTATCAAAGTTTGATTGATTTAGAAATCGAAGAAGATTATTCAATGGGCTATGCAAGTCATGTGGGTTTTAGAGCAAGTACTTGCACGCCTTTTTATTTTTATGATTTGGATTTTGAAATTCAAACACCTTTAAAAGTCTTTCCATTTGCAATAATGGATACTACTTTGAACGATTATTTGAAACTGACACCAAAGCAGTCTTTAGGAAAAATTAAAGAACTGAAAGATGAAGTAAAAGCCGTTGAAGGAACATTTATTACGTTATTTCACAACGAAAGTTTGAGCGATTATTTGCGATGGAATGGTTGGAAACGCTTGTATGAATCCATGTTAAAAATTGCTACACATTAAATGATTCAACACGTCTCTAGAAAATTATTGGACTTAAAAAAGTATGATGATTGTATTAAAAAATCCTTACAATCGAGGGTTTATGCTTTTTCTTGGTATTTGGATATTGTTGCAGACCATTGGGATGTGTTGGTTTTGAATGATTATGAAGCTGTGATGCCCATTCCTTGGAAAAGAAAATTTGGTTTTAAATATGTGACACAACCTCCTTTTTGTCAACAATTGGGTATTTTTTCAATCGAAGCAATTTCAGAAGAAACTCAAAAACAATTTATTAAAAAGATACCTTTTCAATTTTTGAAAGTTACGCTCGCTATGAATTCTCAAAATATCTTGATAGGTCAACAAATAAAGAAAAATTTTTTTTTGCAATTGAATAAAAACCACGATTTGCTGAGAAAAAATTTTTCAAAAGGCAGAAAACACGCAATAAATGTTGCTGAAAAAAATCAATTGATTTTAGAGGAAACCGTCATTCAAAGTTTGATTGATATTCAAAAGGAGCGCTATAATTATGAATTTTCAATAAAAAAATTACAAAAACTTTCTGAGCAAATTCTACGGAAAAATACAGGAGAAGTTGTAGGTGTTTTTAAAGATGAAATTCTCTTAGGGGGTGCTTTATTTTTATTCTCAAGAAAAAGAGTGGTGTATTTATTTTCAGCTTTTACTGAACAAGGGAGAAAACTTCAAGCAGCAAGTTATTTGATTGATTATATGATAAAAACAAACAAAAACTCCTCACTAGTTTTTGATTTTGAAGGAGGAAATTTACCAAATATGGCAATTTTTTATAATAGTTTTGGAGCAGAAAAAGAGTGTTTTTATATTTTAGAAAGAAATATTTTTAAATTTTAACTATTTAAATTTCTTATTTTACACTTTAGTTCAAAAACTTTTTCGGGTTGTATAGGTAAATCAATTTTATAAGAATTTATAAATTTAGAGGTATAAATAGCACATATAGTATTAGAAACATGATATAAATTTTCCTTGTATTTGTCGGGAATGCCATCTAAAATGCCGCATAAAACTTCTGGTCTTGTCATTTCTGGGTTGTAAGCATAGTCATGCCAAACTACTATAGAGTCTTCTTTTACAAGATGTTTAAAAACTTTTTCGGTATCATTTTTTACAAACTTATAAGAATGATTTCCATCAATAAATATAACATCAAACTTTTTGTTCAGTATTTTAAAATCATACGTTAAAGAATTTCCTGTTAAATGAATAATATTTTTATGTTGCTTTGAAAGAATTCCATGTAAATCTATATATTTTTTTGGCAATCCTAATTCTTGAATTTCTTCGCTAGAGAGATTTAGAGTGTAACAATCTTTGGTTACATCAGCAACATTTATAACACTTTCACCTCTCCAAGTGCCAATTTCAAAATAGCTAGATTCCTTTTTTTGTTTGCATAATGCTCTCAAAAGCATGATATCTGTTGGTAAAGAACCACCACCTAAAAAGGTAAATGTAGTTAATGTTTCATCAAAATCAGGAATCAAGTCGTCAATATTTACGACGGGTAATTGTGTTTTATTGGGATGTTTTTTTTCGAGCAAAAATTGCCATCTTTGGCTACTATCAATAATTAAATTGATAAGGCTTGGCTTTTGCATCAATAATTTTAAGGTCAATGTTATTTTTCTTAGTTTATTCATTTAAAAATTTTTTGTATAGATAAAAAAAACAAATACAAGAAAAAATGCCTGTAAACCACATCAAACTTGCAGTTGTAATGGCTGCTCCAAAAATTCCGTACTTGGGTATTAAATAATAATTGGCTGCTATGTTTATGAGTAATGCTATACTTGAAAGGTAATAATTCACTTCTATTTTTCCAATAGAACACAATAAGTTACCAAACAAACCTCTAAAAATTAAAACTCCACAAATACCCAGAAGTAGTATTTTAAAGCTATTGCTATATTTTGAAAAACTACTGTTAAATAAATTCAGGGTTTCGTCAGAAAAGTAATAGAAAAAACTTACAAAAAACAAACTCACGATTGTAAATAATACCATGTAACTTTTGATGTACTTAAAGATGTATTTTTTTGTTTTTATATTTTCTGTAAAAGTTACAAAATCGGCAGCCATAAACATTCTGGGTAAAAAAAGAATGCTTATTGGAATAATAGACACATATCTATAACTAGTCACGAGTTCTGAATCCTTCAATAAATACCCTATCAAAAATATATCGATTATAAAAAGCATATTAGAAACTATACTTGTTAAACCAGAATAAAATCCATATTTCCAAAATTTAAAATTGGTAATTTCTAACTTTACTTTTTGTAAAATATTGATACGTAATTTTTTTAAGAAAAATAAAATGGTCATTAATGGTGCGAATATGATTGCAAGAATGTATCCAATTTCTTTAAAATAAAAACTGAAAAAGATTACAAAAACAAGTAGAATGCAATTATAAGTCATATCAACTAAAGAAAATTGTTTGTTTAGATGCAGTAACCTAAATTGAATTTTTATTAGTTCTATGATAAATAACGGAATTAGATGTAAAGATAGCAGTGCTAAATAAAACCCAGTGTTTTCAAACTCAAAAGGATATAAAAATCCGATACAAACAATCGAAATGGTCATAATTGTAGCTATAAAAAAACCTTTCTGAAAAACATATATAAATAAACTGTTTTTTTCTTGAATGTTTTTTAATAAAGTTCCATATCGTATTAAGCTTTGGTTTAAACCAAAATCTGTGAATGGTATTACAAACAAAATTATATTGTATGAAAATAGTACCACACCAAGTTCTTTATTAGGAATAAACTGTACCGCAAACCAAGAGGCTAAAAATGAAGAAAAACGAGAAACGATTGTACTAATAAAAATATAACCACCAGATCTTTTTAGAAAGTCATTGATGTATTGTTTAATTAGTATCATTGTGATATATAGCTTTATAATATAGGTCAGAAAAAGCGGAAAGGATTGCTTTTTTAGAAAATTTATTTTCTACAAAATGATGCATTTCTTCAATGTTAAGAGTAGGAGGGTTGTTGTATATTTCTAAAACAGTGTTGTACAATACTTCTTCATCTGCAATTGGTATAATTATAAAAAAATCTTCTTGAGGTAACTCAGGTAAAATTCCTGTGTTGGTAGAAATTACAGATATGCCACAAGAAATAGCCTCTAATGGAACAATACTAAAAGTTTCGTAATTACTAAATGAAATACACAAATTAGCTTTTTTTAGTTCTAAAGCCAATTCTTTTTGAGAAAGATGTCCTAAAAATTTTAATGTTTCATTTTTAAAAGACAATTTTTTTATAATAGTTTCAATTTTTTTCTCATCACCACCAATAAAACAAAAATTAAAGTTTTCAATTTTTGTCTCTAATTTTTTAGCAGTTTTTAGTAATCCTGTGATATTTTTTTGAACATCATTAAAATTTGAAACATGAACCACCTGAAATCTTGAACCCTTTTTTTCTTCACTGGGATAAAATATAGAAGTATCCACTACATTACCTACAACCTGATAATTGGCATTTAACCCTAAAAAAATCATATCTTCTTTAAGTTTTTCACTTACAGGGCAAACAAAATTTGCTTTTTTACAAATTATTTTAACAATTATTTTTTTAAAAAAAGATAGTTTATGAGAATTTTCACGTAAAAAACCAGTCCAATGTTCTGAAATGATATAGGGAATATTTTTAGTCATTTTTAGATACCATGCGAAAATTCCAAAAGGATATAAAATGTTTGCATGGATTAATTGAAAATCCTTTATATTGAATGTCAATTCTTTAAACATTAAAAAATATCTTTTCCATTTTAAAAGTGGATTATTTGTTTTTTTTAAATATCCAATATAAACTTCAACTTCATTGATTTTCGTATATTCAATTTCTTTGTTGGTTTTTAAATTTTCGTCGGTAATAATGTGTAAAACGGTTACATTATGTCTCAAAGCGACAGTTTCAGCATGCCTTTGAATAAAGTCGCCATTTGTGGGTGAAATTTTGGAAGGATACCAACTACAAAGAAAAAGAATGTTCAGTTTTTTGTTCAAAAGTTTCACTTTTAATTCTCACAAATATAACTCAATTCTATGGTTTTGTTTTTATTTTTGAGGCATGAAAATAAAACATATTTTTTTTGATTTAGACCACACTTTATGGGATTTTGAAAAAAATTCTGACTTAACTTTTCAAATGCTTTTTGAAAAACATTCGATTTCTGCCAACCTTTCTGATTTTCTAATCGTTTACAAACCCTTAAACAGAGAATTTTGGAAATTGTATCGCGATGAAAAAATCAGTAAAGAAGATTTGAGATATCAACGATTAAAACAGGCTTTTGATGCCATTTACTATCCAATTTCAGATGAACTAATTCATATATTAGCTATTGAATACATTGAATATTTACCAGAGTTCAGTCATCTTTTTGATCATACTTTTGAAATTTTATCTTACCTCAAAGAAAAATATGAGTTGCACATTATCACTAACGGTTTTGAAGAAATTCAAGTAAAAAAGATGGAATCATCTAAAATCTCTCATTTTTTTAGTAGGGTAATTACCTCTGAAAGTGTACAGGTTAAAAAGCCACATCCAAAAGTATTTTATCATGCCTTGGAAGTTGCAAATGCCACCATCGAAAACTCGATTATGATTGGAGATAGTGTAGAAGCAGATATTGAAGGCGCTTTGAATATTGGCATGCAAGCCATTCATTGTAATTTTGAGAATGAAATTATAGAATCAACAAAATTTAGAAGTATTACTTCATTATTGGAAATAAAGCGATATCTTTAATATTATTTTCGCAATTTTAAAAAATATCATCAAATGAAATCCTTTAAAAAATATAGCATTCTTAGTTACTTTTTTATTTTCTTTTCCTGTAGTGAAAGTTTGGATTTTAACCAACTAGATGACTATGTTTCAAAACCTATTTTTACGGCAGCATTGACTTATTTTAAGGTTGTTCCTGCAAAGTTTTTTGATTCATCAGGCACTATTCAAAGAAATAGCGTTACAGAAATCACCAATTTTGATGTGCTTCAAAATCAATTTATCAAAGATAATTTGGTGAAATTTGACTTGAATGCGCAGATTAAAAATGAATTTGACAGAGACGCTACTATCAATATTCAGTTTTTAAATGCCAATAATGTAGCAGTGTACACTTTTTCCCCAATTTTTATTGAAAGTAAAAACACCAATTTTATCTATTTAGAAGAAATCGTCATTACTGCAAACCCAACCATTTTAAGTACAACAAAAATAAAAATTACTGCTGAACTAGAAAACACCGGAATTCAAATGGATGTCAATGATCCAAGTGAATTTGAATTTAAATCGTCTGTGACATTTTATTTAGAATCTAGTTTGAAATAAATGAAAAAAATACTTCTAGTTGCGGTTGTTTTTACAACTTCACTATTTTCGCAAAACAAGCAAGTTTTGTATGATTTTGCGGATTTACCGCAAACCTTATTGTTAAATCCTGGATTGGAAAATAGTTACAAATTTCATGTTGGAGTTCCATTAATTTCAGGAATTTCAACGCAATTTGGTTCGACAGGAGTTGTGCTCAATGATTTGTTTGCCATTGACAATCAAAATATTAATAACAAAGTTTCAACAGTTTTACAATCTTTGACAACCAAAGATTTCGTTCAGATGAACACACAAATTGAAATCTTAAATGTAGGCTATCGTTTGAATGAAAAAACGTATCTAAGTGGAGGTTTTTATCAAGAAATTGATGCAATTGGGTATTATCCAAAAGATTTAGTTATCCTTTTTTCAGAAGGAAATGACGCGTATCTTAATAAAAGTTTTAGTGCCTCACAAATCAATTACAAACTCGATGTATTGGGAGTTTTGCATGCAGGAATTACAAGAAAAGTAAACGAAAAATTGACAGTTGGTGGAAGATTTAAAATATATTCAGCTGCTTTAAATATCGAATCCACCAATAATAGCGGAACTTTCACAACGGTTCTTGGAGCAGATAATATTTATAGACATTATCTCAGCAATGTAAAAATGATAGAAAGGTCAGCAGGATTGATTGATGGAAATAAAGAGTTTATTACCAAACCCGAAACGTATTTAAAAAATACTTTTCTGAAAGGAGACCTTGGTGTTGGATTTGATATTGGTATTACTTATCACATTGACAAGCAGTTACAATTTTCTGCAAGTATTTTAGACTTCGGATTTATCAATCATTCAAAAAATATAAAAAATTATAAAGAAGAGGGAAATTTTGTTTTTGATGGATTTGAATTTCAATTTGATGAAGATAGTAACGTAGATTATTGGCAACAAATTAACAATCGTTTTAAAAAGCAACTTCCAACAACTGAAAATGAAGATAGTTACGTTTCTTGGCGACCTGCAAAAATAAACATGGCTCTAAAATATAGTTTTGGTGAAAAAAGGAGTGAGGTTTGTTATGACAATTCATACCAAGATTTTTATACAGACGCTATTGGTGCTCAATTATTTACGGTTTTTAGACCTTTAAATCCACAATTGGCTTTAACCGCTTTTTATCAAAAATCTTTTACCAAAAAACTCCATGGGAAAGTCACTTATACTATTGATGAATTCTCGGCTTATAATTTTGGTTTGGGATTGTCAGCACAACTAGGAAAAGTCAATTTCTATGGAATGTTTGACAATTTACTAGCGTATAGAAATTTAGCTTCTGCAAATTCTTTATCTTTACAATTGGGTCTTAACATTTTATTTAATTGATATGGAAAAATATATAACAATTTTTATCATTTTATTTTTATCGTTTACTGCTTCTAGTCAGGAAGTAAATTTTGATAATTATAAATATATTGTAATTCCAGATAAATTTCATTTTGTAAAAACGATTGATGGTTATCAGACGAGTTCATTGACAAAGTTTTTATTTGAAAAGAAAGGTTTTCAAGCTTTTTTGAGTAGTGAAAACTTTCCTGATGATTTGTCTCAGAATAAATGCTTGGCGCTATTTGCAGATGTTAAAGACGAATCTGATTTCTTAACAAACAAGTCAATTATTGAGTTGAATGATTGCAGAGGAAAAAATGTCTACACCTCAAAACCAGGGAAAAGTAAGTTGAAAGATTATAAAAAAGCGTATCAAGAATCTATTAGAAATGCTTTTAATTCAATGACCGATTTTGAATATAGTTATCAACCAAAAGAAAAATCAATAGTTTTACTAGAAATCAAAAAAGAAGTTATTGATAGAGTCTTTCCAAAAAAAGATACAATAATTCAATATAATGAGCAATTTATCAGTGTTCCAACTATCGAAGATTTAATTGCGCAACCAATTACACACGGTTTTCAGTTGGTAAATTCGACTTTTGAAAAAGTATATATCATATTAAGTACTAGTGTAGATGAAGTTTTTATTTTAAAAGATAAAAATGGATTTGTTTATAAAAGAGGAAATATTTGGTTTATTGAATATTACGAAAATGAAAAATTGATTAAAAAACAGACTCAGATTAAATTCTAATACTCATACCTATTTTTCCAAAGTTTTTTTAAAATTTCTCTAAACTGATTTTCTTTGGCGTTGTTTGCTGGCTCATAAATGGTTGTTTTAGAAATCTCATCTGGCAAAAACTCTTGTGGTACAAAATGATTTTCAAAATCGTGCGCATATTTATAGTTTTTGCCGTAATCTAAACTCTTCATTAATTTGGTTGGCGCGTTTCTTAAATGAAGAGGCACAGACAAATTGCCTGTTTTTTGAACCAATTCCTGAGCTTTATTAATTGCCAAATACGATGCGTTGCTTTTGGGTGAATTTGCCA
Organism: Flavobacteriaceae bacterium CG2_30_31_66; assembly: GCA_001873065.1. Lineage (GTDB taxonomy): Bacteria > Bacteroidota > Bacteroidia > Flavobacteriales > Flavobacteriaceae > Polaribacter. The sequence goes on from MNYM01000032.1 coordinate 12,739, forward strand.
AATAAATCGCACATTGACTCAATATAATTCTTGACTCTGGATTTCCAATCACACTCACTGCCTGAAACGTATTGTTTGCCAAAATCAACGCTGTTGGATTGGCATTTCCAATATCCTCGGAAGACAAAATCAACATTCTTCGTGCAATAAATTTTACATCTTCACCAGCTTCAATCATTCTTGCCAACCAATAAACAGCTGCATTTGGGTCGCTTCCGCGAATTGATTTGATAAATGCAGAAATAATGTCATAGTGTTGTTCGCCAGTTTTGTCATATCTGGAAGTGTTTTTTTGAATTTTTTCTAACACCAATTTGTTGGTAATTTCAATATCATCTTCGGATGAAACTAACAATTCAAAAATGTTTAGCAATTTTCTACCATCACCACCAGAAACTTGTAATAAAGCGTCAATTTCTTTAAGTTTAATTTTTTTTGATGCTAAAAAAGTATCTTCTTTCATCGCTCTTTGCAATAAAGCGACCAAATCTTCTTTGTCAAATGAATTCAAAATATACACTTGACATCTTGATAATAAAGCAGGAATTACCTCAAAACTTGGGTTTTCTGTAGTTGCTCCAATGAGTGTAATCCAACCTTTTTCAACGGCACCTAGTAACGAATCTTGTTGTGATTTGCTAAATCTGTGAATTTCATCAATAAATAAAATTGGATTTTTTGAGGTGAATAATCCGCCACTTTGTTTGGCTTTATCAATCACATCTCTCACATCTTTTACACCAGAATTGATAGCACTCAAAGAATAAAATGGTCTTTTGGAAGTGGTAGCAATAATATTGGCAAGCGTTGTTTTTCCGATTCCAGGAGGACCCCACAAAATCAATGAAGGGATAATTTCTTGTTTGATTAAGTTTGTCAAAACACCATTTTTGCCCACCAAGTGTTGTTGACTGATATAGTCATCCAACGTTTTAGGTCTTATTCTTTCTGCCAAAGGTTCATTCATATTGTAAAAATAACAAAGATTTCTGACAGAAAATGTAATATTGTAAAATGGTTTATTTTTTGTTAATTTTAAAACGTGAATAACATTCCTCAACTTAAGTTTAAATCTTCAATAATTCTTATTCCTGCATTTTTTGTGTTGATAATTTGGTTGGTGTATTTGTTTGAAATTTATTTCGGATTTAATTTCAATAAGTTTGGTGTTTTCCCAAGAACACTCAAAGGATTGAGAGGTGTTTTTTTAACACATTTTATTCATGGAGATACGAAACACCTTTTTAACAATTCAATTCCTTTATTTGTATTAATGAGTGGTATTTTATATTTCTACAGAGAAGTTGCCCTAAAAGTGTTGATTTGTGGTGCTTTTTTCACAGGATTTTTCACTTGGTTGATTGCCAGAGAATCGTATCATATTGGTGCAAGTGGCATTATTTATTTGCTATTCAGTTTTATTTTGTTTAGTGGAATTCTCAGAAAGCAATATCGATTAATGGCATTCTCATTTATCGTCATTTTTTTATACGGAAGTATGGTTTGGTATGTTTTGCCCATCAAAGAAGGTATGTCATGGGAAGGACACTTGTCAGGTTTTTTGGTAGGATTTTTCTTTGCAGTTTTTTATAGAAATAGAGGAATTGTAGAAGAAGAATTTCAATTTTCACCCTCAGAAATTGATTTTTATTTTGATGAAAATGGGAATTTGGTAGAAGATTTTGAGGAAAAAGTTTAATTTTCCTAACCACTAACCACTAACCACTAACCACTAACCACTAACCACTAACCAACAATCACCCTCTGTCTGACAGCTTCATATAAAATAGCTCCACAAGCCACAGAAACATTCAACGATTCTATTTCTCCAAGCAATGGTAATTTTGCTTTAAAATCTACCAATTTTAAAATAGATGGATTTACACCTCTATCTTCTGAACCCATAATGATTGCAATGGGTTGATTTAGATTTATATCATATACCAAATCCTCTGTTTTTTCGGTAGCAGCAACCGTTTTAATGTCTGATGCTTGTAATAAAAATAACGCATCTTTGATATGATCTACTTTACATATAGGAATTTTAAATGCAGCTCCTGCTGATGTTTTTACAGTTTCGGCATTTACAGGAGCACTTCCATTTTTTTGGATAATAATGCCATTTACCCCAGTACATTCAGCAGTTCTGATAATGGCTCCAAAATTTCGAACGTCAGAAAGCTGATCAAGGATTAAAAATAGTGGAATTTTATTTTCTTCAATAGTTTTTTCTATCAATTGTTCCAAATCATAAAAAGAAACTGGAGATATTAGAGCAACTGCACCCTGATGGTTATTGTTTTTTGATAAACGATTTAATTTTTCAACAGGAACTATGCTTGTCGTTAATTTGTGCTCAGCAATTAGTTTTTCAAGTTCAATATGAAGGGCACTATTGATCCCTTTTTGAAGATAAATTTTGTTGATAATTGTGCCACTTTGAATGGCTTCAATAATAGCTCTTAATCCAAAGATGGTTGTGTTTTGTGCTGTCATTTTGCAAATGTATGGTAAATTTTGAGCAAAAAAAAACCATCTCGAAAGATGGTTTTAGTTTTTAATTGTTTAATTATCTTCCGTTATTAACGCTTTCGTCAATATTAATGTTTGCATCAATTTCAGCTTGTGGAACTTTTAGGAAAAATCTTTTATCATCTGGTAATAAACTTGAGTTTCCTTTCAATCTTTGATTTCCATTTCTAGTGATTCCCTTTCTGTATCGTTTAGCATCAAACCACTCAACACCAATTTCAGCATACAATTCTTTTCTTCTTTCCACTAAAATCTCGTCAAGTAAAGCTTGTCCTGTGTTTGTTGATTTTACAGCTAATGGATCTCTTGTAGATTGCAATGCAAATAAGATATTATGAGCTCCTGTTGGATCTCCGTTATAATATTTTGCTTCAGCTTCTACTAACAACATTTCAGCTGTTCTGATAATTGGATGGTCGGAGTCAAAATTAAATGTAAATTTTCTAGAGATATAGTTTCTGTAATCTGCAGCAGGAACATTATATCCTTCTAAAAAAGTATTCCTAATATCCGTTGGTGAGAAAAGAGCCACAAAATTATTATTAAAAAATGTTGCTGAGTAAGACAATACAAAATGATCTGCATGTGCATGAGGAGCACCCCAATAATAATTAGATTGATCTAAACTTTGAGCACTACCCCAAATCCATTCAGAATCTGAAATATCATTAAATCCATTTTGATAATTATTATTCAGAACGCTTGTTGGAGTTCCGCCTCCATAAGCTTTTCTTGCAGCATCTTCGGCACCTAACCAATTGCCCATCGTTTGATATACTCTTGCTAAAATACCATAAGCAACATTTTGATTGATATATGATTTAGCTATTCTGTCAGAGGTTAAATTCTGAGTTGCATAAGTTAAATCTTCAAGAATCAAATCATACATTTCTTTTAAAGTACTCATAGGATTACCTTCGGTTGACAACTCAGTATAAATTGGTGGTGCAGGTAATGATGGGTCAAAGGTGTATGTATGTTGGAATTCCATTGCTAATTGGAAGTAAAAGAATGCTCTAATTGCTTTACCCTGTCCTATAATTTCTTTTTTATCTAAGGCTGATAATCCTTCTGATTGTTCAGCACCGTTGATTAAATTATTTGCTTGATTAATCATATAATATGAGTAATTCCAGGTAAAGTTTGTACGTCTATAGGTTGGCTCTCTGTTATCATTTTCATAATCAAAAGAAAACCACGTTGCTCTTTGAATGATGTCATTTCCTTTGACAGTTCTTGCGTAGTAGAGTGAATTAACACCTGCTGCGTCTGTTGCTGTAAATTGTCCTCTAAAGCGTCTCATAATACCTGATACAAAAGCATCAGCTCCGTCTCTTGATCCAAAAATCACACTCGCTGTAACAGCATCAGTTGGCTGAGGATCATTCAAGAAGTCTTCGTTACAACTTAACATTGAAAAAGCCAATGTAAGTATGAATACTATTTTTAAATTAATTTTTTTCATTTTTTTATTTTATTTTATTATTATAATTCTAAATTTAAACCTAAAGAATAAATTCTTTGGTTAAAAGATCTATTGTCTGTTGTTCCTGCTAAACTTTGTTCAGGATCAATACCTTTGTGAGATTGAAAAGTTAATAAATTATCTCCTTGAAAATAAATTCTCAATCTTCCTAACCCAACATTTTTAGCAACTTCAGAAGGTAAAGTATATCCGAATGTTACTGCTTTCAATCTTAAATAATCATTTTTAAATAAAAATCTAGTTGAAGTCGCATTAAAATCATTTTGACTATTTTGAAGACGAGGTATATCTGTAACATCCCCAGGGTTTTGCCATCTGTTTACTAAATCAACAGAAGCAGCACGTCCAAATTGTTCAAAACCATTCATTAATGAAGCGTAGGTACTATCATAAATATAACCGCCAACACTAAAATTCATAAGAACGTTTAAATCAAAATTACCATATTTGAAGGTATTTGTAATACCACCTTGAAAATCTGGTAATGATTCTTTACCTGTTTGGTAACGTGTTGCAGAAGCATAATTATTAGTTGTTAATCTATTTCCTGTAGGTTCATTGTTTGCGTCTAATTCATCAATAGACCATAAAGCTTCTCCTGTTGCAGGGTCTACGCCTCTGTACTCTTGAATGAAAAATTCATACAAAGAAGTACCTACTTGCCATCTTTTTGTACCATTGATAAAAGATTCCTGTGTTAACTCGGTAATTTCATTTTTAACAAAAGAAAGGTTTAAGTTTGTTGACCACTCGAAGTTTGCTTTTGAAATATTTATAGTATTTAAATTGATCTCAATACCTGAATTTTTCAGAGCACCAACGTTTGTTGTAATACTTGTGTTTCCTGTTGAACCAGGCAATGGTTTGTCATATAACAAATCAATTGATTCTTTTTCAAAATATTCAACACTACCATTGATTCTGTTATTAAATAAACCAAAGTCAATACCAACATTTATGGAAGATGTTTTTTCCCAAGAAAGTAATGGGTCGCTCACTGAACCTAAAACAACCCCTGTTTGGTCTAATTCATTATAACCAGTTTCAAATAGTGACAAATATGGGAAATATCCAATTCCTCTATTATTACCCAACTCACCATAAGAACCTTTAAGTTTCAAGAAATTTAAAACAGAACTGTCTTTTAAGAAATTTTCTTTAGAAATTATCCAAGAGCCACCAACTGAGAAAAAATCACCAAATCTGGTTTCTTTTGAAAATCTTGTTGAACCATCATTTCTATAAGAACCTTCAACAAAATATTTTCCATCATAGTTGTAAGATGCTCTTGCTAAGTAGCTCTCTAATCTTTCTTCATTTAAATATCCACCTACAGATTCAGGGGTAGTACTACCATTTAATACCTTAACATTAGGAAGGAAACCTACTCCTTGTGCGCTTAAACCTTCAATTTTAAATTTATAAGCCTCATGAATTAAACTTGCAGAAATATTATGAACATCTCCAAAAGTTTTATCAAAATTCAATGCGTTGATTGTATTCAAAGTTGATGTAATATTTCTGTCTTGAGATACTCTACCTCCAACGTTTGCAGCAAATCCAAACTCGTTGTGAACATATTGATAACCGTCAAAAATTACTTTTTCGAATCCAACTGTAGTTCTAAAATTAAGATAATCAGTAAAATCAAATTGTGCATATCCATTTGCTTGTATGTTATCTCTAGTATTTAAGTTGATATAATTAAATAATGATCCATAAGCATTTTCACCCTCAAAAACAGCTCTTGTACCGTTTACATTTTGACCTGAGGTATTCCCATAATCAAAAATTGGATTTCCAAAATTATCAGGAATAATAACTCCGTTAACATCTCTTCTATACAAAGAGTAGACAGATGAAACAGAGGTAGTCCATTGAACTGCAGATTGAAACGCAGTTCCAGATTGTGTTGGATTGTTTTGTTTTGAAGTTGAGTAAGAGGAATTAAAACCTATCGTTAACCAATCTTTTAGTTTAGAAGTTAAATTAAGTCTTGTTGTAATTCTCTTAAAGTCTGACTCGGCAATACTTCCTTCTTGGTCTAAATAGTTAGCAGAGAAAAAATAAGTAGAGGTAGCAGAACCACCTGATGCAGTTAAACCGTGTTCTTTTCTTAAAGCTGCATCATTGAAAAGCAGCGCTGTCCAATCTGTTTCCCATAATTTAGAAGAAGTTACCAAGTTACCATTTACATCTACAGGATTTGGAACGTTTGGTCCATAAGGATTGTAACCAAAACCAGAAATTAAACCGTTGGTTGCATTTTGAGCAGCAACATTAGGAGCTAAACCATTTACGTAAACATCTGAGTTTTTCATAGCTTCCCAAGTATATCTCATTTGGTCATCAGTGTTTAATAACGCATGTTGTTTGACGGCTTGATTCGCAAAACCCATTGTTGTTCTGAACGTAATATTTGTTGGTGAATTTAATTTACCTTTTTTTGTATTAATCAAAATCACACCATTTGCACCTCTTGAACCATAAAGCGCAGTTGAAGAAGCATCTTTTAATACGTTCATAGATTCAATTTGATCAGGACTTATTGAGTTAATATTCCCGTTGTAAGGTGTACCATCCAAAATAATCAAAGGAGATGCATCAGCGTTGATAGAGCCAACACCTCTTACTCTTATTTCTGGGTTATTACCTGGTTGTCCGCCAGCAGAAATTATTGTTACCCCTGGGACAGTTCCTTGTAGCGCATTTGTAACTGAAACAACCTGTTGTTTTTCAATAACATCATTTGTTAAGACAGCAACTGAACCTACAATAGATTCTTTTGTTTGTGTACCAAAAGCTACAACAACAATTTCATCTAATACATTACTCTCTTGTTCTAACTTCACATTGATTGAGTTAGCATTTCCTACAGTTTTTTCAACAGTTTTGTATCCCAAATATCTAAAAACTAACACATCGCCAGTTTTAGCTTTAATAGAATACTTACCATCAAAATCTGTTTCTTGACCACTTAAAGTTCCTTTTACAAGGACACTTACACCAGGCAAAGCGCCAGATTCTTCGGTAACTGTACCAGAAATAGTTCTTTCTTGTGCAAAGGTAATTTGCACTACAAACGCTAGAAAAAGCGTTAAAAATCCATTAAACTTTGTCTTCATTGTATAATTATTTGAATTAATTAATGTCAAAAGTCTTAAATTAAACTTTAAAAAACAATTTTTTAACACTAAAAAATTTACTTTAAATGAAAAATAAATAAAAAAACCAACCTATTTAGGTTGGTTTTGATAATGAATTGAAGTTTTTGTTGCTATTTAAACAACCAAAGCACGGTATTTAATGCGTCAGTTCTTTGTGCAGCAATTGTAGCATTGTAGTTTACTGTAATTAAACAAAAAAACCACTAACTTTTGATCGTTAGTGGTTTTAGGAAATTATTTGTATTTTTTAATTTTTATCCCAAAACAATTTTGTTGTTTGGGTATCACCACCAATTGCGGCAGATGCTGCTGTCCAATTAGCTTCGTTTAAGTTCTGCTCACTAATAGGATATGTATATCTTGTTGGAACAGGATTTCCACTAACTGCTGGTAAGTTGAAAGTGGGTGTATCATAAACTCTCCAAGCAGTCCAGGCTTCAAAACCCCTATTATACATTGCTAACCACAACTGATTACCAATTTTTACTTTCCAATCTCCAGGCGCAGTAGCGTAAGCTACATTTGGATTTGCCAAATAAGTAGCAACATTCGAAGCACCCCAGTAATTAAATGAAGCAGTGATGCCGTTGTTATAAAAACTAGCTGCATTAGCTGGAGTTCCAGAAATTGATCGTTCAGCTGCATCTGCTAGATAAAAACATACTTCAGCGTAATCAATTAAACATGCCTGAAATTCAGGGCTGTGCATTGATGTGTTATCATCTTTACCTCTTATGTGAGAGTAACTATTGAAACTGTTGTTTTCACCATAAGGGCCTCCTAAGTAAGTGTCTGCTCCGAGGTTTTGGTCAAAGTAGACAGATCTTCTAGGATCATTTAAATTATTCATAAAATCTACCAATGTATTAGCAGCAACAAAATCAGATCGACCAGATTGTACTAAATCAACCCAAATAGGATTGGTATTTGGTGTAGCACTTTCATAAACAAGGGCTGCATTGTCAGCATTTGACGAAATAACACCTCCACTTACAGCAGAAGTAATCGCAGTTTTTGCTTGAGCTGACATACTTGGAACATCAATAACACGCAATCCCATTCTTAATAATAACGAATTTGCAAATTTCTTCCAAGAAGTAGCATTTCCACTGTAAATTGGATCAGTAGCACCAAAACCAGTTCCTGAAATTGTTGGGATTACATTTGTCAAACGAGTAATTAAGTCACTATATATGGTCTCCGCATCATCATATTTTGGTAAAACAAATTGAGAAGGATTCAAAGCTTCAGAATAAGGAATATCTCCAAATGTTTCAACTAACTGTGCCCAGGTGTAAATTGCTAAAACTTCTATTTGAGCATTTTTAGAATTCTTTTCTGCAGAAGATAATCCCTCATCAGCAGTAACTACCTCACTAGCTGTTTTCAAATCTAACAATACGTTTCTGTACATTTCTGACCAGTGATTTGCAGGAATATTTCTATTATTAAAATCATAGTTCGCCTCGTCAACGTAGGTTGTTTCTGTCCAGTGTTGTCCTAACATTCTAAAAATGTTTCTATTGACATTTGTACTTGTCATTTGGTCATACAAACTTTTTACAGCAGCATTGTATAAGAATCCAGCGTCAACTTGAGTTGGATTTTTTGGATCTCTGTTTAAATTCTCATATACCTCGTCGGTTTGACAAGAAATAATTAAAATTAGAGATAGAATTGTTAATAGTTTATTTCTCATGATTTAATTTTTTAAAATTGTAATTTAACACTAGCTCCTACTTCTCTAATAGAAGGGTATGCACCAGATTGATATCCTTGTATATTTCCTGAGCTTAGACCAGCTTCTGGATCAGAATAAGGAGTGCTTTTGTTGATTATCCATAAGTTTCTACCAATTATTGAGATAGATGCTGATGTAAATGGAGTTTTTTTAATTGTTTCTTTATCCAAATTATAAGTTATACTAGCTTCTCTTAATTTAATATAACCAGCGTCATAAACGTGTAATGCATTTGGAGCTCTTGCATATCCGTAAGGGTTTGCATATATATCAAAATTAGCTCTTACTTCGTTTTTAGTTCCATCTGGAGCAACACCGTCTACAATCAATCCGCCAGAATCAGCTCCGTAGTTTCCTGGTGTTCCTGTTACAACATCTCTTATAGGATTTCCTAATTCATTATTTTGTGCAGACCAGTCATACATTCCTGTTGCATAACCATACCAAGTATCTAAAGAGAATACATTTCCTCCTTTTTGAATATCAATTAAAAAACCTAAACTAAAGTTTTTATATCTAAAAGTATTGAAAACACCTGCTTTCCAATCTGGATTTATGTCGCCAATTACTTGGTTACTGTCACTGGTTCGTTGATAAGTTCCTATTCTACTTGCTGAACCTGTTTGGTTTACAATTCTACCTCCATTTGCTGCATAAATAAAATCAGATCCTCTAATAGTTCCGTAAGGTTGACCAGGGGTTGCATTGATTGATATACCTCCTTGTAAGGCTGCTATCTGTAAATTCTTAATTCCGTTAAGCAATTCAACCACTAAACTTTCGTTTTTAGCCCAGTTAGTGGTAATATCCCATTGAAAATTTTCTGATTTTAATGGTGTTAAATTTAATTGAACCTCCCAACCTTTATTTTCTATTGTACCAGCATTTAATACGGCAGATGTGTATCCTGTTGCGGTAGAAAGAGGGATACTTGTAATTTGGTTGATGCTTTGAGTATTGTAGTAAGAAATATCAACTCCAACTCTTCTGTCAAACATTGACATTTCTAATCCAATTTCATAACTTTCTTGTCTCTCTGGTAAAAGATTTAAGTTGGCTTGTGCATTTGGATTTGATGCAATTCCATTACCATTAAAAGGTGTTCCAATTCCAAAGGTATTGAAAACTCTGTAGGGATTTGTATCACTTCCTACTTCTGCATAATTTGCTCTTAGTTTACCAAAATTTAACCAATCTCCTTTGATGAGTTGTGAAAATATTAAACTTCCCGAGATAGAGAAATATCCATAACGATTATTTGCTTTAGGCAAAGTGGAAGAACGGTCAGTTCTGTAAGAACCTTCTACAAAAGCAAAATTGTCATATCCCAAACTAGCTCTAATATATTCACCGTCAACCATACTTGTTGAATCATATTCTGTTGGTGCATTTATAGGATTTACACTGTTTGAAAGTGAATATAAACTTCTTAAATTAAGGCCACCGTTAGTTGATGCGAAAATACTATTACGTACATTTCTTCTTATATTAACACCAATATTTCCCTCTAAGTTTAGTTTATCAGTAAGATTTTTATTAAAATTTAACATGAAATCCCAGTTGTATTCTGCAACATTATTGTTGAATCTCGAATATGAAGATACATTTGCACTTCCAACATTTGTTCTTTCTTCTTGTAATTCTGAATAGGTGTCAAAAGAAAATTTTCCTGTGGTATTTAACCAGTCATTGATTTCATAGTCTAATGCTAAATTTCCAAAAAATCTACTTCTAGTATCAGTTTCATAATTTTCATAAAAAGTCCAATAAGGGTTGTCAGAGTAAATAGGAGATAAATCATCTGGACCATTAGGATTCCAAGTGATGTTATCACCAGTTGCGAAGTATGCGTCTCTCTGTTCTTTTAGATCAACGTTCATTTGAAACCATTGTCTAAATTGCTGCATCACGTTATTTGAGTCATAACCTGTTCCATTTCGACCTTTACCACTTGTTTTTATGAAGTTAAATGAGCTTGAAGCTTTAAATTTATCAGATAAATTGTGTGACCCGTTGAATGAAATAGTATTTCTTTTAAGTAAGCTATTTGGTAAATTTCCTTCTTGATTAAGATTAGTAACTCCCAATCTAAATGCGCTAGTATCATTCCCTCCATCTAAAGAAAAGGAGTTTACAGCAGTAATTGAAGTTCCCCAAACGAAATTTGGATCATTTCCCTCTCTGTGAGATAACCAAGGAGTTGCTTGCTGATATGTGCTCAATTGCGGGTATATTGAATTCCATTGGTAAACCAATAAATTAGGATTGAAAGCGGCACCATAAGAGGCATCTTCTGTAAAAGGAGTTGTCAAATCAAGTGTCCCGTCTCCATTTACATCAAATAAATTAAAATATCCATCTGCTGAATCATAATATGGACCATAACCAGCACCATACTTATTTTGGTATTTAACTAATGTACTCTTATCAGCAGTTCCTGATGTAATACTTGAATTAATTGTTACTCCAATACCTCTTTTAGAAGTTCCTTTTTTAGTAGTAATCATTATAACACCATTTGAAGCTCTCGAACCGTAAAGAGCAGTTGCAGCTGCACCTTTTAATACGTTGATCGATTCAATGTCGTCTGGGTTAATATCCGAAGCAGCGTTACCATAATCATATCCACCTCTTCCTGTTTGCTGACCAGAAGAATTTGAATTGCCATTGTCAACAGGAACCCCATCTACAACGAATAAAGCCTGATTGTTCCCCGCAATTGAGTTGTTACCTCTAATTACAACATTGGTAGATCCACCAAGATTTCCTGAAGATTTAATATCTAAACCTGCAACTTTACCAGATAATGAATTAACAAAATTCTGACTTTTTATACCAGATACTTTGTCACCCTTAACTTCTTGAGTTGAATATCCAAGAGATTTTTTATCTCTTTTGATGCCTAATGCAGTAATTACAACTTCATCAAGAATCCCAGCATCTTCTTGCATCACAACATCTATTGTGTTTGCATTGCTAACCTTTTTATCAACGGATTTATAACCTACATAACTAAAACTCAAGACGTCGCCAACTTTAGTTTTAATTGAGTATTTTCCATTGAAATCAGTTTCTGTTCCAGATGTGGTTCCTTTTACTAGGACACTAACTCCTGGTAAAACACCAGAAGCATCGGATACAGTTCCAGAAACTGTTTTTTCTTGTGCAAACGAAATTTGCACAACCAACGCTAATAATAGCGTTAAAATCCCTTTAAACTTTGTTTTCATTATTTATTATATTTGAATTAATTGCATCAAATATCTTAATTCTATGTTAACTAAACAACAAAAAACGTTAAAAAGAGTTAAAATAACTGAAAAAAAATAAAATCCCTTAATGTTTAGTTAATATTAAACTCATTTTAAAAATAACTTTTCCAATTTACTATCACCTTAATGTCTTTAAAATCAATAGGATTTCTATTATTTTTTCCTACGGAAGTGTTTAAATTTATTTGAGAATTACCTACATTAAATAAAAATCCGAAGCCAATTCCGAGGGCTTTTTTTTGTTCTTTAAATGAATAAAATTGACCGAAATCTGTAATTGAGTATAAATATGACAACGAAGATGTTAAAATACGGTATTCAATTGTAAAGAAAGTATAGCTTTCTGTGAAAATACTTTGTTCATTGTAACCTCGAATTGAATTGGCACCTCCAATTCTAAACAGTTCGTTATTTAAATAGGTATCAGAATTCAAGTATCCTGTTTCGTTTTTTATGTAAATGCTATTTCTAGCATTTAAATCCCAAATGTAAGAAGCCGTAGATTTTAGTTTAAATTGCTTAGAATTTTCATATTCAATTTTTCTATTTCCAAAAGCTGGATTAATTTCAAAATAAAACTTATTGAAATAAAACAAATCGTTTTTTGGTTTTGAGTATGAGAAATAAATGCCGTAAAAATTGTTTGAAAAAGCAGCAATATTGTTACCTAAATTACTTTGTTCAAGATTTTCTGAGGATTCAGCATCGTATTTTAGTCCAAGTGTATAAAAATCAGCAATGCTAAGTTTAAAATTCGCATTGAAATTCGTATTTAAAAAAGTAGAATCTTGTTTATAAATCGAGAAAGAAATCTCAGGACTAATTTTAGAATTGAAAATATAAGGAATTGCTGTGGTTACCTTAAATTCCTGACGCTCTTCGCCAATACTATTCCAAAAAATTTCAAAACGCTCTCCAGTAGTTAAAATATTATGAAAACGCACATCAAGCATTCCATTGAACAATAAATCACCATTTTCTTTGGATGAAAAATTCACAATCCCATCAATACTATTGTTTTGTTTTTTTGAGAAATATAAAAAAAGTAAAGTTGAATCCTTTGTGAAAAGAACTTCAGGCGGTTTTATTTCTTTGATGAATGGTAAATTTTTACTTTTCTTAGAAATGTTTTCCATTTTTTTTTGATTAAATATGCTTAAAGGTTTGATTTTAAAATAATTTTTAAGAAATGATTTAGGGAAAACGTCATATCCTTTAACGATTACCTTATTTATAATTCTTTTTTCCGATAAATTTATTTTTAAATCGGCGAAAAGTGTTTTGTTTTTAATAATGATATTTTCTAGATGAATTTTTGAAAATGATTTTCCTTGATTGTCAAGCGAATTTGAGATTTCATTTAAAGTATTTTGAAGTTGATTGATAGGAATTGAAAACGAATTATTTTTAATAACAATTGTTTTTATGTCAGAAAATGCTATTGAATCAATTTTTATAATGGCTTTTTCAATCAAATCATTTAAAGTAAAAAATGCATTATAATTATTGTTGGTATTTTTAACACTGTCAATTGTATTGGTAAAATAGCCGAAATTTTTAAGTTGGTCAGCAATTTTTTCAATCTCACTTTGAATAGAAGCAGGGTTTTTAAATTTTTTTTGATACTCAATTTTATCTAAAACGATTTGCTCAACTTTATTTTTTGAAATCAATTTCAATGTGAATTCTTGAGAGATTCCATCAAAAGAAATCATCAGAAAAAATACTACATGTATATAAGGTTTAAAAGTTGTTTTCAAATATGACTTTTTTGTTTGTAAAAGTAATTGAAATCCTTAAAAAATGTCAAAATAAAAATTTGAATCAAAAAATAACTTGTTGATTTTTGAATAATTAGAAATTAATTGTACATTTGCACACCCAAAAAACAGGGGAAAGTTTAATTATAAACGAAAAACAGTAATAATTTAGTATGCCAACTATTCAACAATTAGTTCGTAAAGGAAGAACCAAAATAACTAAGAAGAGTAAATCGGCTGCTTTGTCGTCTTGTCCTCAAAGACGTGGAGTTTGTACACGTGTTTATACTACAACACCAAAAAAACCTAATTCAGCAATGCGTAAAGTTGCCAGAGTTAGATTGACAAATGGTAATGAAATAAACGCCTACATTCCAGGTGAAGGACACAACTTACAAGAGCACTCGATAGTATTAGTTAGAGGTGGAAGAGTAAAAGACTTACCAGGTGTAAAGTATCACGTAGTTCGTGGCGCTTTAGACACAGCAGGTGTTGCAGGAAGAACCCAACGCAGATCGAAATATGGTGCAAAACGCCCAAAACCAGGTCAAGTAGCAGCTGCACCAACAAAAGGTAAGAAAAAGTAATTTAAAATCTTTTAATGTAAAGACATGAGAAAAAGAAGAGCCAAAAAAAGAGAGCTTTTACCAGATCCAAAGTTTAATGATCAGTTAGTAACACGTTTTGTAAATAACTTAATGTGGGATGGTAAAAAGTCTGTGGCGTTTAAAGTATTTTATGATGCACTAGACATCGTAGAACAAAGAAAAACTGACGAAGAGAAGTCAGCTTTAGAAGTTTGGAAAGATGGATTGTCAAATGTAATGCCTCACGTTGAAGTTCGTTCAAGACGAGTTGGTGGAGCTACCTTTCAAATTCCAATGCAAATTAGACCTGATCGCAAAGTGTCTATGGCAATAAAGTGGATGATTACTTACACCAGAAAGCGTAATGAAAAAACCATGGCACAACGTTTAGCTGCTGAAATTTTAGCTGCTGCTAAAGAAGAAGGAGCTGCTGTTAAGAAAAGAATGGATACACACAAAATGGCAGATGCCAATAAAGCATTCTCACACTTCAGATTTTAAAAAATGGCAAGAGACTTAAAATATACAAGAAATATTGGTATTGCAGCGCATATTGATGCTGGTAAAACTACAACTACAGAACGTATTTTGTATTACACAGGAGTATCTCACAAAATTGGCGAAGTACATGATGGTGCTGCGACTATGGACTGGATGGAGCAAGAGCAAGAAAGAGGAATCACAATTACTTCTGCAGCAACTACTTGTGAATGGGTTTTTCCAAGAGAAAATGGTCAACCTACTGATGACTCTATGAGTTATCATTTCAATATTATTGATACTCCTGGTCACGTAGATTTCACTGTTGAAGTAAACAGATCTTTGCGTGTTTTGGATGGTTTGGTTTTCTTATTTTCAGCAGTTGATGGTGTTGAGCCTCAATCTGAAACTAACTGGAGATTGGCTGATAACTATAAAGTGCCTAGAATCGGTTTTGTTAATAAAATGGATCGTCAAGGATCTGATTTTATGATGGTTAACAGACAGGTAAAAGAAATGTTAGGTTCTAATGCAGTGCCTATTGTTTTGCCAATTGGTGATGAATCTGATTTTAGAGGCGTTGTTGATTTGGTAAAAAACAGAGCAATCATTTGGCATGACGAAACCTTAGGAGCTACTTTCGATATTATCGATATTCCTGAAGATTTGAAAGAAGAAGCTAAACAATATAGAGCTTTGTTAATTGAAGAAGTAGCAGGCTATGATGAAAATCTTTTGGAGAAATTCATGGAAGATGAAGATTCAATTACCGAAGATGAAATCCACACTGCATTAAGAGCAGCTGTAACAGATATGGCAATCATTCCTATGATATGTGGTTCATCATTCAAAAATAAAGGTGTTCAGTTTTTATTAGATGCTGTTTGTCGTTATTTGCCTTCTCCTTTAGATAGAGAAAATATTTACGGAACAGATCCTGAAACAGGATTAGAAATTTCTCGTAAACCAGATGTAAAAGAACCTTTTGCTGCTTTGGCTTTTAAAATTGCAACTGATCCATTTGTTGGGCGTTTGGCTTTCTTTAGAGCATATTCAGGAAGATTAGATGCAGGTTCTTATGTTTTGAACAATACATCAGGAAAAAAAGAACGTATTTCTAGAATTTATCAAATGCATGCCAACAAGCAAAATGCAATTGATTATATTGAGGCTGGAGATATTGGTGCAGCAGTAGGATTTAAATCAATCAAAACAGGAGATACTCTTTCAGATGAAAAGCATCCAATTGTTTTAGAATCGATGAATTTTCCTGATCCAGTAATTGGTATCGCTGTTGAACCAAAAACAAAAGCTGATGTTGATAAATTAGGAATGGCTTTGGCAAAATTAGCTGAAGAAGATCCAACATTTACTGTAAGAACTGATGAGGCTTCGGGCCAAACAATTATATCAGGAATGGGTGAATTACACTTAGATATTATTGTAGATCGTTTAAGACGTGAGTTTAAAGTTGATGTAAATCAAGGGCAACCACAAGTGGAGTATAAAGAAGCAATTACCGCTGCAGCAGAGCACAGAGAAGTTTACAAAAAACAATCTGGTGGACGTGGTAAATTTGCGGATATTGTTTTCAGAATGGAGCCTGCGGATGCTGGTTTTCAAGGATTGCAATTCGAATCAGTAATCAAAGGAGGAAATATTCCGAAAGAGTTTGTTCCGTCGATTGAAAAAGGATTTAGAGAAGCAATGAAAAACGGTCCTTTGGCTGGTTACGAAATGGATTCTATGAAAGTTACTGTAATGGATGGTTCGTTTCACGCTGTCGATTCTGACCAATTATCATTTGAATTGGCTGCGAAAATGGGTTATAAAGCTGCTGCTAAATCTGCAAAAGCAAAAATCATGGAGCCTATCATGAAGTTAGAAGTGATAACTCCTGAAGAAAATATGGGAGATATTGTTGGAGATTTAAACAGAAGAAGAGGTCAAGTATCAGACATGTCTGATAGAGCGGGTTCAAAAGTTGTAAAAGCTACAGTGCCATTATCAGAAATGTTTGGTTATGTAACTTCTTTAAGAACAATGTCCTCTGGTAGAGCAACTTCTACTATGGAATTTTCACACTATGAAGAAACACCTTCAGGTATTTCAGAAGCTGTAATTGCAGCTGCTAAAGGGTAATCTACTAAATAATACACGATGAGTCAAAAAATTAGAATAAAATTAAAATCTTACGATTACAATTTGGTAGACAAATCTGCTGAAAAAATTGTAAAGACAGTAAAGAGTACTGGAGCTGTTGTAAACGGTCCAATTCCTTTACCAACGAATAAAAAAATATTTACGGTTTTACGTTCACCTCACGTGAATAAAAAATCAAGAGAACAATTTCAATTATCTGCATACATGCGTTTGTTAGATATTTACAGTTCATCGTCTAAAACCATTGATGCACTTATGAAATTAGAACTTCCTAGTGGAGTTGAAGTAGAAATAAAAGTATAATTTTTTTATAAAATATTTCGGTTTAGCTTTGTTGAACCGAAATATTTTTATACTTTTGCAACCCGAATTAGAGTAGGGTAAAGCTATTTTTTTGATTTCCATTAAAATAGTAACATGTCCAGAGCGTTTCGCAAAGGAAAAACGGTAAAAACAAATTCAGCGTTGAAAGTGTTTTTACGCTGTTTTTTTTTTGAAACTCAAAAGGAACAAAAAATAAAACAAATTAATTAATAATTAAAACATGTCTGGGTTAATAGGTAGAAAAATTGGAATGACCAGCTTATTTGATGAAAACGGGAAAAATATTCCTTGTACAGTAATCGAAGCAGGTCCTTGCGTTGTTACCCAAGTCAGAACCAAAGAGGTTGACGGCTACAATGCGTTGCAACTTGGTTTCGATGACAAAAAGGCAAAGAGTTCTAACAAAGCGTTAGACGGTCACTTTAAAAAAGCTGGCACCACTGCTAAGAAAAAAGTCGTTGAATTCCAAGGGTTTGAAGAAGATTTTAAATTAGGTGATTCTTTAACTGTATCATTTTTTACAGAAGGAGAGTTCGTTGATGTATCAGGTGTATCAAAGGGAAAAGGTTTCCAAGGTGTTGTAAAACTTCACGGCTTTGCTGGTGTTGGTCAGGCCACACATGGTCAACACAATCGTTTAAGAGCTCCTGGGTCAGTAGGTGCTGCATCCTATCCAGCAAGAGTATTCAAAGGGATGAGAATGGCAGGAAGAATGGGTGGTGATAATGTGAAAGTACAAAATTTAAAAGTATTAAAGGTAGTTCCGGAAAAGAACTTGCTTGTTGTTAAGGGAGCAGTTCCTGGTCACAAAAATGCTTTTGTAACTATTCAGAAATAATGGAAGTAGCAGTTTTAGATATTACAGGTAAAGATACAGGTAGAAAAGTTGAACTTTCTAATGATGTATTTGGAATAGCACCAAACGATCATGCAATTTATTTAGATGTTAAACAATTTCTTGCTAATCAAAGACAAGGAACACACAAGTCTAAAGAAAAAGCTGAAGTCTCAGGTTCTACAAGAAAGATAAAAAAACAAAAAGGAACTGGTACTGCAAGAGCAGGCTCAATTAAATCAGGTGTTTTTAGAGGTGGAGGACGTTTTTTCGGACCAAGACCAAGAAGCTATTCTTTTAAATTGAATAAAAATTTAAAACGTTTAGCTCGTAAATCAGCCTTAAGTATTCAAGCTAATGGTAACAATTTAGTAGTAATTGAAGACTTCAATTTTGAATCTCCAAAAACTAAAAATTTTGTTGACATTTTAAAAGCTTTAGAGTTAGATACCAAAAAATCACTGTTTGTTTTAGGTGATATCAACGAAAATGTGTATTTATCTTCAAGAAATTTAAAATCTTCAAAAGTAATCAATACTTCAGAATTAAACACTTATGGTATTTTAAATGCCAATAAGATAGTTTTTACTGAGGGTTCTTTAGAAGGTTTACATACAAACTTTAATAAATAGGGAATCAAAATGAGTATTTTAGTAAAACCTATTATAACGGAAAAAGCAACAAATGACAGCGAAGTTAATAATCGTTATACATTTGTTGTAGCAAAAAAAGCTAATAAACTAGAAATCAAAAGTGCTATTCAAGCAGTTTATGGCGTTTCTATTTCAAGTATCAAAACTTTAAATTATCCAGTTCAAAAAAGCACAAAATACACCAAAAAAGGATTGGTTACAGGTGTCAAAGGCGGATACAAAAAAGCAATTGTGCAGTTAGCTGAAGGAGAAAGTATTGATTTTTATAACAATCTTTAAGAAAAAAGACAACAATGTCAGTTAGAAAATTAAAACCAATAACACCAGGTCAGCGTTTTAGAGTTGTAAATGGGTTCGACACCATATCAACTGATAAGCCGGAAAAAAGCTTAATTGCTCCGAAAAAAAGATCTGGAGGTCGAAATAGTCAAGGTAGAATGACGACCCGCAATATAGGGGGTGGTCATAAACAAAAATATCGTACAATCGATTTTAAAAGGGACAAGTTCGGTATTCCTGCAACTGTAAAAACTATTGAATATGATCCAAATCGTACAGCTTTCATAGCATTATTATTCTATGCTGATGGTGATAAACGTTATGTGATTGCTCAAAATGGTTTGCAAGTTGATCAAGTAATAATTTCTGGTAGTGGAGTTTCTCCAGAAATCGGAAATGCTTTACCTTTAAGTGAAATCCCTTTGGGAACTACAATATCATGTATAGAATTGCGTCCTGGGCAAGGAGCTGTAATGGCACGTTCAGCTGGTTCTTTTGCTCAATTAATGGCAAGAGACGGTAAGTATGCAACTGTAAAACTTCCTTCAGGCGAAACTAGATTAATTCTTTTAACTTGCATGGCTACAATCGGAGTTGTTTCAAACTCTGACCATCAGTTATTAGTTTCTGGTAAAGCGGGTAGAAGAAGATGGTTAGGAAGAAGACCAAGAGTTAATGCAGTAAGAATGAACCCTGTAGATCACCCAATGGGTGGTGGAGAAGGTCGTGCTTCTGGAGGTCATCCAAGATCAAGAAATGGTATCCCTGCAAAAGGATATAAAACTAGATCTAAAACCAAAGCTAGTAACAAGTACATCGTAGAACGTAGAAAGAAATAATTAAGTTATGGCAAGATCATTAAAAAAAGGACCTTTCGTTCACTATAAGTTAGAGAAAAAAGTATTGGCTAACGTAGAAGCTGGAAGCAAAACTGTTATAAAAACTTGGTCAAGAGCAAGTATGATTACACCAGATTTTGTTGGACAAACGATTGCTGTTCACAATGGACGTCAGTTTGTGCCAGTTTATGTTACTGAAAACATGGTAGGGCACAAATTAGGTGAATTTTCACCAACGCGTTCTTTTAGAGGACATGCAGGTGCAAAAAATAAAGGTAAAAAATAGGTAGGAAATGGGAGTTCGTAAAAAAAACATGGCAGATCAGATAAAAGCAGATAAAAAGCAACGCGCTTTTGCAAAGCTTACTAACTGTCCTACATCACCAAGAAAAATGCGTTTGGTAGCTGATCAAGTAAGAGGTATTGAAGTTGAAAAAGCTTTGTATATTTTAAAATTCAGCCCAAAAGATGCTTCAAAAAATTTAGAGAAATTATTATTGTCTGCTATTGCAAACTGGCAAGCTAAAAATGAAAACTCTAGCATAGAAGAAGCAGGTTTATTTGTAAAATCTATTTGTGTAGATAGCGCTGGAATGTTAAAAAGATTAAGACCAGCTCCACAAGGGCGTGCTCATAGAATTCGTAAGCGTTCAAATCACGTTACATTAGAATTAGGAAGTAAAAATTTAAGTAAATAATCTAAGTAGAAATGGGACAAAAAACGAATCCAATAGGAAATCGATTAGGAATCATCAGAGGTTGGGAGTCTAACTGGTTTGGTGGTAATGACTACGGAGATAAAATTGCTGAAGATGATAAGATAAGAAAGTATGTAAATGCTAGATTATCAAAAGCAAGTGTTTCTAGAATATTTATTGAGCGTACGCTTAAACTTGTTACCGTTACTATTACTACTGCACGTCCAGGTATCATCATTGGCAAAGGAGGTCAAGAGGTAGACAAGTTAAAAGAAGAGCTTAAAAAAATTACTAGTAAAGAAGTTCAAATTAATATTTTTGAAATTAAACGTCCAGAATTAGATGCAAATTTAGTTGCAATTAGTGTTGCTCGTCAAATTGAAAATAGAATTTCTTACAAGAGAGCAATCAAAATGGCAATTACTGCTACAATGAAAATGAATGCTGAAGGAATTAAAATTCAAATTTCAGGTCGTTTGAATGGTGCAGAGATGGCTCGTTCCGAACATTTTAAAGAAGGAAGAATTCCTCTTTCTACTTTCAGAGCTGATATTGATTATTCACTTGCTGAAGCTCATACTACCTATGGAAGATTAGGAATTAAAGTATGGATTATGAAGGGTGAGGTTTATGGAAAAAGAGAACTATCTCCACTAGTAGGTTTGGCTAAAAAACAAGCTCCTACTACGAAAGGTGCTGCTAGTCCTGCAAAACGCCAACCTCGTAAAAGAAAATAATTTTTAAATTAGAAATTAAAAATGTTACAGCCAAAAAGAGTAAAATACCGTAAGGTACAGAAGTTGAAGGGAAACATGCACGGTAATACTGGCAGAGGAAGCCAACTTTCTAACGGGATGTTTGGTATCAAATCTCTAGATCAAGATTTATTAACTTCAAGACAAATAGAAGCAGCACGTATTGCAGCAACTCGTTTTATGAAGAGAGAAGGACAGTTGTGGATTAAAATTTTTCCAGATAAACCTATTACCAAAAAACCATTAGAAGTTCGTATGGGTAAAGGTAAGGGTGCTCCAGATCATTACGTTTCTGTTATTAAACCAGGTAGAATTTTGTTCGAAGTTGGAGGAGTTCCATTAAGTGTTGCAAAAGAAGCTTTAAGATTAGCAGCTCAAAAACTCCCAGTTAAAACTAGGTTTATAGTAGCAAGGGATTTTGATTTTAACGCATAATTCTATACAAAATGAAACAATCAGAAATAAAAGAATTATCCCTGGCAGATCTTCAAGAGAAGCTAGGAGTGTTGCAAAAAAATTACACTGATCTTAAAATGGCTCATACAATTACACCGTTAGAAAATCCGTTGCAATTAAGAGGCCTAAGAAGAACTGTAGCAAGAATTGCAACAGAATTAACAAAAAGAGAATTACAATAATTCTATAGTCAGTTTTAAAGATGGAAAAAAGAAATCTTAGAAAAGAGAGAATAGGTGTTGTTTCTAGTAACAAAATGGAGAAATCTATTGTTGTTTCAGAAGTAAAAAGAGTAAAACACCCAATGTACGGAAAGTTCGTATTAAAAACTAAGAAGTACGTTGCACACGACGAAAAGAATGATTGCAACGAAGGTGATACTGTTAGGATCATGGAGACAAGACCTATGAGTAAATCTAAACGTTGGAGATTAGTTGAAATCCTAGAAAGAGCTAAATAATATGTTACAGACAGAATCAAGATTAAAAGTAGCAGACAATACTGGAGCTAAGGAAGTTTTAGTAATCAGAGTTTTAGGAGGTACAAAAAAGCGTTACGCAAGTATTGGTGACAAAATTGTTGTAACTATAAAAGCCGCAACTCCTAACGGAACTGTAAAAAAAGGTCAAGTATCAAGAGCCGTTGTTGTAAGAACTAAAAAAGAAGTAAGACGTAAAGACGGTTCATATATTCGTTTTGATGACAATGCTTGTGTACTTTTAAATCCTGCAGAGGAAATGAGAGGAACACGTGTTTTTGGTCCTGTAGCTCGTGAACTTCGTGAGAAACAATTCATGAAAATAGTATCATTAGCACCTGAAGTGCTTTAAATAATTATAAAATGAAGAAATTCAAAATTAAATCAGGTGATACTGTAAAAGTAATTGCTGGAGACCATAAAGGATCTGAAGGCAAAGTATTACAAATCATCAAAGATAAAGACAGAGTGTTAGTTGAGGGTGTAAATCTGGTTTCTAAACATACTAAACCAAGTGCTAAAAGTCCTCAAGGTGGTATCGTAAAAAAGGAAGCGTCGTTACACATTTCAAATGTTTTGTTGGTTGATGGTGGTGTAGCTGTAAGAGTAGGTTATAAAGTTGATGGAGATACTAAAACTAGAATTTCTAAAAAAACTAAAAAATAAGAATAATCATGAGTTACGTACCAAGATTAAAAGCAGAATATAAAGAAAGAGTCGTGAGTGCTCTTATCGAAGAATTTAGTTACAAAAATGTAATGCAAGTTCCTAAATTAGAAAAAATAGTTGTTTCTAAAGGTGTTGGTGCTGCTATTGCTGACAAAAAATTAGTTGATTATGCTGTTGAAGAATTGACTAAAATTACTGGTCAAAGAGCTATATCAACAATCTCTAAAAAAGACGTTGCAAATTTCAAGCTGCGTAAAGGTTCTCCTATCGGAGCAAAGGTTACTTTGAGAGGAGATAAAATGTATGAATTTTTAGACAGATTAATTACAGCATCTTTACCACGTGTGAGAGATTTCAATGGAATTAAAGCCAATGGTTTTGATGGAAGAGGTAATTACAATCTTGGAATCACTGAACAAATCATTTACCCAGAAATAAATATTGACCAAGTAAAGAAAATCAATGGTATGGATATTACTTTCGTAACAACTGCTAAAACTGATAAAGAAGCAAAGTCTTTATTAGGGGAATTAGGGTTACCATTTAAAAAAAATTAACAAATGGCTAAAGAATCAATGAAAGCTCGTGAACTTAAAAGAGCTAAAACTGTTGCAAAATATGCTGAAAAAAGAAAGGCTTTAAAAGAAGCTGGAGATTTTGAAGGATTACAAAAATTACCTAAAAATGCTTCACCAGTAAGAATGCACAATAGATGTAAACTAACTGGACGCCCAAGAGGATACATGAGACAGTTTGGATTATCTCGTGTTACATTCCGTGAAATGGCAAACCAAGGTTTAATTCCTGGGGTTACCAAAGCAAGTTGGTAAGTAACCAAAATAAATTCATAAATATTAAATAGAATGTGTATCTTTGCACGCTCTATTTTTTTGAGTAAAAGAATTTTTAACTGATTGTAGGTTCAAACATCACAAGTTAATCTTGTAGGTTCAATAGAGATTTTGAAAACCATAATCGCAATTTAAATAAATATGTATACAGATCCAATTGCAGATTATCTTACTAGAGTAAGAAATGCAATCTCTGCAGGACACAGAGTTGTAGAAATCCCTTCTTCAAATTTGAAGAAGGAAATAACAAAGATTTTGTTCGATCAAGGTTATATTTTAAGTTATCAATTTAATGATGATAAAGTTCAAGGAACTATCAAAATTGCCTTAAAATATGACAAAGAAACAAAAGAGTCAGTTATCAGAAAAATTCAACGAGTTAGTACTCCAGGTTTACGTAAATACGTTGGCTCGAAAGAGATGCCAAGAGTATTGAACGGCCTTGGAATTGCCATAGTTTCAACTTCTAAAGGAGTAATGACTGGCAAAAAAGCTCGTATTGAAAACGTTGGAGGAGAGGTTTTGTGTTACGTTTATTAATCACTAGAAGAAATGAGTAGAATAGGAAAAAATCCCGTTAGCATTCCACAAGGTGTAAATGTAGACATTAGTAATAATTTAGTAACAGTAAAAGGAAGTTTAGGAGTTTTAACTCAAACAATTTCTGAGGGAATTACTATCAAAATTGAAGATGGTCATGTCGTTTTAGACAGGATTTCAGAATCTAAAAACCACAAAGCTCAACATGGATTAATGAGATCATTAATCAATAATATGATTGAGGGTGTAAGTAAAGGATGGACAAAACAACTTGAATTGGTTGGTGTTGGATATAGAGCTTCAAATCAAGGTCAAAAGTTAGATTTGGCACTTGGTTTTTCTCACAATATCGTTTTTGAATTAGCTCCTGAAGTTAAAGTAGAAACTATTTCTGAGAAAGGTAAAAATCCAATTATAAAACTTACTTCTTTTGACAAACAATTGGTGGGACATGTTGCTGCAAAGATTCGTTCTTTCAGAAGTCCTGAACCATACAAAGGAAAAGGTGTTAAGTTCGTAGGCGAAAAATTAAGAAGAAAAGCAGGTAAATCTGCATAATATATAGGTATTATGGCATTATCAAAGCTAGAAAGAAGAGCTAGAATCAAACGTAGAATCAGAAAAATTGTTTTTGGAACATCAACCAAACCAAGATTATCTGTTTATAGAAGTAATAAGGAAATCTATGCTCAAATTGTAGATGACGTTAACGGAGTTACATTAGCTTCTGTTTCATCAAGAGATAAAGATATTAAAGCAACAACCAAAGGAGAAGCAGCAATTGCTGTTGGTAAAACAATTGGCGAAAAAGCATTAACTAAAGGAATTGAAAGTGTTGCTTTTGATAGAAATGGTTATTTGTATCATGGTAGAGTTAAAGTATTAGCTGACGCTGCAAGAGAGGCTGGTTTAAAATTTTAAGAATTATGCAAGGTTATAGAAACGTAGAGAGAGTTAAACCAAGCGGATTAGAGCTTGTAGATAGATTAGTTGGAGTACAACGTGTTACTAAAGTTACAAAAGGTGGTAGAGCATTTGGTTTCTCTGCAATTGTTGTTGTAGGGGACGGAAACGGAGTTGTTGGACATGGTTTAGGTAAATCAAAAGATGTTTCTTCTGCTATTGCTAAAGCAATTGAAGATGCTAAGAAAAATCTTGTAAGAATTCCTATAATTGAAGGAACGCTTCCTCATGAACAAAAAGGAAAATTTGGAGGTGCTAATGTATTCATCAAACCAGCTTCTCCTGGTACTGGAGTTATTGCTGGTGGTGCTGTTCGTGCAGTATTGGAATCTGTTGGAGTTCATGATGTGTTATCAAAATCTCAAGGTTCATCAAATCCTCACAATGCAGTTAAAGCAACTTTTAATGCTTTATTACAACTACGTAATGCTGCTTCGATTGCCAAACAAAGAGGTATTTCTTTAGAAAAAGTATTTAACGGATAAATCTAAGAAAGATGACAAAAATTAAAGTAACCCAAACAAAAAGTCAAATCAGACGCCCTAAAGATCAAAAAAGAACTTTAGAGTCATTAGGTTTACGAAGAATAAGCCAAACTGTAGTGCACGATTCGTCTCCTACAATACTTGGTATGGTAAATAAAGTTTCACATTTAGTTTCTGTAGAGGAATTAAAATAAGATATTAAAGATGAGTAGTTTACATAACTTAACACCTGCAGAAGGATCTGTAAAAAAAGATAAAAGAATCGCTCGTGGAGAAGGCTCTGGTCATGGTGGTACAGCAACTAGAGGTCACAAAGGAGCGAAATCTCGTTCAGGTTATTCTAGAAAAATTGGTTTTGAAGGTGGTCAAATGCCACTGCAAAGACGTGTGCCAAAATTTGGTTTTACTAATATTAATCGTAAAGAGTACCAAGGAATCAACTTAGATAAATTACAATCTTTAGTTGAAAACGGAGTAATCTCTGATATTGTTAATTTGGATATTTTAATAGCTAATGGATTGGTAAGTAAAAATGAGATGGTTAAAGTATTAGGTAGAGGAGAATTAAAAGCGAAACTTACAATTACTGTTCACAAATTTACAGCAACTGCAAAAGCAGCTATTGAAGCAGCTGGAGGAGAAGCTGTAACTTTATAAGACCCTAGTAAATGATGAATTTTATAAATACCTTAAAGGACATTTTTAAGATTGAAGAATTAAAAAATAAAATTCTTTTAACCATAGGTTTGATTGCTGTTTATCGTTTTATGGCAGCAGTACCATTACCTGGAATTGATCCTTTACAGCTTGCTGCATTAAAAGAAGGTACTTCAGGAGGGCTTTTAGGTTTATTAAATGCGTTTACTGGAGGTGCATTCGCGAGAGCATCAGTGATGGCTTTGGGTATTATGCCTTATATTTCTGCTTCGATTGTGGTTCAGTTGATGGGAATTGCTGTTCCTTATCTTCAAAAACTACAAAAAGACGGAGAAAGTGGACGTAAGAAAATAACTCAAATAACAAGATGGTTGACTATTGGTATTACTTTAGTTCAGGCTCCAACTTATATCACTGCAATTAAAACCCAATTTGGTTTGGGTCCAGAAGCATTTTTAGTGAGTGGTGCTACATTTTGGATTTCCTCAATTGTCATTTTAACTGCTGGAACAATTTTTGCAATGTGGTTGGGTGAACGTATAACTGACAAAGGAGTTGGTAATGGAATATCATTATTGATTACTGTTGGAATCTTAGCTAGATTTCCTGCATCTTTTTTACAAGAATTTGTAGCTAAAACCACAAATGCAGGTGCTGGTGGTGTAATGATGATTTTGATAGAGATTATTGTTTGGTTTTTAGTAATATTATTAACTATCCTATTAGTAACGGCTGTCCGAAAAATCGCTGTTCAATATGCTAGAAGAACGGTTGCTGGAAACATTCAAAATGTTGCTGGTTCAAGAGATTATATTCCATTAAAGTTAAACGCAGCAGGTGTTATGCCCATCATTTTTGCACAAGCAATTATGTTTTTACCAGTTGCTTTAGCTCAAAGGTTTCCAGCGATAGCCTCATTACAAGATATGAATGGTTTATGGTATAATGTTATATTTGCTTTTTTAATTGTTATTTTTAGTTTCTTTTATACAGCTATTACAATACCAACCAATAAAATGGCTGATGATTTAAAAAGAAGTGGTGGTTTTATCCCAGGTATCAGACCAGGAAAAGATACGGCCGATAGATTGGATTCTGTGTTATCAAGAATAACTTTCCCTGGTTCTTTATTTTTGGCAGCACTTTCAATTTTACCATCTATTGTAACTAAGTTTGGTGTGCAGCAAAGCTGGGCAATGTTTTATGGCGGCACTTCATTGATTATTATGGTAGGCGTTGCTATTGATACCATGCAACAAATTAATTCTTATTTATTAAACCGTCATTATGATGGTTTGATGAAAACTGGGCAAAGCAATAGAAAATCGATTAAATAAAAATATGGCTAAACAATCAGCAATTCAACAAGATGGAACAATCACAGAGGCATTATCAAATGCCATGTTCCGTGTAGAATTAGAAAATGGTCATATTGTTACTGCTCACATTTCTGGAAAAATGAGAATGCATTACATCAAGTTATTACCTGGTGATAAAGTAAAATTAGAGATGAGTCCATACGATTTATCAAAAGCAAGAATAACATATAGATATTAAAATACGAAGTTTCAAAGTAAAGAATGTAAAAGTTTTATCATTATTTTAGGTAGCTTTTAATATTTAAACTTTAAACTTTTTAACTAAACAAAAGATGAAAGTTAGAACATCAGTAAAAAAAAGAAGTGCCGACTGCAAAATTGTTCGCAGAAAAGGTAGATTATATGTAATAAACAAACAAAATCCTAGATTTAAACAAAGACAAGGGTAATGGCAAGAATAGCAGGTATAGACATTCCAAAAAACAAAAGAGGAGTTATTGCGTTAACTTATATCTTTGGTATCGGAAACAGTAGAGCTAAAGAAATTTTAGCTAAAGCAAACGTTGATGAAAGTATTAAAGTTCAAAATTGGAACGATGATCAAATCTCAGCAATTAGAGAACAAGTAGGTGCCTTTACTATTGAGGGTGAGTTACGTTCTGAAGTTCAATTAAACATCAAACGTTTAATGGACATTGGTTGTCAAAGAGGAATTCGTCATAGACTTGGTCTTCCTTTAAGAGGTCAAAGAACAAAAAATAATTCTCGTACAAGAAAAGGTAAGAGAAAAACGGTAGCTAATAAGAAAAAATAAGTTTCAGATTATTCTAGTATATGGTTTAAGTGTGCCGTATTTTTTTAAATACAATTTACTTAATTCAATAGCTTAACAACAAAAAATTATGGCAAAAGCAAGCGCAAAAAAACGTAAAGTAATAGTAGATTCTGTTGGAGAAGCACATATAAATGCGACTTTCAATAATATTATTATTTCTTTGACAAACAAAAAAGGTGATGTAGTCTCATGGTCATCAGCAGGTAAAATGGGTTTTAGGGGGTCTAAAAAGAATACTCCTTATGCAGCTCAATTAGCCGCTGAAGATTGTTCAGGAGTTGCAAAAGAAGCTGGTTTACGTAAAGTTAAAGTTTTCGTAAAAGGACCAGGTAATGGAAGAGAATCTGCAATTAGATCGCTTCATAATGCTGGTATTGAAGTAACTGAAATCATTGACGTTACTCCAATTCCTCACAATGGATGTCGCCCACCAAAAAGAAGAAGAGTATAATTAAATATTTTAATCAGATAGGATTTAGATTATCGAAGGATTAGCCTTAATTCATAATCCCTATCAAAAACAATCAAATAGAAATGGCAAGATATACAGGACCAAAAACTAAAATTGCACGTAAATTCGGCGAAGCAATTTTCGGTGATGACAAAAACTTCGAAAAAAGAAATTATCCTCCAGGTCAGCATGGAGCTGCAAAACGCAGAGGGAAAAAGTCTGAATATGCTACCCAATTAATGGAAAAGCAAAAAGCCAAATATACTTATGGTATTTTAGAACGTCAATTCAGTAACCTTTTCAAAAAAGCACAAGCTTCTCAAGGAATTACAGGTGAAATTTTATTACAACTTTGTGAATCAAGATTAGACAACGTAGTTTATAGAATGGGAATCTCTGGATCTAGAAGTGGCGCACGTCAATTGGTTTCTCACAGACACATCACTGTTAACGGAGAAATTGTAAATATTCCTTCATTCAGATTAAAAGAAGGTGATATTGTTGCTGTTAGAGAAAAATCAAAATCTTTACAAACTATTGAAAACTCATTGGCGTCAAGCAGTAATGTGTATGAATGGTTAACATGGAATTCAGATAAAAAAGAAGGTACTTTCGTTAAAGTTCCTGAAAGATTACAAATTCCTGAAAATATAAAAGAACAATTAATCGTAGAATTATATTCTAAATAATCCTGATAAACGTACTATGGCAATTTTAAATTTTCAAAAGCCCGATAAAGTAATAATGATTGAATCTACCGATTTTACAGGTAGATTCGAGTTCAGACCTTTAGAACCAGGTTTTGGTTTAACAATTGGAAATGCTTTAAGAAGAGTACTTTTATCTTCTCTAGAAGGATTTGCGATTACATCATTAAGAATTGATGGCGTTGAACACGAGTTTTCTACTGTAAGTGGAATCGTAGAAGACGTAACAGAAATCATTTTAAATTTAAAACAAGTTCGTTTTAAAAAACAAATTGATGAAACTGATAGAGAAACTGTTTCTATCAACGTTTCTGGTCAAGAACAATTGAAAGCAGGTGATTTACAAAAATTCATTTCTGGTTTTCAAGTGTTAAACCCAGAATTGGTTATTTGTAATATGGATAAATCTGTAAAACTAAACGCTGAAATTACTATAGAAAAAGGCAGAGGTTTTGTGCCAGCTGAGGAAAATAAAAAAGCTGGTGTCCCAATAGGAACAATTTTTACTGATTCTATTTATACACCAATCAAAAACGTAAAATATGCAATTGAAAACTTTCGTGTTGAACAAAAAACAGATTTTGAAAAATTAGTTTTTGATATCGATACTGATGGTTCAATCAATCCTAAAGAAGCTTTAACAGAAGCAGCAAAAATCTTAATTCACCATTTTATGTTGTTTTCTGATGAGCGTATCACTTTAGAAGCTGATGAAATTGCACAAACAGAAACGTATGATGAAGAATCATTGCACATGCGTCAATTGTTAAAAACAAGATTGATTGATATGGATCTTTCTGTAAGAGCTTTGAATTGTTTAAAAGCAGCAGAAGTAGATACTTTGGGTGATTTGGTATCTTTCAATAAAAGTGATTTAATGAAATTCAGAAACTTCGGAAAGAAATCATTAACAGAGCTAGAAGAACTTGTGATTGTGAAAGGATTGAGTTTTGGAATGGATTTAGCAAAATATAAATTAGATAGAGATTAATCTTTCATATTTTGCTCCTCAAAAAGGGTTGAGCAAGATGAAAGCATAAAACAAACGTCATGAGACACGGAAAAAAAATAAACCACTTAAGTAGAAAAACAGCGCACAGAAAATCGATGTTAGCGAATATGGCTTGTTCTCTTATTGAGCACAAACGTATCAACACAACTGTTGCAAAAGCAAAAGCATTAAGAGTTTTTGTAGAGCCAATAATTACAAAATCGAAATCAGACACAACTCACAATAGACGTATTGTATTCTCTGTTTTAAGAGACAAATATGCTGTTACAGAATTGTTTAAAGAAATTTCTGTAAAAGTTGCTGAAAGACCTGGAGGTTACTTAAGAATCATTAAACTAGGAAATAGACAAGGAGACAATGCTGCAATGGCAATGATTGAATTGGTTGATTATAACGAAATCTACAATCCAAAAGGAGCAAAAGCTAAGAAAACTACACGTAGAGGTAGAAGCAAAAAAGCAGCCACTACTCAAGTAGAAACGGATTCAACTCCTGAAACAAAATCTGAAGAATAAATGAATTTTAGTTCACATATAAAGGGATAAGCAGTAATGTTTATCCCTTTTTTTATATTTTTTTACATATTATAATTTTTATTGACCAATGAAGTATCAAACTAGAAAAAAAGCACTTATTTTATTAGCAGATGGCACTATTTTTTATGGAAAATCTGTAGGAATTGATGGAACTGCAACAGGTGAAATTTGTTTTAATACCGGAATGACAGGCTATCAAGAAATTTTTACAGATCCTTCATATTTTGGTCAGTTAATGGTAACAACCAATGCGCATATTGGGAATTATGGTGTGAATGACAACGAAGTTGAATCTGATGGAATTAAAATTTCAGGTTTGGTTTGTCGTAATTTTAGTTTTGCACATTCGCGAGTTGACGCTAATGGAAATTTATTTGATTGGTTTCAAAAACACAATTTGGTTGCCATTTCAGATGTTGATACTAGAGCATTAGTTTCTTATATCAGAGATAATGGCGCTATGAATGCGATTATTTCTACAAATATTGACAATATTAATGATTTGAAAATGCAATTAGAGAACGTTCCAAGTATGCAAGGATTAGAACTGGCTTCAAAAGTGTCAACTAAAGAACCATATTATTTTGGAAATGAAAATGCTAAAATCAAAGTTTCAGCTTTAGACATTGGCATCAAAAAAAATATTTTAAGAAATTTAGCTAAAAGAGGTGTTTACATCAAAGTGTTTCCTTACAATGCTACTTTTGAAGAGTTGGCTTCTTTTAATCCTGATGGCTATTTTATTTCAAATGGACCTGGAGATCCTGAGCCTTTAGTAGATGCTCAAAAATTAGCTGCTGAAATTATTGAGAAAGATTTACCCTTATTTGGTATTTGTTTAGGACATCAAGTCATTGCATTATCACAAGGAATTTCTACGTATAAAATGCACAATGGTCACAGAGGAATCAATCATCCTGTGAAAAATTTATTGACAGAAAAAGGTGAAATAACTTCTCAAAATCATGGTTTTGCAATCAATAAAGAAGAAACTGAGGCTAATGAGAATATTGAAATTACACACGTTCATTTAAATGACCATACAGTTGCAGGAATTCGTATTAAAAATAAGAATACGTTTTCTGTTCAATATCATCCAGAAGCAAGTCCTGGACCTCATGATGCTGAATATTTATTTGATCAGTTTATCGAAAATATTAAAAAATTTAAAACAATGGGTTCTTAATTTTTTAATCCAACTCACTTATTTTTTAATTTTAAATAATCCGCTTAATTTTTAAGTGGATTTTTTTTGAATTCGAAATTTTTTAGCAAACGTTTTCGTAATTAATCAAATTCATATTATTTTATGCGTTTAACTTTTCGTAAATTAGCATCACTTTAAAAAGTAACCAAAACTTAAAATAAATTAAATTTATAAATTTTAGAATCAATGAGTATTATAATTAACATTCACGCACGTCAAATATTTGACTCAAGAGGAAATCCAACAGTAGAAGTTGATGTAACCACAGAAAATGGAGTCTTAGGAAGGGCTGCTGTACCATCAGGAGCTTCAACAGGCGAACACGAAGCCGTAGAATTAAGAGATGGTGGAAAAGCTTACATGGGAAAAGGTGTTTTAAACGCTGTGAAAAACGTGAATGAAATAATCGCACAAGAACTTTTAGGAACTTCTGTTTTTGAACAAAATTTAATTGATCAAATTATGATTGAATTAGATGGAACTAAAAATAAATCAAACCTTGGTGCAAATGCAATTTTAGGAGTTTCATTGGCGGTTGCAAAAGCAGCAGCAAATGAATTAGGACTTCCTTTGTATAGATATGTAGGAGGTGTTTCTGCGAATACACTTCCAGTTCCAATGATGAATATTATCAATGGTGGTTCACATTCTGATGCGCCAATTGCTTTTCAAGAGTTTATGATTATGCCTGTAAAAGCAACTTCTTTTTCTCATGCAATGCAAATGGGAACTGAGATTTTTCATAATTTAAAGAAAGTTTTACACAACCGAAATTTATCAACTGCAGTTGGTGACGAAGGTGGTTTTGCACCAACTTTAGACGGAACAGAAGATGCCATTGAAACGATTGCTTTAGCAGTTAAAAATGCAGGGTATGTTTTTGGTGAAGAAGTAAAAATAGCTTTGGATTGTGCTTCCGCAGAATTTTATGAAGACGGGAAATATGATTATTCTAAATTTGAAGGGGCAACTGGAAAAGTAAGAACTAGTAAAGAGCAAGCTGATTATTTGGCTGAATTGGCAAGTAAATATCCAATTATTTCAATCGAAGATGGAATGGATCAAAATGATTGGGAAGGTTGGAAATATTTAACAGATATCATTGGAAAAAAAGTGCAATTGGTTGGAGATGACTTATTTGTAACCAATGTTGAGCGTTTGTCTCAAGGGATTGAAAACGGAATTGCAAATTCAATCTTGATCAAAGTAAATCAAATAGGAACATTAACAGAAACAATTGCAGCTGTAAATATGGCTAAAAATGCAGGTTACACAACTGTAATGTCACATAGATCTGGAGAAACAGAAGATAATACTATTGCTGATTTAGCAGTAGCTTTAAACTGTGGTCAAATCAAAACTGGTTCAGCTTCACGTTCTGATAGAATGGCGAAATACAATCAATTATTGCGAATTGAAGAACAATTAGAGGATATTGCTTATTATCCTAAAGAAAAAGCTTTCAAAATTTAAAAAAACAATCGCTTTTATAAATCAATCCTCTTAGAATTTCTAAGGGGATTTTTTTATATTTTGTTTGTTGTTTTGCTTATTTTATTTTAATATTGTTTAAAATCTAAAAAATAAATTATGAAAAACACTTACTTACTTACTTACTTACTTACTTAATTTTCATTGGTTGTGAAGAGAAATCAATGGATTACAATTTTAATGAAGTAGAAAACATTAATCTTTATGGGACAAAAATTAAAGTTAGCTCAAGAGAACAATTATCTGAGACTATAAATTCTTTGAAAATGAAAAAAAGAACAGATTTAGAAAAGTATTTTGAAAAATTTTATGAAAAAGGATACACCTCAGAGAGAATTATTATAAATGCTTCAAATTCTAAATTATTACAAAAAATATATAGTAAGAAGAAAAATTACTTTAATACAAGAAAATCTATTTCTGACTCACTTAAAATTGCAGATGCTGTTTTCGGTGCTTTTATTAATGAAGAAGGTCAGATAATAGTAAATGATTCACTTTTTAAATATACTAATAGAGGATTATATTTTGGAAAGTTAAGCGATTCTTTAAAAATTAGAGAAGTAGCTTTCAGAAAAAACAGTTCGGCTAAAAGTCAAAAAACTATTGAAAGTGATTGTTACATAAGAGAAACAGAAGGTGGAATTACTGAAATAGAAAATGGAGTACATCAGTTTGTTAGGATTGCAGACGAAACAGGTTGTACCGGTTCTGGTACAGGCGGGGGATCTACTTATAACTCCAATAATGGTTATAAAGCGATAACTGACATATATAATGCGAAAAACTCTGAATTAGGGTTAAACACACTTATTCAAGATTTAAGAATTGAAACATCGCCTGATGATAATTGGTTTCAAAATATTTGGGGTACTTATAGATATTCTCACGAGTATTTTAGTGATGATGACTATAGATTTGAATTAGATTTTTGGGATCAAACTTGGTTAATATACAGATCAGTTGGTATTGAGGCTGAAACTCATAAAGATGGTTGGTTCTGGTGGAACAATATTAATTCTGATGAAATAGTTTTAGGAATAAATAAAGTACACTTAATATATGACATTCCTTCTCCTGATATATCTTTCTTTGTGAATTATACTAATAATGTTTTAAACCAAAACACAAAACAACCTTTATATATTCATAATAACTCTTTTTTTATTAAGAATAATAATTCAGTATATGAACCTATTAACATAAAAGTTTTAAATAATAATAGAATTCCTTTCTTCGAATTTAGAGATGACGCTATTTTAAATATTTACATTGGAAGTGTTTTAGGGTTGAATTTAAATCTAGATATTACTTACAATGTTTTAAGTGATTCAAATATTAAAACTCTTTATAAATTAGGAGCAGATTATTTAAAATCTAAATACTCGAGTAGAAAAGATTTTATTGTTACAATTCAAAAAAATCCGAACGAAGTAGATTTGTTATATTTTGATGAATTTCAAAGAGTTTATAATACTGATGAGGTTGAAAGAATATTTTTTTCTGAGTGGGATTGGCAGATAGGTTTGAAATTTGCTGATACTGGCTCAGCATGGAAATCTACATATACACCAATAAATTTAAATGGATTTAATACTTTAGGAGACTATAAATCTAAAAATATTGATATATATGGACTAGCAAGAAGGGGTGAAGAATGGAGAGGTTTAAGACTTAAATTTTAAAAGTATATAATTATGAAAAAATATATATTATCTATAATTCTACTAGTTTTTTTTAATAAAATTCATTATTCACAAGAAGCTAATACCGTGAAAGTATGGAGAATAAATTTTTTAAATCCAGCAATAGAATTAGAATTACCAACAAGTTCTAATACAACTTTTTCTGCTGGTTTAGGAATCGGTTATGGTGGTGCGTATCCACAGACTTCTAATGGAGGTTTTGGTTTTTTATATTCTTTTAACCCTTTTTTGGATTTACAACAAAAATGGTTTTATAATTTTTCAAAAAGAAAAAGTAAAAATCGATCTAATGAAAATAACTCAGGAAATTTTGTGTCTGCAAGATTACTAACAAGAGGAAACACAATTGATAGTAATTTTAATAGAACGACTGATTTTGATTTTGCAGTTGGACCAACTTGGGGCTTGCAAAGAAAATATGGTAAAAATTTTCATTTTTTATTTGATGTTGGACCTATATATTATTTTGATACTAATGGGAAAGGATATATTTTCCCAATTATGTTTCAACTTAACTTAGGGTTTGATTTAAAATTAAAATGAAAAATCTAATCCTAGCATTTTTATTATCATTTTCAGCATCAGCAATTTTTAGTCAAATAAGTATTCAAGATGCATTAAGAACTGGTGCTGAAATTTCTAAAAATGACAAAAAATTCAATGAATTACCAGCAGAATTAATTCAAACTTTCAGTTTTGGAATTTCTTTACCAGATGATATTTCATATCATTTTAAAGATGGTGGTGGTGAAACTTTAAAAAGTAGATTGTCATTTGATTTATTTTACACAATCAATTATCCAATATTTAAGAAAGTTACTTTTGGTTTAATAACAGGATTTCAACATCAATCTCAAGGAAGAATTACTAGTTATAAATTGGGAGGTTTGGTTCGCTATTATTTCAAAAATTATGATTCTGCAAACTTTTATATTATGACAGCTAGAGGTTTTGGATTAGATTCTAAAGTTGAAAATTCGGCAGGATATGGAAATATTAGATTTGGATTAGAATTTCCAATTGAAAAATATGATGAGTATAACATAATTTTTAAAATATTTTGGGATAATGATTCGTATAAACTAAAAAAGCCACTTATCTCCAATGAAAATCCTAGAGACATAATTTATCATGGTGGATATGGTATAGGAATTGGAATTGGATTTTAAATTATTTTTAATACTATTTGCTTTTTACATAAATCCTCATAGAATTTCTAAGGGGATTTTTTCTTTTTACTAAAGAATTGTTAAATCAGTAAAATTTATTTTAAGTCACTAAAAATCTATAATTTTCAACTTTTAAAATCCTTAATTTATTGGTATCTTCGCAAAACACTTCAACATAAAAAATAAGATTGAATATGTCAAATACTGCAAAGTTAGTAATAGGAGAAAATTCGTACGAATTTCCATTAGTGAAAGGAACTGAGAATGAGGTTGCTATCGATATCAAAAACTTAAGAACAGCCACTGATGGTGTTATAACTTTAGATTCTGGTTACAAAAATACAGGTTCTTGCGAGAGCAGTATTACGTTTTTGGATGGTGAAAAAGGGATTTTACGTTATAGAGGTTATGACATAGAAGAATTGGCAGAAAAAGCTGAGTTTCTTGAGGTTGCATATGCTTTAATTTTCGGAGAATTACCAACCAAAGAACAATTAGATAAATTTCTTGTTGACATTAAAGCGCAATCTGTGGTTGATGAGGACGTAAAAAAAATTGTAGATGCTTTTCCAAAATCGGCTCATCCAATGGGCGTTTTATCTTCCTTAACGAGTGCATTGACTGCGTTCAATCCTTCTTCAGTGAATGTAAAATCTGAAGAAGATATGTACAAAGCAATTGTTAAAATAATGGGGAAATTTCCAGTTTTGGTGGCTTGGACTATGCGTAAAAAACAAGGATTACCACTAAATTATGGTTCAAAATCGTTGGATTATGTTGAAAATATTATGAAAATGATGTTTGAACAACCAAACGAACCTTATGTTGTAAATCCAATCATTAAAGATGCGTTAAATAAATTACTGATTTTACACGCAGATCATGAACAAAATTGTTCTACATCTACTGTAAGAATTGCAGGTTCATCTCATGTTGGGTTATTTGCTTCGTTATCAGCAGGAATTTCTGCACTTTGGGGTCCATTGCATGGAGGTGCAAATCAAGCAGTATTAGAAATGTTGGAAGCTATCAAAGCAGATGATGGTGATACCAAAAAATACATGGCAAAAGCGAAAGACAAAGATGATCCTTTTAGATTGATGGGTTTTGGACATAGAGTTTATAAAAATTTTGATCCAAGAGCAAAAATCATAAAAAAAGCTGCTGATGAAGTTTTAAAAGACTTAGGAGTTAAAGATCCAATATTAGCTATTGCAAAAGGTTTGGAATATGAAGCATTGAATGATCCTTATTTTGTGGAAAGAAAATTATATCCAAACGTAGATTTTTACTCAGGTATTATTTATAGAGCAATGGATATTCCAACAGATATGTTTACTGTAATGTTTGCTCTAGGCCGTTTACCAGGTTGGATTGCACAATGGAGAGAAATGCGATTAAATAATGAACCAATTGGAAGGCCTCGTCAAATTTATGTTGGCGAAACTTTAAGACCATTCAAATCAATAGAAAAAAGATAATTACTTTTTTTATTTTTACAACCGAAAGCTTCATGATTCATGGAGCTTTTTTTATCTGAAAAGAATGTTACAACTCAATATAACTAACGAAACTTCTCAATTAAAAGCGGTGGTTTTAGGCATTGCAACCAGCAATGGTTTAATTCCAACGCTTGAGGATTGTTACGACCCAAAAAGTAGAGAACATGTTTTGAATGGAACTTATCCAAAAGAACAAGACATGATTGAAGAAATGGAAGCTGTTGCTGCTGTTTTTAAAAAATATGAAATCTCTGTTTTTAGACCAAAAGTCATCAAAAATTACAATCAAATTTTTTCTAGAGACATCGCTTTTGTGATTGAAGATAAATTGATAAAAGCGAATATTTTACCTGATAGAGAAAAGGAATACATTGCAATTGCGAATGTTACCAATCAAATTAATCCGCAAAATATCATTGAACTTCCTAAAGATTGTCATATTGAAGGGGGAGATGTGATGCCTTGGAATGAGTATATTTTTGTGGGGACCTATTCAGGTGAAGATTATCCAAACTTTATTACAGCTCGCACAAATAATAAAGCAGTTTTGGCACTTCAGCAATTATTTCCACATAAAAAAGTGAAACCTTTTGAGCTTAGAAAACACAATACTGATCCAAAAGAAAATGCATTGCATTTAGATTGTTGCTTTCAACCTATTGGAAAAAACAAAGCAATTTTACACAAAAATGGTTTTTTGATTGAAGAAGAATACAATTGGTTGGTTCAATATTTTGGTGAAGAAAACATTTTTGAAATTACAAAACAAGAAATGTACGATATGAATAGCAACGTTTTTTCAATTTCTGAGGAAGTTATAATATCAGAAAAAAATTTTGTTAGACTCAATTCTTGGCTAAGAAATCAAGGTTTTAAAGTGGAAGAAGTTCCGTATGCAGAAATTTCGAAACAAGAAGGTTTGTTGCGATGCTCCACATTACCTTTAATTCGCGAATAAAAAAAAGCTGCATTTTGTGCAGCTTTTTCCTCCTGAAACAAGAATGGTAATTATGGCAACAAGACTGAGTCAATTGCATGGATAACTCCATTTGTTCCTTGTACATCATTTGTTGCAGCTCCTACTAATATATTCGCAGTTTGAGAACTCGTAGTTTGAATTCGAGCTCCGTTTGTTAAATTTATTGTGATACTTCCACCAATAGTTGTTACACTTCCATTGGTTAATTGATTTGCTTGTACATTAGCACCATTTACCACGTGGTATTTTAAAACTGCATCTAAAGTTGCAATTGGTACATCAGGTAACGAATTCCAATTGGGATTTGAATCTAACAAAGCTTGAAAAGCTGCGTTTGTTGGAGCAAAAACCGTAAATGGACCAGTTCCTGAAAGTATTGAAACGAAATCAGTTGTATGTCTGCTGTCTGTTAAAGCGGTAACTAAGCTTGTAAATCCTCCATTGTTTAAAGCCAATGTAACAATATTAGGTGGTAACATTACTTTGTTGATTACATGTACAACTCCATTTGATGCATTCACATCTACTGCTACTGGAGTTGCATCACCATTGAAAGCAACACCGCCTGTAACTTCAACTTGCAAAGATAATGGCTCATCATTTGGCCCTGTTGATAGGCAATTTACATACGTATCTGATAAATCTGTAGATCTTACAGTTCCTTCTAAAACGTGAAATAATAATACAGCTTGTAGAGTTTCAACTGGAATATCATTAATTGAATTCCAATTTGGGTTTGAATCTAATAACGCTTGAAAAGCTTCATTAGTTGGCGCAAAAACGGTAAAAGGTCCATTTCCAGATAAAGTAGATGCCAATCCTGCTCTTTGAACAGCTGCTAACAAACTGGTTAAATTGTTATTGGCTGCAACATCCACAATAGTGTTTGATTCTACTACAGTTTCATTGTCGTCATTGCAAGATGTAAAGACGAATCCTGCAAATAATGCTAAAATAATACTCGTTATTTTTTTCATAATATATTAGTTTTAGGTTTATGTTTGTTAAACAAAAATAGCTATAAATCAAACATTAAAATCTTGTCATTTTGTTAAACTATTATAAATAAATGTTAAACAAAATATTTTATTTCATTTTTAATTTCCTTACATCAAAACATCATTAAAAAAGTATAATTTTGTTTTACATTCATAATCTATGCAACAATCTACCAATTCTATTTTAATGATTCGTCCAATTAATTTTAGGATGAACGAACAAACAGCCATTAATAATTATTATCAGGAAGCATTAGATTTAAAAAATGCTGAAATCAATAAAAAAGCCCAATTTGAATTTGACGTCTATGTTGAGAAGTTAAAAAGCCATGGAGTTGAAGTAATTGTAATTTCTGATACAGTCGATTTTGATACTCCTGATTCTCTTTTTCCTAACAATTGGATTTCATTTCATGAAGATGGTACAGTAGCTTTTTATCCTATGTTTGCTGAGAATAGAAGGCATGAAAGACGTGAAGATATTTTAGATATTCTTGAAGAAAATGGTTTTTTGATTGAAAACGTAGTTGATTATTCTTCGGCAGAAGAAGAGCAAATTTTCTTAGAAGGAACAGGAAGTTTGTTGTTAGATCGTGTCAACAGAAAAGCCTATTGTGCATTATCGCCAAGAGCTGATGAAGAATTATTCATCGAATTTTGTGAAGATTTTGAATATACCCCTGTTGTTTTTACTGCAAATCAATCAGTTGATGGAAAAAGAAAACCTATTTATCACACCAATGTGATGATGTGTTTGGCAGAAACTTTTGCCGTAATTTGTTTAGATACCATTGATGATAAACAAGAGCGGAAAAGTGTTGTTAAGCATTTAAAAGAAAACAATAAACAAATTATTGAAATTACTGAACATCAAGTAAATCATTTTGCTGGAAATATGTTGCAAGTTAAAGGAAAAAATGAGGAACGTTTTTTGGTGATGAGCCAAGCAGCATTTGATTGTTTAACTCAAACTCAAATTCAGCAAATCACCAAACATTGCAAGATTATTTCAAGTTCGTTAGAAACCATAGAAACTTGTGGTGGAGGAAGTGCACGATGTATGATGGCTGAAGTTTTTTTACCTAAAATTTAACAAATGACATTGACAGTATTATTGCTTTCAGTTTCGCCTGCAATGATTATCATTTTGTATATCTATTTCAAAGATAAGTTTGAAAAAGAACCTATTGGTTTTTTGTTCAAAAATTTTTTGATGGGTGCTATTTTGAGTGTTATTATCACCATTATTTTAAGTGCAATTTTAAACATAGTTTTCCCACTAACAGATGAAATCAGTATCTATCAACAATTTATTAAGGCTTTTTTAGTTGTTGGTTTGGTCGAAGAATTTTCGAAATATATAATTGTTAGATTTTATGCTCAAAAAAGTAGTGAGTTCAATGAACCTTTTGACGGTATTGTTTATGCAGTTATGGTTTCTATGGGATTTGCAGCCTTAGAAAACGTACTTTATGTTTTTCAATACGGAGCTTCAACAGGAATTGTTCGCGCTTTTACAGCAGTTCCTGCTCATGCAACTTTCGGAATTTTGATGGGTTACTTTATGGGCTTGGCAAAGTTTTCAAAAAATAAACAATTATTGAATCTTACAGGATTATTAGTCGCTACTTTTTTTCATGGTACTTATGACTTTTTCTTGTTTGTCAATTTTATTCCGGGAATCGCAATTGGCGCTTTTGTTTCTTTAATTATTGGAATAATTTTATCCAAGAAAGCAATTAAAATTCATCAAAAGAATTCCTATTTTAGTGTTTAAATTTATTTAAAAACCTCTTCAATAATTTTTCCTGTAGTTGAATTTGGTGCTTCAATTTTTAATAAATTTGCAATTGTTGGAGCAATATCAGTAATTTCATAATGCTTTTTTGAAACTCC
Organism: Flavobacteriaceae bacterium CG2_30_31_66; assembly: GCA_001873065.1. Lineage (GTDB taxonomy): Bacteria > Bacteroidota > Bacteroidia > Flavobacteriales > Flavobacteriaceae > Polaribacter. The sequence continues at coordinate 55,217 of MNYM01000032.1, forward strand.
TTTTTTGATGCCATTTCCATAGAAAATAATTGGTATGTGTGTGTCATAAGAAAACCCTGAACCATGTGTTGTTCCAGTTCTACCTCCAGAAATTGTTGCAGGATTTGGAATTAACATTACATCTCCCGAAAATTTTTGGTGATATCCATTCTGTAAAACGTTCAAAATCCCTTTTGTAAAATTGGAGTTTTGTAAAGTTTTAGCAGTCACAGCTTTGTTTATAGTTTCAAAATTCACGAGTTCATTAGCAAAAATTTCTGCAACTTCATCCACTTTTAATCCTAAAGAAGTTATTTTTTCTTTGTTCAAGAAAAGTTGATAATTTGACATGTTTTCAACCAATTCAGTAGTTTTAAAATTTTTGTTTGAAACAGAATCTAAAAATGTTTTAAATTTTTTTGCATCAAAATATTTAGCAGGAATTTTTAAAGAATCCAAATATGCAGGGACTCTAACAGCTCCATGATCTGCAGTTAAAAAAACGGTGTATTTATCAGCGCCAACTTGTTTGTCTAAAAATTTTAATAAATCAGCCAGATCTTTATCTAATCTTAAATAGGTATCTTCTGTTTCAATAGCATCAACACCATATTTATGACCTACGTAATCAGTACTTGAAAAGCTAATTGATAAAAAATCGGTTTCGTTAGATTTTCCTAATTTTTCTCCAATAATGGTCGCTTTTGCAAAATCCAACGTAATTGAATTTCCAAATGGGGTTTCTGAAATAATACTTAAATTCCCGTTTTCAGCCTTTAAATTTGAAAGTTTGTGAGGAAAAGTGGGTGTTAACTCTCCTTTAAAAACACCTTCAAAAATTGAATTGTCTGCAGTGCTATTTTTATAAGATTTTATATCATAAAGTGTATTCCAAGTCTTGGAAGCATAAAATTGTGCTTTTTGTTTGTTGTTGAAATCTACAACCCATTTAGGTAAAGATTTCATATAAAATGAACTTGTAATGAAATTTCCTTTGTCACCACCTTCAAACCAATAAGCAGTTCCTGTGTGACCAACAGGTAATATTGCAGACCTGTCTTTCAAGGCAATTCCAATCGCTTTTCCACTCATATTTTGAGCCAATAACAATTGGTCCGAAACAGTTGTTGAAAACATTCTATGAGGAGATTTTTTACCGTTTTTTGAATCTGTTCCAACAGGTAAATATCTCTCATCATCTACACAATAAATGCTTTTTTTAAGGAATTTGTCATACCAATTATTCGCAATTATTCCATGATGATTAGGAGTTGTTCCAGTATAGATAGAGGTATGACCAACGGCTGTGTAAGTTGGAATATAATTAAAATGAGCGTTTTCTAATGAAAATCCTCCATTTAAAAGTCGTTTAAATCCATCATTTCCATAGCGATGATAATACCTTGTAAGATAATCATAACGCATTTGGTCGACAACTATTCCTATAATAAGTTTTGGTTTTTCAGGATTTTCAGTTATTTTATTAAAGTTTGATAGAAGTGTTATCAACAAAAGGCAAAGCATGATTTTTTTCATGGAAAATAGTTTTAAAGGACCGCTCAAAAGTAATTAATTTATGTTTTGATTTTATTAAATTTACGATCTGTTCATCTAAATTTAATACTTTAGCACAAATTTAACTCAATGAATTACATAGAACATGTTGGTAAGTATTTCTTGATGCTTTTGCAAGTCTTTAAAAAACCACAAAAAGGGCGTTTTTTTTATGAATCACTTCTTAAAGAAATTGAGGAACTAGGTTTAAAATCACTAGGAATTATCATGTTTATCTCTTTTTTTATAGGTGGTGTTATTGCATTGCAAACAGCTTTAAACCTTGAAAGTCCTTTTATTCCAAAATCATTAATTGGATTTGCTGCAAAACGCTCTATAATTTTAGAATTTGCCCCTACTTTTTGTTCCATTATTTTAGCTGGGAAAGTAGGTTCTTATATTACTTCAAGTATTGGGACAATGAGGGTTACAGAGCAAATTGATGCACTTGAAGTAATGGGAATAAATTCTTTAAATCACCTTGTTTTGCCCAAAGTAATTGCTACGGTTTTCTTTTATCCGTTTTTAATTGCTTTGTCTATGGTTGTGGGTATTTTTGGAGGTTGGATTGCTGGAGTTCTCACAGGTTTATTCAGTGGAATTGATTATATTGACGGTTTACAAACAGATTTTAACCCGTTTTTAATAAAATATGCAATGATTAAAACGCTTGTTTTTGCTTTTTTAATTGCTACTGTCCCCTCTTATCATGGTTATTATGTCAAAGGCGGTTCAATTGCAGTTGGAAAAGCAAGCACACAATCTGTAGTTTGGACAACTATTTTGATTGTGATTGCCAATTATTTATTAACTCAAATGCTGTTAACTTAAAATGATAGAGGTAAATAATTTGCACAAAGGTTTTGGAGATGTAAAAGTTTTAAATGGGATTACTACAAAATTTTATCCCGGAAAAACAAGTTTAATTATTGGACAAAGTGGATCTGGAAAAACAGTCTTTCTAAAATCATTGATTGGATTGCATGCTCCTGAAGAGGGTTTTATTTCTTTTGACGGAAGAATAAATACTAATTTTACTACAGAAGAAAAAAGACAATGGCGACAAGAAATTGGTATGGTATTTCAGGGAAGTGCACTTTTTGATTCTCAAACTGTTGAAGAAAATGTGATGTTTCCTTTGAAAATGTTTACCAAAAAAACACAAGCCGAAAGGTTGGAAAGGGTAAATTTTGTTCTAAAAAGAGTCAATTTAGAAAACTCCAATAAAAAACTTCCTGCTGAATTATCTGGAGGTATGCAAAAACGTGTGGCAATTGCAAGAGCAATTGTGATGAATCCAAAATACTTGTTTTGTGATGAACCAAACTCTGGTTTAGATCCACAAACTGCTATTGTTATTGACAATTTAATTAAAGAAATCACTGAAGAATACAACATAACTACTGTAATCAACACGCATGATATGAATTCTGTAATGGAAATTGGAGAAAAAATTATTTTTTTAAAAAACGGACTCAAAGCTTGGGAAGGCTCTAATGAAGACATCTTTAAAACTGATAATGAGGCTGTTGTGGACTTTGTATATTCTTCAAATTTATTCAAAAAAGTTAGAGAAGCATATTTAAATGAAACAAAATAAAAATTCGTTTGTTTTATATAAAATAACTTTTTATATTTGCACCCGCTTAGAAAAGATATGACCTGGTAGCTCAGTTGGTAGAGCATTTCACTTTTAATGAAAGGGTCCTGGGTTCGAATCCCAGCCCGGTCACAAAAAAAACTCTGTAAATTTTTACAGAGTTTTTTATTAAAAAAAAAGTCATGTAAAATTAAGTTGAGTTTCTGATTACTAATGATGTTGGCAACACAATATTTTGATAAGAATATGGTTTATTGGCGTTAAGATTTGTAATTTCATCAATTAAAATTTCTGTTGCTTTTCTTCCCATTTCAAATCCTGGCTGAATAACTGATGATAAACTAGGAGTAACAACAGTCGACATAAACCAATCACTAAAACCAAAAACAGCAATATCTTTAGGGATTTTAACCCCATTATCATTGAAACATTTCAAAATTCCTACAGCGATCAGATCAGTGATTGCAAAAATAGCATCAACATTTTTATTTTCCTCTAAAAGTTTTTGTGCATTATTATAACCGTCCTCAAAATCATTATTATTATCACATAAATAAACTAAAGAATCATCGAATGGGATTCCATGGTCATTAAGTGCTTTTTTATAACCCAAAAAACGGTCAATCGAATTCTGTGGCATTAATGAACCTCTAAAATGTGCAATACGATGATACCCTTTGTTAATTAGAAAAGTAACGGCTTCGTAGGCTGCTTTTTGATCATCAATAAATACTTTTGAACAATTTAAAAGCTTATTTATTTTATCAAAAACAACAATTGGAACATTTTTATTAGAAATTTCTGTTAAGTGCTCACAATATTGAGTTTGATTTGAGAGAGAAATAAGAATACCATCAACTCTTTTTTGAATAAGTAACTGTAGTTGTTTTTTTTCAAATTCATAATTTTCATTTGATTGTAAAGTAATTACGAGATAGCCATGTTTTTCAGCTTCTTCGATGATACCGTCTATTACTTTCGAAAAAAACTGATGAACAATTGTTGGAATTATAACTCCAATAGTTTTGGTTTGGCGAGTTCTTAAATTTACTGCTACAGAATTTGGGACATAATTCATTTTTTCAGCCAATTTTAACACAGATTCTTTAGTGGAACTGCTTACATCTTTCATGCCTTTCAAAGCTTTTGAGACGGTTGTAACGGAAATGTTTAATTCTAATGCAATGTCTTTCTGTGTAATTGGTTTCATTTTTTTTAAAAATTTATCAAAATTACAATTATTTTTAAATTATGTGTAGTGTTTTTTAGTTTAAAGAAAAATGTGATAGGTTGCTAATATTTTATTTCGCAATCGTTTTCGGAGTTTTCGCAATCGATTGCGAAAAAAAAATATGGTTTTGATTTAATGAATGCGTTTAATTTTAAACCAATAATCTAAATAGTTCAATCTAATTTAATCAAAAATGAAAAAAAAATTATTCTTTATGGCTTTTGTCCTTTTTGCACTCAATAGTGCATTTGGACAGCAAACATTTAAAATTTCGGGATTAATAACTGATGCTAAAAATCAACCTCTACCTGGAGTTAGCGTCGTTATTGAAGGAACCACAAATGGATCGTCATCAGATTTTGATGGCAAATATGAAATTACTAATATTTCATCAGGTAAATATCAAATTACCGCATCTTCGGTTGGCTATAAATCTGTAAATAAGCAGATTACAATTAGCAACAGCAATGTTGTTGAAAATTTTATCTTGGCTGAAGATTTATTATCGTTAGATGAAATCATTTTAACAGGTTCGTCAAATCCGAAAACAAAACTTGAGTCAAGTGTTGCAATTACTACATTAAGTGCTAAACAAATTGATTCGAAATCACCGCAAAGCACAGCAGATTTATTGCAGTCTATTCCGGGTTTTTTAGTAGAAACTTCAGGAGGAGAAGTAGGTAACAACTTATTTGCAAGGGGTATTCCATCTGCAGGTGCTTATGAATATGTTCAAATACAAGAAGACGGATTACCAGTTTTTGAAGACGGAGCGTTGCAGTTTGCGAATATTGATAACTTTCAAAGAGTAGATTTAACTGTAAATAGATTGGAAGCTGTTAAGGGAGGTTCAGCGTCAATATTTGCAAGTGGTGCTCCAGGTGGTATTATTAACTTTACATCAAAAACGGGTCAAAATGAAACAAAAGGGATAACCAAACTAACCGTTGGAGATTATGGATTGTTTAGAACCGATTTTAATATTGGAGGCGCTATCACCGAAGATAAATTTTTCTTTAACATTGGTGGCTTTTACAGGGTTGATAAAGGAGTTAGAAGTCCAGGATTTGATGCAAATAAGGGAGGGCAAGTAAAAATGAATTTTACGTATAAATTTGATAAGGGCTATGCACGTATTTTTTTTAAACATTTAAACGACAGAAATATATTTTATCAGTCAACACCTTTTGTTAAAGAAGGAAATAAAATTGTAGGATACCCAGGTTTTAATCCTAATTATGGAACATTTTCCTCACGAAATATTAGTAAATTAAGAATACCACAATCTGGTGGTGGATATTTTGAAGCAGATTTAGAAGATGGTGTTCATCCCGTTTCAAATGCTATTGGAGGCGAATTCAAATTTGATTTGACAGATAAGATAACAGTTAAAAATTCATTTAAGAACACCGATATAAACATGGATTATAATGCCATTTTTGCAGCTCAATGGATGGGTGATGTTTCTTCTCAGAATGACATTGCGAGTAACTTTGGTATTCCTTTAAGCGATGCTGTTTTTACTTATGATGATTCAGGAAATGTGTTAAATTCTAATACTGAATTGAAAAGAGCTGACTATTGGTATATTCACAAAACAATGAGAAATTTTGCTAATAATTTAACATTTAATTTTAAACTTAAAAAAGCAAATCTTACAGTTGGGCATTATTACTCAAATTGGAAATCTGATCAAAATTGGAACTGGAGTAGCTTTTTGTTAAGCGTTTCTGATAATCCAAGATTGGTAAATTTAAGTGATTCTAATTCGGGTATTGACTACACTTATAACGGAATTTCTGCCATATCTTGGTTGCAAAGAGAATCTCAAATTAAAAATACAGTAAATGCACTTTTTGTGGATACAGAATTTGATTTGTCCGAAAAAATTACTGCAAATGTTGGTTTACGTTACGACATCAATCAATTTTCTGGTGTTGGTGATCACGGTTCTTTTGGAAACGATATTGGAATTCTTCCGAATAACAATGCGGATAATAGTGTGAATATCTTACAAGGAAATTATACATATTGGGATTACAATTTTAATGAATTATCATACACAGGTTCGTTAAATTATAAAATGAACAATCAGATGGCTTCTTATATTCGTTATAGTAATGGATATAGATCTCCGATTGAAGAATCTTTTTATGGTCCTGCAGTTGAAAGTGGTGCTGGATCAGCTGGTTTAGTTGGTTTAGAGCCAACCAATGTAAATCAAACGGAACTTGGGTTTAAATATTCACAACCAAATTTTGCCTTTTTTGCAAATGGCTTTTTAATGAACCTTGACAATATTGCGTATCAAGATATTGGAGCAGGTGGTTCGTCTGAGAAAAAATTTGCTAATGTTCAGAATTTAGGATTAGAACTTGAAACAATAGTAACATTAGGAGATTTGAACATAAACTTTAATGGAACTCTTCAAAATCCCCAATACAAGGGCTATGAAGGAAGTGAATCGAGTTTAAATGGAAATACTGCAAGAAGAATTTCGAAGTTTTATTTTGTTCTTCGTCCTGATTATAATTTTTCTGAAAATCTGAATGTTTATGCGAATGTATCATATTTTGGAAAAAAATATCAAGACATCGCAAATACTTTTGAATTGCCTTCTTTTTTTGTGTTTAATTTAGGAGGATCCTATACCTTAAATAATATTCGCTTTGGATTAGATTTTACTAACTTGTTCAATACTATTGGATTAACAGAAGCTGACGGAAGAAGTGATGGGGCTGCGCCTGTAGATGGCCAAACGTTTATGGGTAGATCGATATTAGGTAGAACCGCAAGATTATCCGTAGCAATTAATTTTTAAGAATTTATCGCACTTACTTTAAAAAAAAAGACTATTCGTTTTATGTATTCAATAGTAAGTGCGATAATTTTTAGGCTTAATTTTTTTTCATTAAATACATTTACAATATTCTAAAAATGAAAAACACAGGAATTAAAATATCGTTATTTGTAAATTACTTTGTTTTTGCTATTTTATTAAACAGTGTAGGTATTGTAATTCTCAAATCCTTAGAAAATTATAAGGTTGATGAGATTCAAGCAAGTAGTTTAGAATGGTATAAAGACATCCCAATTGCAATTGTATCATTTGTTATTGCTTCTTTTTTACCCAGAATTGGGTACAAAAAATCAATGCTAACAGGATTGCTAATTGCAATGTTTGCATGTATTTTAATGTATTATGGAAATTCATTTTGGATTGCGAAAATTTTATTTGCATCAGTTGGAATTTCATTTGCTTTAATAAAAGTTTCCGTTTATTCCGTGATTGGCTTAATCACAAATACTACAAAAGAACACAATAGCTTGATGAGTTCTATCGAAGGATTTTTTATGTTAGGTATTGCGCTTGCGTATTTTTTATTTCCAGCATTTAACTCACCCGAAAATCCTGATGCTTGGTTAAGAGTGTATTGGTTATTAGCGGGTTTAACTTTTTTATCATTTTTACTACTTTATATAACAGATTTTAATGAAGGTCACGAAATTCCAGGAATAAATCTTTTAGACGATTTAAAACAAATGGTGATGTTATGCACAAAGATATTAATGCTTGTTTTTATATTCAGTGTATTTTTATTTGTGATGGTTGAACAAGGCATAATGACATGGTTACCAACTTTTTATAATCGTGTTTTAGAACTCCCACAAAATATAAGCATAATGATGGCAAGCATTTTTGCACTTTCATTGGCTGCTGGAAGAATTGGTGCAGGAATTTTATCAAAATATATTTCTTGGTTTTACATAGTGTCATTTTGTATTTTTATTGCGATGATTATGGTAATTTTTGTTTTACCAAAAACAGTAAATGTGCAAATAGATCATATAACAACTTTAAGTGAAATTCCTTTAATTGGATATGCTTTTCCTATTGTTGGAGTTTTTATTGCCCCAATTTATCCTTTGTTAAATTCATCAGTTTTAAGTGCATTACCAAAAAAATTACACAGTCCAATGACAGGATTGATAGTATTATTTTCTGCCTTAGGTGGCACTACTGGCTCTACAATCATCGGTTGGCTATTTAAAAAAAATGGAGCAGAAAAAGCCTTTTTCTATACACTTATCCCAATGGTTTTGTTATTTATCACAATATTATTACTTAATCGGTTAACTAAAAAAACATGAAATTAACGATAAACCCTTTATTGTCATTAAAGTCCTTACTTTTGCAAGAAGATCTTAACAAGGATAATAAAATAACCATCGAGGATCAAGGTCCTAAAAAGTTTCATCTTGTTGATAAAAGTGGAAAAATTATTACCATTGAGGGCACATATTTTTTATCAAATCTATTGCAAGAATTAGCAATTTCCTTAAATCAAGGATCTAAAACCAATGCTGAAATTTCGACAAAGAACATATTTGAAAAGCCTACAAAACGCCTATCTCGAATCATTAGAGATATTTATTGGGAGAATTTGACACGAACTATGGATAAAAAAGGACTTCAAAAAGTTTTCCATGACGAAAAAGTAAATCAAGATTATTTCTACATATATGTACCTTTCAATGATATTAAAGCCTTTGAGTATTACTTAAACTTATCAAAAGAATTCTCAAAAATAAAAGTCATAAAACTTCCTCAAGAAATTAGTCCTGAGTATGTTTTATCTATAAATGACAAACCAGGATTATTAACATTGGCACTTTATGAACATGATGAAGTAACCCAAGGCCAGCCATTTGTAGTACCAGGAGGACGTTTTAATGAAATGTATGGTTGGGATAGTTATTTTGAATCAATTGGACTATTAATTGATCAAAAATTTAATTTGGTGAATGGAATGATTGAAAATTTCGAATATCAAATAAAAAACTACGGAAAAATATTAAATGCAAATCGAAGTTATTATCTTACTAGAACTCAGCCTCCTTTTTTCTCTTCCTTGCTAATAGAATATATTAAAACTACAAATTTTAATGATTTGAATTGGATTTCAGGAAAACTATCAACTGCAATAGATGAGTATGAAAATGTATGGATGTCAAAATCTAAAAGACTTACTGATAATGGTTTAAATAGATATTTTGCCGAAGGAATTGGATATGTTTTTGAAACCGAAAAAGGACATTTTAACGAAATAATTGAATTGTATGCAAATAAATACCAAATTCCTTTGCAAACATTTGAAGTAATGTACAAAAATCGTAAAATTCATATTCCTGAATTAGATGAATATTTTACCCACGATAGAAGTTTGCGCGAAAGTGGGCATGATACCACCAACCGATTTGTGAATATATGTGCTGATTTAAACACCGTCGATTTGAATTCTTTACTCTACAAATATGAGATTGATTTTAATTATATAATAAAAAAATATTTCAAAGGAAATTTTTTACATAAAAACAACAAAAATTACACTTGCGATTATTGGCAAAACAAAGCGGAAGAACGAAAAAATAGTATAAATACACTGCTTTGGAATGAATCACAAAGTCTTTATTTCGATTATAATTTCTCAAAAAAACAACCCTCAAACTTTTTGTCTGCTACCGTTTTTTATCCCTTATGGGCAAAACTTTGCAGTACTCAACAAGCAAATCAATTAGTAAAAAAAGCATTACCTTTATTGAAATGCAAAGGAGGAATTGTAAGCACAACAAAAGAATCAAGAGGAAATATTACTCCAAAAAATCCTCAAAGACAATGGGATTATCCATTTGGTTGGGCACCACATCAAATGATGATTTGGAGAGGATTACTTCATTATAATTTTTTAAATGAAACTCAAGAACTTGTGTATCGATGGCTTTGGCTGATTACAAAAAATGCCGTAGATTTCAATGGAACAATTGCAGAAAAATATGATGTTGTAAATTGCACACATATTATTGATACAGAATATGGAAATGTAGGAACTAATTTTAATTACATACCGGATGGTGGTTTTGGATGGATGAATGCCTCATATCAGCTCGGTCTCTCTATTCTTGAAAAGAAATTTATCAAAGAATTAGATAATTTAACAGATCCAGACACTATATTTCCAAGGATTAACGTTGAATGATTTATGTATAAAAAACGCAGTGATAATTTTTTAAAATTATATTTTTGATTTCAAATAGAATTGGCTTTGTTTAATTAATTATATTTCAAATAATTTTAAATTTTAGCATGATGGATATAGCGTTATTAGAATCAAAAATAAAATCATTGCCAGTTGATGAACAAAACTTGATTTACGATTAATTATTAAGTTTAATTTCAATTTTTCTTCTCTATTTTACAATGATTTTTAAACAACTAATTTTTGATTTTTCAAAGGATACTGATATTTCTTCTTGGAAAGTAATTGATGATGCTGTTATGGGAGGAGAATCTTCAGGAAATTTTACCATCAATACAGATGGAAATGCTGTTTTTTATGGAAAAGTGTCATTAGAAAATAATGGCGGATTTTCATCCCTAAGGCATCAATTTTCTCAAAAGTCAATAAATTATGCAGCCAAAATCAAAGTGCGCTTAAGAGGTGATGGAAATAACTATCAACTAAGAATTAAAAAAAGTAAGAATGACTATTATTCATATGTAGCAACTTTTCAAACCAATAATTGTTGGGAAACTATTGAAATCAATCTTTCAGAAATGCAACCTAAATTTAGAGGCAATGTCCTAAGTTTGCCAAAGTTTTCCTCAAATAGTTTTGAGGAAATAGCGTTTTTGATTGGTAATAAAAAAGCTCAAGATTTTCGTTTAGAGATTGATAAAATTTACTTACAATAAAATATTTAATTCAAAAAAGAAAATTGATTTTTGTATTTTTATTTTTTAAAACTCAGATATGGAAAAAGATTTTTCAACAAAGAACAATTTAAGTGAAGACAAAACAACTTTTGAAAATAAAAAAGAAGATTTTTCAAGAGTTTTTAATCATTCAAAAACTTTTCTAAATAATCTTTTTGATTTTAGAGAAGATACAGATCATGAGGCTACAATTGAAGCTATAAAAGCCGATATTACTTTTAAAGGTGCCACAGCTTGGATTTTGATTTTTGCGGTTTTTGTAGCGTCAATTGGGTTAAATGCCAATTCTACAGCTGTTGTTATTGGTGCCATGTTGATTTCTCCTTTGATGGGGCCAATTTTAGGAATAGGGATGTCTTTTGCATTAAATGATATCAATACACTTAAAAAATCTGTCAAGAATTTAGGAATAATGATAGTGCTGAGTTTGTTTGCATCGTTCATGTTTTTTTACCTTTTTCCTTTAAGCGAAGATACTTCAGAATTATTAGGAAGAGTTAGTCCTGATATTCGCGATGTTTTAATTGCATTTTTTGGAGGATTAGCATTGATGGTTGCCCGAACAAAAAAAGGAACGATTGCTTCAGTGATTTTTGGAGTTGCTATTGCTACAGCTTTAATGCCGCCTTTATGTACAGCTGGGTATGGATTGGCAAAAGGGAATTTTACCTATTTTCTTGGAGCAATTTATTTGTTTACAATCAATGCTATTTTCATTGCCTTAGCTACATTTTTAGTTTTAAAGTTGTTAAATTTTCCAATGCATGAATATGCCAATGCTAAAAAAAGAAAGCAATATGCAACTTTGGCAACAATTATTGGAATTGCTGTAATGATTCCTGCGATTTTTACGTTTGTGAGAGTGTTTAATGAAAATAAAATCAACAATCAAATTTCGAATTTTATTAAGAATGAAATCAAAGATAATGAATCATTAACCTTGATTGATTGGGAGAAGGATTTGGAAAACAAAGAAATATTGTTGAATTTTTTCAATGAAATTTCTGATGCAACAAAAAACGACCTAAATAATGAATTGACTAAAAACATTTTATACACGAATTTGGCTGATTTTAAATTGAAAATTAAAGGAAGTGATACCAAAAGTTTTGAGTTGATTACCACTGCTTACAAAGAAAAAAGAGAAGAATTGCAAGAAAGTAAGGAGAAAATTACCGAATTGGAAAATCAGATTTCTGTATTACAGCAAACCATTTTCCAACTCAACACTCGTATTGAGCAAGATTTACTTGCAAAAGACAAAAAAGCAGTAGCTTTTAGTAGAATTGCGAAAGATGTTAAAATAAGATACAATGAAGTTGAGCAAATTGGCTTTGCAAAAATGTTATTTTCTAAAGATTTTATAAAAATAGATACCATTCCAATAGCCACTGTAAAATGGAATTCGAAAACATTAGAAACCACTATTAATTTGAAGGAAATTGAATTGCGTGATTGGCTTCAAAAAGAAATGAAATTAGATACATTATTCATCAAGAGAGAAAGATAATTCGAAAAATCTATTTGATAAAAACTGGAATTACTTCTACATTTTGATGAAATAAATAGTTTCTATGTGTTTTGATATTTTGACATTCAATTCGTGTTCTTCGTTGATTTCCACGTTTGTAAATCGTACTTTTAAATTCAAAAAAATCGCCATTTGGAATGTTAAAAACAAATAATTTTCCAGATTCAGCTTCATATCCTCTCAAAGCCAATGATAATTTTGCGTCTGCATCTGTGCTCGCTTTTGGGTTTTTTAAGTATTTCGCCAAGTATCTCAAAATCTCTGGTGGATAAATCTCAGGATGTAAAAAAGGCAACATCAAATGTTGAAAAATAGTTTTCCATTCTTTGCCATGAGGTTGTGCTCTACCAAATTTTTCATGCGTTACATGGTGCGCAATTTCATGAACCAATGTCAATAAAAATTGATGTGGATTCAAGTTATTATTGATGGTTATTTGGAATTTTCCATTCGGAAGTTTTCTAAAATCTCCATGTTTTGTCGCTCTTTCATTGACAATTTTTAACTCAAACAAATGTTTCTCAACTAAAAATTCGACAAAAGGAATCGCTTTTTGTGGAATATAATCTGAAAAGTTATTAAGATGATTTTCTCTTCTCAAGGTTCCAAAAAATATAAGTTAATAATGCAAAAAAAGTTCCTATACTTCCAATAATTAAAACTTGAAAAATAAAAGATACTTTCATGTAATTATATTTATCAAAAAAAAGATAAAATAGAAATGGGTAAATGAAAATGTAATTTGAAATTACAATTTTAGGAATTAAAAAATCATTAATTTTTTTTTCTTTTCGATTGTTTTTAAAGTAAAAAATATATTGAAAAATAGAAGTTAAAATAAAAGTTAATGCAATAATCATAAAAACTAAGGTGTTGTTGAGGAAACTTGCAATACTTTTCCATTATAAAATTTGTTACCATTCAAAGCAAAATCATACATATATTCAGCCATTTCTGATGCTGAAAGTGGTGCTTTATAATCAGGAAAAGCTTCTTCCAACATTTCAGTTTGCACTGCTCCAATTGCCAAAACATTGAATGCAATTTGTTGCTCTTTGTATTCTTCAGCCAATAATTCTGATAGTGTAATTACAGCGCCTTTTGCAGATGAATATGCTGCCAAACCAGGAAATTTCATACTTCCTTGAATGCCTCCCATTGAACTGATGGTTACTACGTGACTGTTTTTTACTAAGAAGGGAATCATGTTTTTAGTGATTTCAGCAACTCCAAAAACATTTACTTTATATACATCTAAAAAATCTTCAGTCGTCAATTCTGTAAACGGTTTATTGATTAACTTTCCTGCGTTATTAATCAAAATATCAACTTTTTTCCAGTTTTTTTTAACAAATTCGGTGACTTTTTTCAAGTCAGATGTTTGTGAAACATCCACAGAAAGAGTTGTAATATTTTGATGATTGATGTCTGATAATGGCTTTGTATTTCTTGAAATTGCCAGCACTTTGTGGCCATTATTTGCGAATAATTTTGCCAATTCAAATCCAATTCCTCTGCTTGTACCCGTTATAATTACGTGTTTCATCAATAAAAAATTTATTGAGCAAATTACTCAATTTTTCATACATTTAGAAACTAAAATAGACCAAATGAAAAAAATATTCTTCTTTGCTTTTGCACTTTTTTTAATTCAAAATACGATTTCTCAAACAACACACATTTTTTGTGGAAAATTAATTGATACAAAATCTGGGAAGATTGAAACTAATAAAACGATTATCATCGAAAAAAATAAAATCATTGATGTTGTTGATGGTTTTTTAGAGGCAAAAAGTAAAAATGTTACTACTATTGATTTGAAAAACAAGGTTGTAATGCCAGGTTTGATTGATTTTCATGTGCACATTGAACAGGAATTCAACCCAAAAACGCAACTAGAAAAATATATTTTAAATGAAGCAGATGTTGCATTTAATTCTGTTGGATTTGCCAAAACAACTTTATTAAATGGATTTACAACAGTGAGAGATTTGGGTGGAACAGGCGTAAATGTTTCTATCAGAAATGCCATTGATCAAGGAAAAATTCCTGGGCCAAGAGTTTTTACAGCAGGAAAATCGTTGGCAACAACTGGAGGTCATGCTGATCCTACAAATGGAGGAAATAAATTATTTATTGGCGATCCAGGACCAAAAGATGGTGTGGTAAACTCTATTGACGATGCTAAAAAAGCGGTAAGACAGCGTTATAAAAATGGTGCAGATTGGATTAAAATTACTGCAACAGGAGGTGTTCTAAGCGTAGCAAAATCTGGAGATAATCCTCAGTTTACCATCGAAGAAATCAAAGCTATTTGCGAAACCGCTAAGGATTATGGAATGTTTGTGGCTGCACATGCACATGGTGATGAAGGAATGAAAAGAGCTATTTTGGGTGGTGTAAAAACCATTGAACATGGCACATATATGAGCGATGAAACTATGGATTTGATGATTAAATACGATGTTTTTATGGTGCCAACAATTACTGCAGGCAAAGAAGTTGCAGAAAAAGCAACTATCAAAGGTTTTTATCCAGATATTGTTGTCCCAAAAGCGTTGGCTGTTGGTCCTCAAATTCAGGGAACTTTTGGAAAAGCCTATAAAAAAGGTGTCAAAATTGCCTTCGGAACAGATGCAGGAGTTTTTAAACATGGAAATAATGGCAAAGAATTCGGATTTATGGTTGCTGCTGGAATGCCTGTTATTGAAACAATTCAATCTGCTACAATTACAAACGCGATGTTATTGAAAATGGAAAATGAATTAGGGCAAATCAAAAAAGGTTTTTTTGCTGATATTATTGCTGTTGATGAAGATCCAACAAGAAACATTGCAACAATGGAAAATGTTGTTTTTGTGATGAAAGATGGGGTAGTTTATAAACAATAAACTATGCAGTGTATAAATCTAAAAAATTTTATTTTAGAATAGAATAGACAGTCAATTTACAGGATATTTTTCAGGATTTTGCGCAGTATGAAATACAGCGTTTAAAAATACTGTTTTAGTAGATTCATCAACAATGAAAAAAGCTATGTAAGGAAATTTATCAAATGGCCAAAATCGATAAATAGTATCGTGAAATTAATGAAAAGGATTTATTTGTAAAGTTTTGTATGCTTATTATAGTCTTTTAAAAAATCAAGAGCTATTTTTTTAGTAGCATTTTTAATGTAATATTCAACAGCATTTTCAATATTTTTAGAGGCAACTGAAGAGACAATAATGTTATAATTCATACTTTTTTAGTAATTCTGTATGAAATTTTTCGGCTTCTATATAAGTTGACTTTTCAGAATTTACTTGGTTGTCTAAAATTAATTGTTGGCTTTCCGATAAGTTGTAAGGTTTTTTATTAATTGTTGGTTCAATAAGTGCATCAACATAATCAATTACACGCTCAATAACACTCTCTGGAGCGTTTTTAAGTTTTTTAGTTAATATATCAATTGATGATGTTGTTTCCATTTTTTTTTCAATCTTTACAATTATAATGATTTACTTGTGATTTTTTCAAAATTAAAATCAATCAAAAATAATATGTTGATAGGCGCCAATATCAGGAGAATTGGCTCTGCTAACACCCAAAACATCAAATGGAAAACTACTTGATATTGCTTTGTTAATTCCTGCAGAGTTTTCACCAATGATAAAATCTTCGTTTTGGTTATTTCTAAAATCAGGCAAACCATTTAAAATGATATTTTGATAATTTGGATTGTTCGTAAAAATCATTTCTGTATTTCCAGCAAATGAATTGTTAGCATCAGTGAATGAAATCATACAATTATGGATGTTGTAATTGAACAAACTTCCTTCCACTTTATCTAGCAGAAATTCAATATTATTGTTTCCATCAAAAATACAATTGGTGAAATTGGCAGCTTTTAAATCTCTAGTTTCAATAATTTCTTGCCCAGAGGAATTTTCATAAACGAAAAAATTATTTACCAAAACTGCTGGCAATTGACGAATTCCATTGTTCCAAAAATTGGCAAACGTGCAGTGCGTAAAATTATAAGTTCCTCCAACAGTTGCTGCTAAAGATGCTTGCCCTGCAGAACCAATTACCACATTATGAGCTTCAATATGGGTTTCTCTTGCTAAAATTCCAAAATTTGAGTGGTTATAAATTTCGGTATTTGAAAGTTGTAAAGTTGCGTTTATTCCAGACCCAAGACTGTCAACTAGAATTCCAATGACGCCATTTTTTATTTTTGCATGATGAATTTCGTTGTCTTTACTTCCTGCACGCATCCAAATTGTGCCCCATTGTCCAGGAATTTTACCAAAACTATTTTCCAGTCTGTCACCTTCAAAAATGACTTTTTCATTCAGATTTCCATTCACTTTCAAAGAAGCATTTTTGTCAATAATTAATCCAGAATTGTTATGAAAATGAACTTTTGCGCCAGCATTTATCGTTAACGTTTTGTTTTCAGGAACGGCTGCATACCCATAAATAATTGTTGGTTTTGTGTTGGAAAAAGTGAGTTCAGCATCTGTTAAAAACCTTCCTTTTATAGTAGTTGGCTGACCATCAATAGTTAAACTATCTATTTTCATTGAAATTGGCTCTCTTCCGGGAAAAATAAAATTAGCATCTTGCACTAAAGTGACCAAATCAACATCTTGCTGATTGTTTCCAGTATCAAATAAAATTCGGTCAGTGTATAATGGATTTGTTACGTTATTTGCATCAATGGTAGTTTCTACAAAAACATATATACTATCATTTGCTAAAATATCAATATTAAAAAACTCTTTTCCTGGGATTCCATCAACATTCAATCTATAGTTTGATGAATTTCCATTTTCTAGAGAAATTTTTGGAATGGTAATCGCTTTATTTCCTCTGTTATAGACTTTTAGATTGTACGTTGCAGAACCAATATTGGTGAAAATTGTATCTAAAAAAACCGTGTCTTTTGAAAATTCTAAATTTCCAAAACTTGGAATTGTTGAAAAATCTTTTCGACAAGAACTAACAACAATAAGAATTAAAAAAAGTAAAAAAGTAAAAAAGTGACGCATGCTAAATTTTTTATAAAAATAGAACTTTTAAACGGGTGAATTATTGTTTTTTAACCAATTCGATTTCAAAAAGTTTTGCCCAATTTTTTCCTGTAACAAAAATTCGATTGTTTTCTTGATCGAAAGCAATGCCATTTAAGACTTCATCATTTGGAATTAATTTTTGAGACTTTTCCATTTCTTTTTTCAAATCAGTCAAATCAGCAACTCCCAAAACCACACCAGTATTGATGTCAATAATGACTATCGCATTTTGTTGGTATTTATTTGCATAGAGTTTTCCGTTAATGATTTCCAATTCATTGAGGTTTTCAATGGCATAT
Organism: Flavobacteriaceae bacterium CG2_30_31_66; assembly: GCA_001873065.1. Lineage (GTDB taxonomy): Bacteria > Bacteroidota > Bacteroidia > Flavobacteriales > Flavobacteriaceae > Polaribacter. The sequence goes on from MNYM01000032.1 coordinate 73,246, forward strand.
TTATTGGTGTAAACCTGAACAAATCTCTTTTCTTTTTGAGTTCCAGGGTCTAAAAACCAAACTTTATTGGTGCCATCAGATTTAATCAAATCAGTTTCATTATGTGTTAAACCCCAACCTTCAACGCTATTATTGTACTCAAATTCTTTTTCAAGTTCAAAAGTTGTCAAATTATAAACAAACCCTTTTTTTGATTGCCATGTTAACCAAAATACTTTATCATTAAAAATGGTCATTCCTTCACCAAAATAAGTATTGTCTAAATCTATTTTTTGCACCACTTTTCCAGTATTAATTTCCACTTTTCGCAAGCTAGATTGACCTTTTCTTCCAGTAGTTTCGTACAAGAATCCTTTGTGATATTCCAATCCTTGTGTATACGCTTTCGAATCATGAGGATATGAATTGATAATTTTGAAAGTGTAAATTTCAGGAGCCAAATCAGCCAAAACTTCAAATGAATTATTTTGTTTTTTTGTTTTTCCGGGATAAAAAATTAAAGCAGAAATAACGTGTTTTCCAACGCCAATTTCTTTGGTATTTATTGAGAATTCACTTCCATTTGAAGGTATTTTTATTCCGTTTAATAAAAATTGAACACTATCAATTGGTTTATTATTTTCTTCTTTTAAAATTCCGGTTATTGATTTATTTAAAGTAGTTTTTTTTGTAACTTCAAGCGTAAAATTATAATCGTCATTGCAAGAAATAATAAAAAATATAGCTATAATAAGTGTGGTAATTGAAAAATGGTTTTTCATTTTATTGATTTTGTCTTTTTGAATATGGGTTTTTCTAAATATTTACTGATGTTTCTGGTAAAGTTTTTAGTAACGTAAATAAATGTAAATTATTTATTTGTAAATTAAAAAAATAACCTAAATTTGCAAATTCAAAATAGTAAAATTAACTATTTAAAAAATTTGTGTAAAAACTTACCAATTTTGCACTAGCAAACATAACATTAAAGTATTAAATATTAAAGAAATGAAGAAAGGAATTCACCCAGAGAATTATAGATTGGTAGCTTTTAAAGATATGTCAAATGAAGATGTATTTTTAACTCGTTCTACAGCAGACACTAAAGACACGTTATTAGTTGACGGTGTTGAGTATCCTTTAATAAAATTAGAGATTTCAAGAACTTCTCATCCATTTTATACAGGTAAATCTAAATTGGTTGATACAGCAGGACGTATTGACAAGTTTAAAAACAAATACTCAAAATTCAGTAAATAATTTTTTACGAAATTAAAAGATATAAAGCCTCAACAAAATGTTGAGGCTTTTTTTGTTTTCTAGATTTTTTTCTCGAGGTCCTAAACTAAAAAACCACTTCAAAAGAAGTGGTTCTAGAATAAAACTTTATTATGTTTTACATATAATCCTCAATTGGATTACATGAACAAACTAAATTTCGGTCTCCATAAGCGTCATCAACTCTTCTCACAGAAGGCCAAAATTTATTCTCGGCAACATAATCTAATGGAAAAGCAGCTTGTTTTCTTGAATATGGTAAATTCCATTCATCAGAAGTTAGCATAGATTGCGTATGTGGTGCATTTTTCAAAGGATTATTTTCATCTTCTTTATTGGCTGCATCAATTTCTTTTCTGATGGAAATCATAGCATCACAAAAACGATCTAATTCCGATAAACTTTCTGATTCTGTTGGTTCAATCATCATAGTTCCAGCCACTGGAAACGAAACTGTTGGTGCATGAAAACCATAATCCATCAAACGTTTTGCGATGTCAACCACTTCAATTCCGTTTTGTTTAAAGTCTCTACAATCAATAATCATTTCGTGAGCAGCACGTCCTTTTTCGCCTGTATAAAGTGTGTCAAAAGAACCTTGCAAACGTGCTTTTATATAATTTGCATTTAAAATAGCGTTTTTAGTAGCATTTGTAATTCCGCTAAAACCAAGCATTTTAATGTAGCCGTAAGAAATTAAGCAAGCCAAAGCAGAACCCCAAGGTGCCGCAGAAATTGAGGTAATTCCTTGTTCACCACCAGTTTTAACCATAGGATTTGTTGGTAAAAAAGGAACCAATTGAGGCGCAACACAAATTGGCCCTACTCCAGGACCTCCACCTCCATGAGGGATTGCGAAGGTTTTATGTAAATTTAAATGACAAACGTCAGCACCAATTGTTGCAGGATTCGTAAGACCTACTTGTGCGTTCATATTGGCACCATCCATATACACTTGCCCTCCATTGTCATGAATAATTTGAGTAATTTCTTGAATAGCACTCTCAAAAACTCCGTGAGTTGAAGGATATGTTACCATCAAAGCTGCCAGATTTGCGGCATGTTCAATGGCTTTTGCACGCAAATCTTCAACATCAATATTTCCTTTTTCATCGGTTTTTGTAACCACTACTTTCATTCCCGCCATTACCGCAGAAGCAGGATTTGTTCCGTGAGCAGAGGAAGGAATAATACAGATATTTCTGTGAGAATCTCCATTCGCTATATGATAAGCTCTAATAGTCATCAAACCAGAAAATTCACCTTGTGCACCTGAATTTGGTTGTAAAGAAGTTCCTGCAAATCCGGTGATAATATTTAATTGATGGGTTAATTTTTTTAATACAATTTGATAACCTTCTGCTTGATTTAAAGGCACAAATGGATGAATATTTCCCCATTGTGGATTGGTTAAAGGCAACATTTCAGAAGCTGCATTTAATTTCATTGTGCAAGATCCTAAAGAAATCATTGAATGATTTAAAGCCAAATCTCTACGCTCTAATTTCTTGATATAACGCATCATATCTGTTTCAGAGTGATAAGTGTTGAAAACTTTGTTTTCTAAAAAGGGGGTAGCTCTTTGCAGGTTTTCTGGGATTATATTAAAATCATTTTTCAATTCGGTGGTTGTTGAATTTGCTTGTCCTTTGAATTGTTCAAAAATGGCAAATAAGTTCATTAAATCATGTGAGGTTGTTGCTTCGTTTAATGAAATCGAAATCAAATTATCGTTGATATAATTAAAATTCATTTCATGGGATTCTGCAATTGGTCTAAGTTTCAAACTATCAACTTCAACTAGTAAAGTGTCAAAATAAGAAGAATTTAATTGGTTAAATCCTGTTTTTTTTAAATAATCAGCTAACAGTTTGGTTTTATTATGAACGTCATCTGCAATAAATTGAATGCCATCTTTTCCATGATATACTGCGTACATTCCAGCCATTATTGCCAATAAAACTTGGGCTGTACAAATATTTGAGGTCGCTTTTTCACGTTTGATGTGTTGCTCACGAGTTTGCAAAGCCATTCTTAGCGCACGATTGCCATCTTTATCTTTGGTTACCCCAATAATTCTTCCAGGAATACTTCTTTTGTATGCATCTTTTGTGGCGAAAAAAGCAGCATGTGGTCCTCCATAACCTAAAGGAATTCCAAAACGTTGTGATGTTCCGACAACCACATCAACCCCAAATTCACTAGGAGCTTTTAGTTTTACAAGTGATAAAATATCAGCTGCAACAGCGACTTTGATGTTGTTTGCATTTGCTTTTGCAACAAAATCGGTGTAGTCAAAAATTTGTCCGTGTTTTGCAGGATATTGTAAAATAGCACCAAAAAATTCGTCAGAAAAATCAAATTCTTCATGATTTCCAACTACCAATTCAATGCCAATTGGAGCTGAACGTGTCAATAAAACTGACAATGTTTGAGGTAAAACTTCTTCTGATACAAAAAACTTTGAAGCGTCTATTTTCTTTTTATCACGCTCTCTCAAATCGAAGAGCATTGCCATTGCTTCAGCAGCAGCTGTTCCTTCGTCTAACAAAGATGCGTTTGCCAATTCCATGCCTGTCAAATCGCAAATCATCGTTTGATAATTTAATAATGCTTCTAATCTTCCTTGTGCAATTTCTGCTTGATATGGTGTGTAAGCTGTGTACCAACCTGGATTTTCAAAGATGTTTCTTAGGATTACACTTGGCACAATGGCTTCGTGATATCCTAATCCTATATAGGTTTTAAAAACTTTATTTTTTTCAGAAAGTGCTTTGATGTGAGCCAAATACTCATATTCGCTCATGGCAGGTTCTAAATCTAAATCGTTTTTTAAACGAATATTTTCAGGAACAGTCTCATTGATTAACTGCTCTAAACTATCAACTTTTATGGTTGATAACATGACTTCTTGCTCCTTTTGATTAGAACCAATATGTCTTAATTGAAACGAATTTGTTTGCATTATTAAAGATTAAGTTTGCTTAATTTCAATAGTTTTAGAAAGCCTAAATTTTCAAAAATTAAGTGATTTTTTTTGCAGTACAAAAGTAATGATTTCGCAAGTTTATTTTTTGTTAGAATTCTGCCAAAATAAAATAATTATCAACCATTTTTCAAGGTTATAAACAGAAAGGTTATTTTTGCGTGATGAATGTTTTTAAAAAAATTATTGATTTTTATATCAATGCTAGTATTCACGTTGCTTTTGCTGCGTATGCTTTTCTGAGGATTAGTGAAATTTATCTTGATTTACCTTACCAAAAAAACCTAGATTATTTTGTCTTTTTTGGAACAATCTCTGGATATAATTTTGTAAAATATTTTGGTATCGCAAAATGGCATTATATAAGTTTGACACGCAATTTAAAAATCATTGAAATTTTTTCTTTTTTTTGCTTTTTGACAATGTGTTTTTATGCGTCTTTACTTCCAATAAAAACATTGTTCATAAGTTTTCCATTGGCAATTTTAACGCTGCTTTATGCAATTCCTTTTTTGAGCGGATTTGAAAAGAATTTAAGAGCTGTTGGCTATTTAAAAATAATTATTGTAGCATTTGTTTGGTCAGCTTTTACTGTTTTAGTACCATACTTTAATCAAACAAATGAGGTTTCTTACAATTTATTCTTAGTTTTTATTCAACGATTTTTAATCTTGACAGCTTTAATTTTACCATTCGAAATCAGAGATTTGCAGTTTGATGAAATTTCTTTACAAACCATTCCAAGAAAAATTGGAATTTCTAAAACAAAGCGGTTAGGATTGATTTTGATGATTTTTTCTTTGCTGATTTCTTATGCAATTTCAATCAATTTTGAAACTAAAAATGCCTTTGTGCTGTTCTTTTTTTTAGTAATTGTTTTTTTAATGAGAGCGAAAGTAAACCAATCAAAATATTACAGTGCTTTTTGGGTTGAAGCGTTGCCCATCTTTTGGTGGTTATTTCTTTTAGGATTTCACAATTTTAGATGATGAAAGGTCGATATTTTGTTAAGTTTTATCCTAAATTCATTAAAATAAAGCTGATTTCATAAAATTTTTAAGATGTTAACTTATTCATTTCAAAATTTGTAAATTTGCACCTTAAATTTTAGGATTTCATTTTACAATGTTGGTCACCAAGAGGAATTACGTTTTTGATTTTGATAGCACTTTAACCCGTGTTGAAGCATTGGATGTTTTGGCAGAAATAACACTTAAAAATAACCCTGAAAAGGAAGCTATAATACAACAAATTACTCATATCACAAACCTCGGAATTGACGGTAAAATTTCTTTTACAGAATCATTAAAAATAAGAATCGATTTATTGAATGCTTACAAAGAGGATTTGAGTGAATTAATCAAACAATTAAGAAAGCAAGTTTCATCGTCTATAGAGAGAAATAAAGAGTTTTTTAAAGAATTTGCAGAAGATATATATGTGATTTCTTGCGGATTTAAAGAGTTTATTGATCCAATTGTTGCAGAGTATAACATTCCTTCTCATAGAGTTTTTGCGAATACTTTTGAGTTTGATGAATCGAATAAAATCGTTGGTTTTGATTCAAAAAACGTTTTATCTCATCACAATGGAAAAATTGAATGTTTGAAAAACATGCATTTAGAAGGAGAAATTCAAGTAATTGGTGATGGTTATAGCGATTATGTAACTCGCGAAGCAGGAGTTGCTGATAAATTTTTTGCCTATACCGAAAACGTCTCTAGAAAAAAAACTACTGAAAAAGCGGATCATATTGCCCCAAATTTTGACGAATTTTTATACATAAACAAGTTGCCTAGAAAAATTTCATACCCGAAAAACAGGATTAAAATATTATTATTAGAAAACGTTCATCCTGATGCGTTTAAAAAATTATCAAAAGATGGATTCTCAGTAGAATCTATCTCAAAAAGTTTGTCTGAAGAAGAACTGATTGAAAAAATCAAAGACGTTCATGTTTTAGGAATTCGTTCCAAAACCAATGTTACCAAAAAAGTTATCGAAGCAGCAGATAAATTAATGGTGGTGAGTGCCTTTTGTATTGGAACTCAACAAATTGATTTAGAAGCGTGTAAAGAACATGGCGTTGTTGTTTTCAATGCTCCATATAGCAACACGCGTTCTGTAGTTGAATTGGCAATTGGCGAAATAATCATGTTAATGCGTTCTGTTTTTCAACGAAGTACAGAAATTCATAACGGTTATTGGAATAAAACTGCAGATGGTTCAAGAGAAGTTCGTGGAAAAAAATTAGGAATTGTTGGTTATGGAAACATAGGAAAACAATTGTCTGTTTTGGCAGAAGCACTTGGAATGGACGTCTATTATTACGACATTGAAGATAAATTATCTATTGGGAATGCTACTAAAATGTATTCTTTAAAAGATTTATTGTCAATTGCAGATGTCGTTACTTTGCATGTTGATGACAATCCAGCGAATTATAATTTTTTCGGAAAAGAAGAATTTGAGCAAATGAAAGATGGCGCTCATTTAATCAATTTGGCTCGTGGTTTTGTGGTCGAAATTGAAGCTCTGACTGATGCACTAAAAAGTGGGAAATTGGCAGGTGCTGCTGTGGATGTTTATCCAACAGAACCTGCAAAAAATGGTGAATTTATAACGGAATTAAAAGGTTTGCCAAATGTTATTTTAACTCCACATGTTGGGGGTAGTACAGAAGAAGCTCAGAAAGATATTGCTGATTTTGTGCCGAATAAAATTATGGGATATATCAATAATGGAAATACTGTTGATGCTGTAAATTTCCCTAATATTCGTTTGCCAAGACAAGTAAATGCGCATCGTTTTTTACACATTCATAAAAATGTATCTGGAGTTATGGCTAAAATAAATAAGATTTTAGCTGAATATGAATTGAATATCAATGGTCAATATTTGTCAACAGACCCAAAAGTGGGGTATGTAATTACAGATTTAGACAAAGAATACAACATTGAGGTAATTGAAAAATTACGAAATGTAGAGGGAACTATTAAGTTTAGAGTGTTGTATTAGAAACATAAATTCATAAAAAAATCCTTCAAAAATTTTTTGAAGGATTTTTATGTGTCAATAAGTTAAGCGTTTACGGCAACTTTCTTGATTTTTCGGTATAAAAAAGAATTGAAAATATTTCTTCTACCAAAATTATTCATCGATTTTGCGTTGACAAATTTCCCAAAAAGAATTTTATTCACCCCAAAATATTCATACGTATTTCCATCAGAAAAAGTAACTTCAAGCAACATACTTTTATGACGCCAATCAACAACCTGACATTCAGCAGTGGTGATTTTATATTCCTCTAAATTTGCCTCTTTTGTTTCGGGAGCAATACTCACTAAAAAGTGATATCCATCAATAATTTTTGTACTGATTTCCTCAGCATCTTCTTTTGCTTGTTCGTCCAAAAATTTATCTGGATGATATTCTTTTACTAAGTTTCTGTAAGATGTTTTCAATTCTTTCAAATCGATTTGACCTTCGATGTTGAATAATTTTTTGTATTCTTTAATTCGCTTCATGTATTTTTATTAAAATAGCGCGCAAAAGTATGGATAATAAATGGATAGCTATCTGTTTTGATGTTAATTAAAGATGAAATTTTACTCTTTTAAGTCAATTATAGTCTTCAAATCAATAATTTGCGGATCTTTTTCGCCCAAATAACGTTTGCTTCCCAAATATCTATTTTTATTCATTTCATCAAAATGAGGTTGCGTTTTATCCATAGAACTAATATGCACATTTCCAGAAGCATGAATAAATTCTTGTTTGTCATTTCCCAACCAAATGCCAACATGGGTTACTTTTTGCTTCGAATTTTCAGTGGCTTTTTTACCAAAAAACAACAAATCACCTTTTTGTAAATCTAAAAAATTGAGATTTTCGTCCACAGTTTTTCCTACGTTAATTTGTTGTGAAGCATCTCTTGGAATGATAAATCCATTCATCAAATACACCATTTTTATAAAACCACTACAATCCATTCCCTTTGCAGAAGTTCCTCCCCATAAATAAGGAAAACCTGCCATTTTTTTGGCAATTTTTTCAATAGATTCATTTGTTGAAATCAAGTTTTTTAACCAAGAATCATAATTAACAGCATCATTTTTTTTGATGAACCCCATTCTATTATCAGGATATTTTACTTGATAAAATTGAGCGTCTTCTGCAATGTATTGCAACATTCCACCCAAAGAAATATCAGAAATAATCGATTTTTCAATATCTTTTTGCGCATATACAAATCCAAAAAGTGCCGTGAAAAGCACTTTTTTTGAGGCGTCCCATTGTTTAATTTCTGCTTCATTCATTAGTTGAATGCCTCCTTTATCAACCCAAGAAATGTAGTTGTCAGGAGTTTGAATTCTGTAAAAGTCACCATTTTTGTCCAACACTTTTAGTGACATTCCCAACAAACCTTGAGTACCCAATTCTGCTGAATGAGATGCTTCTGAGCGAATATTAATTACCGAATTTTTTGCTACTGCAAATTGAAAGTTACCAACTGCTGAATCTGGCAAAACACGAACGTTGTTTTCGAATTTTAGATTTCTTTTTTGAAGACTGTCCATCAAAATGGTAAGCGCATTTCTCGATGTTGTTTCTCCTTGAAGTAAAATATGATTGTTTTTTTGAATAAATTGAATATCAAAAAGTTCCACTCTTTTGTCTGGTGCATATTCTTGTTTGATTCCCAAAGTCATTTTTTCTAGTGCTTCAATCGTTTGAACGTCATTTTTGCAAGATATAAAAGCGATAAAAATCAAACAAACCACTATTTTTAAAAATTTCATCTGATGTATTTTTAAGCGAATTTACAAAAAATCAAATGCTCATAAATTGAAAACTTAAAAGTATTGTTTTATCTTTGAAAACAAACCAATATTTTTTGCATGCAGTATCAAAATTCATTGGCATTTGCCAAACAATTAGATGCCCAAGATTCACTTTCGCATCTTAGAAACCAGTTTCACATTCCCAAAGATAATCCCGAAAATTCGGGAGGAAATGAATGGCTGTATTTTACAGGAAATTCCTTGGGTTTACAACCAAAATTAACTGAAAAATATGTTCTTCAGGAATTAAAAGATTGGGCGAATTTGGGTGTTGAAGGTCATTTTGAAGCTAAAAGACCTTGGTTGAATTACTATGAATTTTTGACTGAAAAAATGGCGAAAATCGTTGGCGCAAAACCTATTGAAGTTGTGGTGATGAACACATTAACTACGAATTTGCATTTGTTAATGGTTTCTTTTTATCAACCCACAAAAACTAAATACAAAATTGTCATTGAAAGTGATGCTTTTCCTTCAGATAAATATGCAGTAGAATCGCAATTAAAATTTCATGGTTTTGATGTTCAAGAAGGGTTAATTTTTTGGAAACCAAGAGAAGGTGAAGACTTATTGAGAATAGAAGATTTAGAGCAAATTATTAACAATCAAGGAGATGAGGTTGCAATGTTGTTGATTGGAGGTGTCAATTATTATACAGGTCAGTTTTTAGATTTAAAAAAAATTGCAGCAATTGGTCATTCAAAAAACTGTTTGGTTGGCATTGATTTGGCTCATGGAGCGGGAAATATTCAACCCAATTTACACGATTCAGAAGTAGATTTTGCAGCTTGGTGTACCTATAAATATTTAAATTCTGGACCTGGAAGTTTGGCAGGAATATTCGTGCACGAAAAACATTCGAAAAACAAAGAGTTGCCACGATTTGCAGGTTGGTGGAATCACAATAAGAAAACGCGTTTCAATATGCGAATGCCTTTTGATGTGATGGAAGGTGCAGAAGGTTGGCAATTGTCAAATCCGCCAATTTTATCAATGGCAGCAATTTTAGCTTCTTTGGATTTGTTTGATGAAGTTGGGATGAATGCTTTGCGCGAAAAATCAGAAAAATTAACCGGTTTTTTGGAGTTTTTAATCCAAGAAATTGAAACCCACAAAATAAAAATAATTACACCTTCAAATCCAAAAGAAAGAGGTTGTCAAATCTCAATTCAAATTAAAGAGGCAAACAAAAGTTTGCATCAGCAATTATTATCAAAAAATGTCATTACAGATTGGCGAGAACCAAACGTAATGCGTTGTGCACCAGTACCAATGTATAACAGTTTTGAAGATGTATTTCAGATGATTTCTATTTTAAAAACACTTTTACAGTGATGAAAAAAAAGCTTTATTTTTTACTTTTGACTTTCTTTTTTTTTAATTGTTTCAATTCAAAAAATGCCAATGAAATTAATGAAAATAGTATTTTAAAGAGTTGTTTTACAAAGAATGATATTAAAAACATCGAAAAAGGAGTTTATGATTTTGAAAATTTTTTAAGAAAACGTTATAATGTTAAGAATAATGATGATATCGAATTCTATTTAAAATACTTAGAAGAATTATCAGAAGTTAATCCTAAAATTGAATTTTTAAAATCTAAGGGAGCAATTCAACTTTTAAATCAATTTAAAGAAACATCAACCTTTCATCTTTTGTATAAGAGGCAGAGTGAAATAGGAAAAATTACACAAAATATAAATTTAGATAGCTTAGAAATTCAAAATATCCCAAATCCTATTCATGATTCATCTGAAAAAGAAAATTTAATTATAAATGATGAAGTAGATAGGAGTCTTTTAGAAAGTGAATCTTTTCATGATTATTTTGTAATGTATCAAAATAACCAACTTTTTTCATGTATTTTTAATAAGACAGGTAAAAAAAATATAAAGGAGTATATAAGTACTTTTGATGATTTTATTGATTTTTCTCCTCTGGTTAAAGCAGTTAGTTTTAGTTCACATATAAAAGAAAAACAACAGATTACAGAAGAAATAACCTTACTAATCAGTTATGAATTATTTTATGGTTTGATATTGTATATAAATAAAATATAAATAAATAACTAGGTTTTGACTGTGCTCAGCCTAAAAAAAAGTAAAAATGACTTTACAAGATAATAAAATAAAAAATCCCGAAAAAGGCCTCCCTTTGGGGGAGGATTTAGGAGGGGCTGTATTAATTATTGGAGCTGGTTTATGTGGCTCGTTATTAGCATTAAGACTAGCGCAAAGAGGATTTTTGGTTGAAGTTTTTGAAAGCAGACCAGATTTACGAAAAGTTGCCATTTCTGCTGGACGTTCTATTAATTTAGCGCTGTCAGATAGAGGTTTGAAAGGTTTGCGTTTGTGTGGTGTTGAAGAAAAAGCCCGAAAACTCTGTATTCCTATGATTGGAAGATTGATGCATGATAAAGAAAGCAATACTTTTTCTTCCAATTATTCAGGTAGAGAAGGAGAGTATATCAATTCCATTTCAAGAGGAGATTTAAATGCGTTGTTGCTAGATGAAGCTGAAAAGCATGAAAACGTAACCATCCATTTTAACCATAAATGTAAAAAAGTGGACATCGAAAATGGGATTGCATTTTTCATAAATTCAGAAACAAACGAAGAATTTTCTGTCACTTCCGAAGTGATTTTTGGAACTGATGGTGCAGGGTCAAGTTTGAGAAAAAGTTATATTTCTGAACCAAAATTTTTATTCAGTTATTCTCAAAATTACTTAACTCATGGGTATAAAGAATTAGAAATTCCCTCAGATTCAACTGGAAATCATAAAATTAGTAAAGACCATTTACACATTTGGCCAAGAGGCGATTTTATGCTCATTGCATTGCCAAATTTGGATGGAAGTTTTACTGTTACGCTTTTTTTAAGTTATGATGAAGGTGAATATCATTTCAATAATTTAACTACCGAAGAAAAAATAACAGCTTTTTTTGAACAAGAATTTCCTGATGCTTTGGCATTGATTCCTAATATCAAAGACGAATTTTTGAACAATCCAACAGGTCCTTTAGGAACCGTAAAATGTTCGCCTTGGTTTTATAAAAATACCCTTTTGTTGGGTGATGCAGCGCATGCTATTGTGCCTTTTTACGGTCAAGGAATGAATGCTTCTTTTGAAGATGTTGTTGTGTTGGATGAAATTTTGAATCAAGAATTGGAAAGTTGGGAAGTTGTTTTTAAAGAATATCAAAAAGCTAGAAAAAAAGACACAGATGCTATTGCAGATTTAGCAATTGACAACTTTTACGAAATGCGAGATCATGTGGCAAATGAAATATTTAAACAAAAAAGAAAAATTGAAATGGATTTAGAAAAGTATTTTCCAAATCAGTATTTTTCGAAATATTCTTTAGTGACATTTAACGAACATATTGGCTATGAGGAAGCTATGAAAAAAGGAAGAGCTCAAGACAAAGCGTTGCTACATTTGATTGCAGACGAAACCGTTCAAACGCATCAAAATATGACAAAAAACGAATTAAAGATTATTTTAGACAAAGTAATGGCCGAAACTACAGAAATTTTGAAGGAAGATTCCATTGCAAAATTATAAATTATAGAAAAATGACAGAAAAAAAAGTAACTCCAAGAGGCGCATATCCACACGTAAAAGTAGTTGGTGATTTTATTTTTGTTTCAGGAACAAGTTCAAGACGATCAGATAATACTATTGCTGGTGTTGAAATTATTGACGAAATGGGCACGAAAAAGTTGAATGCTTATATTCAAACCAAAGAGGTTTTAACAAATATCAACAATAATTTACAAGAAGTAGGAGCTAGTTTAAAAGATGCAGTAGACGTTACCTCATTCTTGGTAAATATGAATGATTTTGCAGATTATAACAAAGCGTATGCAGAGTTTTTTGACGCAGCAACAGGTCCTGCAAGAACCACAGTTGCTGTGCATCAATTGCCACATCCTGATTTGGTGGTGGAAATTAAAGTGACTGTTTATAAGAAATCGTTATGATAAAATTCTTCCGAAAAATCCGTCAAAAACTCATTGAACAACAAAAAGTTCGCAGTTATTTTTTATATGCAATTGGCGAAATCATTCTTGTGGTGATTGGAATTTTGATTGCACTGCAGATTAACAATTGGAATGAAATTAGAAAATTAAATAAAACTGAAAAGGAGTTTTTATCAAACATCTATAATGATTTAGTAATTGATTCTACTCAATTTACATATTACCTTGAAACATTCAAGAGTGTTGAAAAGCTTCATTTTCAATTATATCAAATAGGAATTAATAATGAAGTTTTAGACTCAATTAACGAACCTGCATTGATAAGACGAAGTCTTTATTTTAAGCAATTGATAGATAAAGATTTTAAAGAAAATGCATTTTCAATTTCAAATACTAAAGTTAGAAAAGAGTTAATTACTTATACAAAGCTTGTTGCAGATATGGAAACTTCTTATACTCAAGAATTAGAACAAATTATTTCTGATGATATCAGACCTTTTTTAGGAAAACATAAACTTTACAATACAAAAAATTTATTTAAACTAAAAGATAAGTATTTTAATGATTATACTTTCAAAATTGTTAACGGACTAAATCTAGTTGATAAAAACAAATTGATTGCACTGTCAAAAACTGAAGAATTTCAACAAATTCTATTTGAAATTAATTTGAAATGGAATGAATTTCACTCCCGTCTTTTACCAGTTATTGAAGAAAACAATAAATTGAAAAATTTAATTAAACAAGAATTAAAAAATTATTGATATGATTAAATTCTTCCGAAAAATCCGTCAAAAACTCATAGAACAAAAGAAAGTTCAAAGCTATTTTTTATATGCAATTGGCGAAATTGTATTGGTGGTGATTGGGATTTTGATTGCATTGCAGATTAATAATTGGAATGAAAGTCGAAAAGAAAATAGTGAAGAAACAGCAGTTTTAAAAAATCTACAAGAAAATCTAACACTTGCCAAACAACAATCTGAAGCATTTATTTTACAAGAGGAAAATTTAAAACAATCACTTATAAATATTTTGGATATCAATTCAGATAGATTAATTTCAAAATCAATTGTCATTACAGATTCCATTTTTGAAGATGCAGTTTGGGATTTACAAACCAATTTACCAACTTTTAATACCTATAATGATTTAAAAAACACCAATAAACTAAGTCTAATCAAAAATAAAAGTATCTATAAAAAATTCAATGATTTTGAGTTTCGAATGAATTTGTTAAAAGATATCCTTGATGATAGATTAAATGTACACCAAATTAGAATTGATGATATTGTAGAAAAAGATATTAATTTTATTCCATTAATAAAATACAACATTCCAAATATATCCATAGAAAAAGAAACTCCAAATGATTATTCACAGATTTTATCAAATAAACATACCAGAAATCTCATTGGAATAAAACTATCTTTTACACAAGATGTTATCAATTATCGAAAAAATCTTAATAAAGAAATACAAGAATTATTGCTTTTAATAACTGCTGAATTAGAAACTAGAGAATGAACATCCAAAACTACATCAATGGCGAATTTGTAAATCCAATTCAAGATAATTGGTTGGTTAATTACAATCCTTCTATTGGCGAGATTTATGGACAAATTCCAAATTCTACTCAAGGGGATGTAGCATTGGCAGTAGAATTTGCAGAAAAAGCATTTCCAAAATGGTCTCAAACTTCTTTAGAGGAAAGAAGTAAAATCCTCCTCAAAATTGCTGATTTAATTGAGGAAAATTTAGAAAATTTAGCAAAAGCAGAATCTGTTGACAATGGAAAACCTATCAGTTTAGCCAAAACTGTTGACATTCCAAGAGCTGCCACTAACTTCCGATTTTTTGCACATGCCATCACACAATTTGCAAGCGAAAGTCATGAAACTGTTGGTGAAAATGCCATCAATTATACGTTACGTCAACCCATTGGAATTGTAGGTTGCATTTCTCCTTGGAATTTGCCTTTGTATTTATTTACTTGGAAAATAGTTCCTGCAGTAGCTGCAGGAAATTGTGTGATAGCAAAACCAAGCGAAATTACACCAATGACAGCGTATTTGTTAGGCGAAATTTGCACAAAAGCAGGTCTGCCAAATGGCGTTTTAAACATCGTTCATGGTTTGGGAAATCAAGTTGGAGAAGCCATTGTTTCTCATCCAAAAATCAAAGCAATTTCATTTACTGGAGGCACAAAAACGGGTGCACAAATAGCAAAAATTGCAGCACCAATGTTTAAAAAACTATCTTTGGAATTGGGAGGAAAAAATCCCAATATCATTTTTGCAGATTGTGATTATGAAAAAATGTTGGCAACAACTGTTCGTTCTTCTTTCTCAAATCAAGGTCAGATTTGTTTGTGTGGAAGTAGAATTTTGGTGGAAGAAAAAATCTATGAGAAATTTAAAAAAGATTTTATCAAAAAAGTTTCTGAATTAAAGGTTGGAAATCCAGCAGATGAATCAACAGATATTGGAGCATTAGTATCCAAAGAACATCTAGAAAAAGTAAAAAGTTATATTGATATTGCTGAAATTGAAAATGGAAAAATCCTTTTTGGAGGAGAGAAAGTTGTGGTCGATAATTGTGAAAATGGCTATTATTTACAGCCTACAATTATTGAGGTTGTTGACAATCAATGCCGATTAAATCAAGAAGAAATATTTGGGCCAATTGTTACTTTGATGTCTTTCAAAAATGACGAAGATGGGTTATCTTTAGCAAATGATACAAAATACGGATTATCAGCAACTTTATGGACCAATAATTTGAATAGAACCATGCATTTTTCTCAACAGTTAAAAGTTGGAATTGTGTGGGTAAATACTTGGATGTTGCGCGATTTAAGAACGCCTTTTGGTGGCATGAAAGATTCTGGAATTGGACGTGAAGGTGGTTTTGAAGCGTTACGTTTTTTTACAGAAGCAAAGAATGTGTGTATAAAAAGCCTCCCTTAATCCCTCCAAAGGAGGGAAATATTGGAGCGAATAATAATAAAAATAATAATAAGAACACATAACTACCCAGTTTAGTGTTCCTTCCCTTTGGGAAGGTTAGGATGGGCTTTTTATGAATTTAGGAATCCAAAATAAATACGCACTCGTTTGCGGAAGTACAGCAGGAATTGGAAAAGCAACTGCAACAATATTAGCTGAGGAAGGCGTAAATGTTACCTTATTAGCAAGAAATGAAGAAAAACTAAAAGCAGTTTTGGTAAGTTTGCCAAATCCTGAAAAACATTCTTATTTGGTGGCAGATTTTTCAAATCCTGTTGATTTAAAACAACTTGTAGAAAAATCTATTGCTGAAAATCATGGCTTTCACATCGTAATTAACAATACTGGTGGTCCAAGAAGTGGCAATTTGTTAGACGCAACTTTAGCTCAATTTGAAGAAACATTTACCATGCATTTAAAATGCAATCATGTGTTGGCACAAGCTACAATTCCGTTTATGAAAAGTCAATGTTTTGGTAGAATAGTCAACGTAATTTCTACTTCTGTAAAGGAACCTATTCCTGGATTGGGAGTTAGTAATACTATCAGAGGTGCAGTTGCAAACTGGAGTAAAACGTTGGCAGATGAGGTTGCAGCATTCGGAATTACCGTAAATAATGTGTTACCAGGTTTTACAGAAACAGAAAGATTGAACGAAATTATCAAAATAAAAGCTTCTATAGAAAACCGAAGTTTTGATGAAATGGCTGAAATAATGAAACATTACACACCAGCAAAACGTTTCGCAAAGCCAGAAGAAACTGCCAATGCCATTGTATTTTTAGCAAGCGAAAAAGCAAGTTATATCAATGGAATTAATGTTCCAGTTGATGGTGGAAGAACAAAAAGTTTATAAAAATCAAATAATCTAAACATCCAACAATCTAAAAATCTAAAAAAATGAATCTAGTAAAACCTTTAAATTTTAAAAAGTGGATTGATGAACATCGTCATTTGTTAAAACCTCCTGTTGGAAACAAACAAGTTTGGGAAAATGGCGATTATATTGTAATGGTTGTTGGTGGTCCAAACAATCGTAAAGATTATCATTATAATGAAACTCCTGAGTTTTTTTACCAGTTGGAAGGTAATATGATTCTCAAAATTATTGATGAAAATGGAACTATGATTGATGTCGAAATTAATGAAGGAGATATTTATTTGTTACCCGCAAAAGTGCCACATTCTCCTCAAAGAAAAGCAAATACGGTTGGTTTGGTGATTGAATATCCTCGTTCTGAAAATATGTTAGATGCCTTAGAATGGTACTGCGAAAACTGTGGAAATCAGTTATATAGAGAAACTTTTGCGCTGAATAATATAGAAACTGATATGCCAATTATTTTTGATAATTATTATTCAGATGTTGAAAAATGTACTTGTTCCAATTGCGGAACATTTATGAAAGCACCCAATAAAATATAAAAATGAGACGCAAACTTCGTATTAACGGACATTCACATTTGTTGCCATATCCTGAAGAAATTCCTCAGTTTATGAAAGAAAAAGAAATTTTTTGGGTAGATGATGAACGCAAACACATGTTTCAAAAAGGTTGGAAACGTCCAGTAACTGATTCTAGTTTTTTCTTAGATGAAAAACTAAAATGGATGGAACGCAACAAAATTGATCATGCTGTGGTGTTGAATTTATCCCAATTGTATGGCAATGGTTTGCGACTAGAAGAGATGAAAAAAGCACTTCGATTTCAGAATGATTTCAATGCGAAAGTGCAAAAAAATCATCCAAATAAATTTACGTGTGGATTTGTGGTACATCCTGGGTTTATTTATGGAGCTTTGGATGAAATAAAACGTTGTGTAGAAGAATTGGAATTGAAAGTTTTGTGTTTACCAACCCATTTTATGGATTCTATTGGTCAATGGCGAAGCATTTTTGATGAAGAAAATGACCGAATTTTTGAATTGGCAGACAAGTACAAATTAGCTATCGAAATTCATCCTTATGATGGTGACAAAATGATCAAATTAGAAAATTCAAATTGGCGTTTTCACTTGATTTGGATGTTGGCACAATGTGGTGATGCCTACCATTTTTATACGTTAAATGGCATGCAAGAGCGCTATCCAAATATTCGAACTTGTTTTGCGCATGGAGGTCAGTTGGCACAAATGAATTTAGGCAGACGCATTCAAGGTTTTGATGGCAGACCTGATTTATTTGTTGGAAAACACCATCCAAGAAAAGCAGTTGGTCATCCTAATATTTTCTTTGATACCTTAGTACACGACACAGATTCTTTAAATTTGATGTTCAAAAGACAAGGTACTAAACAGATTCTGATGGGTTTAGATGATCCTTATCCATTAGGAGAAATGGAAAGTGATGCACAATCTTCGTATCCAGGGAAAATTTTGGATTTAGCAATTGAAAAAAATATCATTACCGAAAAAGAAAAAGGAGAAATTTGGGAAGATAATGTGTTACAATGGTTGTTTGGCAGTGATGAAGTTGCGAAGCAAAACCTTATTCAAAAGATCTTAAATTCAGAAGTTACAATATCATAAATTTATAAACTTAAATACCTGACAGTTTTTTTAAGCTTCTCAGGTACAATACTATTCTTCACATTTTTTCAAAACACCTTCGGCTCTTTTTAATTGAAATTTTGGATAGAATTGCAATTCGTTTTTTTCTTCTTTTCCAATTTTAATAGCACGTTTTATTTCATCACAAAATGGTTTGGTAGATTGTCCGAAAAATTTTGCTGCACCCATATTCCATTCCGCATTTCCTAAAATAACTCTTGGATTTTTTGGGGCAATTTGCAATGCTTTTGCATACAATTGACTATTTTTTCCAGACATGGTCATGCCATACCTTTGTCCGTCAAATGCTATATATGCAGTGTTTAGCAATGCTTGTGTGATGATAATTTCTGGATTGTTTTCAGAAATAGAACTTGCTTCGTCTAAAAATTCCTGTGCTTTGGTCAACTTTGCGTTTAAAATTGTTTCGTCTTTGATTCCAAAACTTCCTAAAATTTCTATGGTTGCTGCATAAAATGATGGCAACCAATTTTCTTTTTCAGCAGCAGCAATTCTTTCAAATAATTGTGATGCTTCTGTTGATTTTCCTTCATCCCAAAGTGCAAATGCTTGTTGCATTGCTTTTTCATAATTGCTTTGACTAGTTGCGTTTAGGGCAAAGAATAACCCTATGAATAAAAATACTTTTTTCATAATAAATTGATATTAAGTAATTTGTGAGTTTTTAAAAGAAATTTAATTGACCTTAATTTGTATAGTTTTATTGCTGTCTATTAAGAATTTTGCATCTTCAAATTTTGGTGGACCCATAAATCCAGTGGCGTTATTTGAAAATCCATAAGGTTCTTTTGGGATGCCAAAAATTTTGGTATCCATTTTATTATTGTCATTTTCATCGTGGAAAATAGAGATTGCATATTCTCCTTTTTTCAATCCTTTGAATTTTGCTATTGCTTTTTTATTTTCAACAACTACATTTGTTTTCAATGATTTTTCAGTGTCTTTTAAAAAATTTTCTTGTTTATCATATACCGCAATAAAAACTTTTCCGGCATCAGTTGTTATTCCAGTAATTTCGACGGTCAAATCAAACGTTTCTTCTTCTTGGGCTTTTGTTGTTAAAATTCCGAAGCAAATAAATGTAATAATTAGTAGGTTTTTTTTCATGATGTTTTTGTTTTATAGGTCAAATATCTGTTGTTTATTTTTAATGTGTTCAAGAATAATACCGAATTGTAATTTTTGTTTACCGAGTTGTAAAATACTACAAATTATTCAATTGGTTCGATTTTTTATCATCACTTATTGTCCAAAAGAATCCTACAAAAAAGAAACTATCAGCATTAGGAATAATGGCTTGTCTGTCATAAAATCCGTTTGAATCTGGGGTGTTTTTATAATTATATCCAAATACATTTTTGGTTCCTAAAGCATTGTTAACAGAGAAATATAGGATTTTTTGCTGATCAATTAAATACGCCCAATTCAAACTCAATGAATTGTAATTGTTGGTTTCATTGTTTAAAAATCCTGTTTCATTTGGGTTTGTATAACTTCTTCCAGAGGCAAAGCTGTAGGTGAATCCAACCTGACTTTTCAAATTTTCAATCCAATGTTTTGCCACAATTGAAAAATTATGTTTTGATGCAAAATTGGGTCTTGCAGCTATTGGATAATTTCGGTAATCTCTTTCTGTATCCAAAAACGAATAAGAAATCCAATAATCTGTGTTTTTGATTTTCTGATTTTGTCGCCAAAAAACATCAATTCCTTTTGCAAATCCAACTCCATCATTGTTGAAATTTGAAGAGAAATTTGGCATTTCAGTATCAAACTTTACCAAATTCCTATAGTCTTTGAAATAGGCTTCAATTCTGAAAATTTCATTTTGTTGTGAATATTGAAAATTGGCAATCAAATGCGAGGTGTTTTCTGATGAAAATTGTTGACTAAATTTCAAATACTCATTTTTTGGTTGTTGGTAAAACTGACCATAAGCAAGCGAAAACTGCGAATTTTTTCCTGATTTATATGAAATAGAAGCTCTTGGCGAAAGGGTAAATTCATTCAATAAATGGGAGTTTTCTGCCCTAATTCCAATTTTTGCAGCCAAGTTTTTAGAGAAAAAAACATCCGTTTCAACAAAGGTTGCCGATAATTGATTGTTGAATCCGTAGTCAAATTTTTGATTGTTTATAGGTGTATAATTTTCATTAAAATTGGTGATAAAATATTCTGAACCCAGTGTAAATTTGAAACGATTTGTGATTTGTTTTCTCAATTTCAATTTAAAATGCATGGAGTTTTCATTGCTTCCTACCAAATCATCTATAATTTTCAAGGTTGAATTGTCGTTGGTAAAACTCAATCCAGTTTCAATTTTCCAGTTATTTCCTAAATTATTTTTGTAAGAACTATTCAAATAAAAATTGCGATTTTGCAATCCAAATCGAAATCCTTCCACAAAATTGATGTCTTCCTGAATCACATCAAAGTCAGAATAACTGAATGCGCCATACATTTTCAACATAGAATCGTCTTGAAATGTATGTCTATAAATGAGTTCTCCACTGCCAGATTGAAAAGGTTTTGACCACGAATTTCTATCAGGAAACGCAGCTAAATAAGGAGCTAAGTTTACATACGAAGTATTGATACTCAACGAATTTTTGCCCCAAATTTGTGTGTTTCCAACGCCAAGACCTACTGTCATGAAAGACACTTCTGTTTTTTCTTGATCTGGTTCATCAATGGTGTTTAATAACAACACACTTGAGAGTGCTTGACCATATTCTGCGGAATACCCACCTGTTGAAAAAGTGATTCCTTTGAATAAAAAAGGAGAATACCTTCCTCGTGTTGGAATGTTATTAGCCGTTGGCGTATAAGGAGTGAACACTCGAATGCCGTCAATAAAAATTTGCGTTTCCTCAGCTTCACCACCTCTCACAAACAATCGTCCATCTTCGGCAACAGCCGAAGTTCCAGGCAATGTTTGCAATGCGCCCAAAAAATCGCCTGCAGCACTTGCAGTCGTTACAATATCTAATGGTTTCAAAACAGTCACTTTTGCTTTTTCATTGGCTTCAAAAGTACCTGCGTTGATGACTACAGCATCCAAAGAATTGATATCGTCTTTTAATTTTATTGTCAAATTTTTGAGTGATGAAACTTCGGCAGTTTTGGTAAACGTTTCATAAGACAAGTAAGAAACCACCAACGATTGAAGCCCTTTTTGCGAAGTTGAAAACGAAAACTTCCCTTCATCATTCGAAGTAGTGCCATCATACGTGCCATCTAAATAAATGTTTGCACCCACAATAGGATGGTTTTTAGAGTCAGTTACGATTCCGTTGATGGTGGTTTGCGCAACAGTTGAAAATTGAAGAATAGCGAATAAAAAAAATAGAATATGTCTCATCAATGGTTATTTTTTGATGGTACAAATGTGGGAAGTTTCCCATTTTTTAAATAAAAGGATTTACTGAACTGTTAAATTTGAGGGATGAAATGTGAGAGAATTACATTAAAAAAGAAACAATATTGTAGTTATTACTTTCTTTTTGATGTTCAATAAATTTATGTTGGTTTTTTATTAGGATAGTCTTTTGTAGGAAAGACAGCATAAACAACCATGGTTTGTTGTATTATTTCATAAATAATCAAATATGGAAATCTTTTTAAAACAGCTTCTCTATATCTTTCTTTATATTTGATTTGATAATGTTCAGGATATTTATTTATGTATTCGAACATTTCTTCAACTTCTTCAATAAATTCAAAACCTAAATTGGATTTTTTACTTTCATACCAGAAATAGCCTTCAATAATCTCAATTTTGGCTTTATTCCAAATTTCAAGTTTATAAACCATGTTTGTCTATAAGCTCTTGTTTTATTTCTTGCCAAGAATACGATTTTTCTTCCCCTTTGAGATATTTTTCTCTTCTTGCATCAAGTTCGTCTAATTGTTTTTCAGACAATAGATTTGATAAAGAATCATTTTTTTCAAAGTTTTCAATAAAATTAAGCACATATTCTAACATTGAAGAATCTTCAACGGTGTTTAATTTATCTACTATTTTATTTCTTAATTCTACTATTCTCATAACATTGCAGATTACTAATTTCACAAATATACACAATTATGGTTTTGGTAGCTTTGTTTGATTTTTAGCGTTTGACGGATTGTAAAGCGTGCCCATTTCTTGAAGAATTTGGAATGCACTGCTAAAATTAGCCACATTTTTGCTGTGACCTGTTTCTGAGGTTGAAGCCATGATACTTTTTCTTTTTATAGGTTTATAATGTTTTAAAATTTGAAAAAAAATCTTAACAGAAAAGAAATATTTGAAAAAAAATATAGTTGATTTTTATTCTTTAGAGAAGTTTACAACTACAAGATTTTTGAAACCTGTCAGGTGTTTTAAATAGTTATTAGGTTTGTGGGAACGAGCGAGACGTTTGTATTAGCTTAAAAAACTCTTTGGATTTAGGTTTTCAATTTATTTATGATAAAAGTTCAGCTCTTTAAGTATTTCTATCAAAGAGTTTTTAAACTTCATATATGATGGTAATTTTTCAAGTTGAGAAACATCTATTTTCTGACCAATAATTTGATATAAATCAGATATATTTAATCCTTTGTTTCTCTTTCTTTTTACTTGATTTTCCTTAGAAATTCGAATAATATTTTCAATAACTGCTTTGGGATTTGCAATTTCTTCAGGGTTCCTGTAAATTCCTAAATCTAAATCTGAACCTTCTATTCCAATTTCACTTTTTAAAAGTACTTTATCGGCGATCATCCAAGATTCTGTCATTTGAATTGGAACAAGTGCAACTATTTTTTTACAAACTTTATCCTTTCCTTGCTGATCGATTAATTCTTTAGCTGGAATAATTTTGGTACTAAAAACATTTGAGTCGTCTCTATTATCAGAATCAGTATGGATAAATAAAATTAAAATTTCAAAATCCCTTTTAGCTTTTTCTGCTGCTTTTAAGACTTGTTGATTAAAACTTAAACCTGTTTTTTCTATTTTGATAATTTCTAATTCCGTTTCGATGTAACCAGAACATTCAAAAGCTAAATTTTCTAAAGTTGTTTTTACAACGCTTTCCAAAAAACGAATATCTGTTGTTCCTTCTGTAAATAAACCCGCAAGAATAAAATTACTCATATTAAATTATATTTTATTCAAAATCAGCAGTTTTTAAATAATCTTGAACAATAGAAAGTGTTAATTTTCTGTCTTGTTCAGAAAAGACCAAGTTTAATTGTTGTGTTTTTTCTTTCAGAACAGGACTTATTTTAGTTGAGTTTAACTTTAATCTTTCATCATCAATATCAGAAATAGAAGTTCTCATTTGAGCATACCAAATACTAACATTAGGATTACTTTCCCAATTGTACATTATGCCAACTAATACTGGCGAATGTGAATTTACTATTACTTGCCGAAGTGGCGTATCTATTTCATTAAAATCAACGCTTAAATCTTTTAGTAACTCTGTCATAGCTTTAATCCTAAAAGGATGAATGCCATTTTCTGGTTCTTCAAAACAGAGTAGTCCTGTGTGTTTATCATCAAATTCCAAAATGCACAATGCCAAAATTCTCAATGTTCCTTCCGAAAGAACTCTTGAAGAGAATTCTTTTTTATCTTTATCTTTTAACTTTATCAAATATTGTTTGTTTTCTTTATCATCAATAACGTCAACTTCAATGAAATTTGGCAAAAAGCTATTTAATTTTCTGGAAATGTCCACAAGGTTAAATTTATCTTCCTGTTTGATTCGATATAAAGCTGCCGCCAAGTTTTTCCCACTTATCGAAATCACATCCTCTCCGTTATTTTTGCTTGTTGCTTGTCGTAAATCCTCAGGATTAAGCTGAAGAAATTTCCAACTTTTCATTTCTTCTTTGGCAGCCAAAACGTGTGGAAAATCAATTGTGTCAAAACTGCTCAAAACAGTTCTTGTTGCATTACCTAAAGGGAATCTTCTTTTATTTCCAGTTGTTCCATCTTGAGAAACCAAGATTACTGGCAATCCATTTTCAATTTCAGTTTGAATGTATGGAATACCTCTTTTTCCAGTAACAACTTTTGGACGCCAATATTCTAAGGTCTTTTTTGGTATTACTTTAATCCAATTATCTTCTTGGTGATTTAATTTAATGAGATTTTCTTTAGAAACTGTCAACTCTTCTATACCTGATGAATTAGTATATCTTTTAATAGATAATTCATATCTTAATCGGGTATATTTTAATTTGCCCTCATTTCCCCAAGCATCTTTAACCTTTTTATTGACTAACATTTCTACAATAAATTCAATTTCCTGAGCATAATTTTCATCACCATATTGAGTAAATAATTCTATAAACTCACCTCTTTGCTTTCCAAACTCTCTCTTTATACTGTCAGTTTCTGCCAATCTTGACAGCAACGTTAGCGCATCAAATAAATTGCTTTTCCCTGAAGCATTTGCGCCTGCAATTACTGTAAAAGGCTTAAATTCCATTTCAAAATTATAAAAGGATTTAAAACCATTTATTTTTAGATAAGTAATCATTGATTTAAAATTTTATATTCAAAAATAGCACTTAAAAACTTATAAATTAAATAAATTCTTGTTTCTGGGTTTCATAAATTACTTTTCGATCTTCATCAAATAAATCTTCACGATAATTTTCGTCATCACCCAGCTAGCTAGATTGTCGCTCGTGCCCGTAAATATATCAAAAGGTAAATAAACAAGAACCACAAAATATTTACCTTTCAAATATCGCACATTTTTACGCAAAATAACCATTTTCATTAAATATTCAAAGAAGTTATTTGGAAACTTTTATTTAAAAACGGAAAGTTTAAATATCGACGAATCCCTAGCCCTGATGGTAGTGGAAAGCCCGTAAGCCAAAAACAGCTACTTTTTGTTGGCTTATTTATTCATAGAAAAAGTGTTTAATACCTACAAGGTTTTTGAAACCTTGTAGGATTTGCTGTTTTTGGTGCGGACTTGAAACGGACAGCAGGAAATGGCTTCAAAAAAAAGTGTATAGATTTGGATTTAAATCAGAGAATTATTGCTCGTTGTTAATTAGTTCAAAGATTAAGTCGGTCAGTATCTTTAAATCACTGTTTATAGTGCCATACATATATCGTTTATAAATATCGCTGTTGTCAGGAGGGTTAAGATGAAGTTTCAATTCTTTTTCTAAAGCAAGTAAACGTATAAATTCTCTTTGGGCACGTCCATTTCCTTCTCTAAAAGGGTGTAAATAATTTATAGTATCTAGTATTTCAGCTAGTTTTTGCGCTAACAGTAGTTTGTCAGTTTTCTTAATTTTTTTGTAACCTAAAATTAAAGAATCAATAAAACGAAATGCGTTTTGAAAATGACTTGTTGGGAAAAATTGCTTGTCGCCTTTGCTGATTTCTACCAATCTTCTTTTACCAGCCCAAGCATATATATCTTGAAAAAGATGTTGATGAATGATAAATAAACTATTTATATCAATTATTTTTATAGGGTTTATGTGAAGTTGCTGAACACGTTTTGTAACAGCACCACTTTCAGCAAAAAGTAAAATATCTTCGTCGGTAATGTTTGCTAAATTGCGAAGAACACCAGTTTTTGGATCAGTGTAAGTGTATTCAAGATCAATGTATTTATAGGAATCAGACATAGGCTTTTTCTTTTGCAAATTTTATGAATTCTGCAAAAGTAATTTTCCCAACGATATAATCTCTGATAATTTCAATTCCTTTTGGGGTTGGTACAAAACCTTCAAACATGTTACTTCCTAGGGCATTGGCAGTACTTTCCAATGTTTCTAAATCAGCAAATTGAACACCCATAATTGTTAGATTATTTCTATCGATGTTTATTGTTTTGTACATTTTTTAGTTGATAATTTTATTTATTTCAATTCAAATTTAATGTTTTTAAGTGAGAAAGTAAAAAAGTAATTTAGAAACTTTTAATTAAAAAAGGAAAGTTCATATCATAACAAATCCTTAGCCCTGATGGTAGTGGAAAGCCCGTAAAGGAAAAACAGCCACTTTTTGTTGGCTTTTTGGGGCGACCAGAGGAAGCCACAAAAAACCTTACAAAAATGCTGTTTTTACTGCGGACTTGTAACGGACAGCAGGAAAATGCTTCTTAAAAAAATGTTTGGTAAATTACTCAGAAACACTATCAATCAAAATCGTCAATAGATCAATGGCAGCTTGTGCAATTTTAGTACCAGGACCAAAAACCCCAACAGCACCAGCATCAAACAAAAATTGATAATCTTGCGCAGGAATGACACCACCCACAATGACCATGATATCTTCGCGTCCGTATTTTTTTAGTTCTTCAATAACTTGTGGTACCAAGGTTTTGTGACCAGCTGCTAAAGAAGATATACCCAAAATGTGGACATCATTTTCAACAGCTTGTTTGGTAGCTTCTTGTGGTGTTTGAAATAATGGACCAATGTCTACATCAAAACCCAAATCAGCATAGCCAGTTGCGACAACTTTTGCGCCTCTGTCATGACCATCTTGACCAAGTTTTGCAATCATAATTCGGGGACGTCTTCCTTCTAATTCAGCAAATGTATTTGCCAATGCTGCTGCTTTTTTGAATAGGGAATCGTCTTTTATTTCTTTACTATACACGCCAGATATGGTTTTATGAACGGCTTTATGTCTGCCAAAAACAACTTCTAAAGCATCTGAAATTTCGCCTAAAGTGGCTCTGTTTTTTGCTGCTTTTACTGCCAAAGCTAGTAAATTTTCTGATTGATTTTTTGCAGCAATGGTTAATGCTTCTAAAGATTTTTTTACTTCCTCACTATTTCTAGTAGATTTTATATGTTGCAAACGTTCAATTTGTGATTTTCGAACAGCTTCATTATCAACTTCTAAGGTATGCATTGGGTCTTCTTCTTTCAGTCGAAATTTGTTGACACCCACAATCACGTCTTGTCCACTATCAATTTTTGCTTGTTTTTTGGCAGCAGCTTCTTCAATACGCATTTTAGGAATTCCTTTTTCGATGGCTTTGGTCATGCCTCCCAATTCTTCTACTTCATTGATGAGTTCCCAGGCTTTATTGGCAATTGTTTCTGTGATTTTTTCGAGGTGATAACTGCCTGCCCAAGGATCTACAGTTTTGGTGATGTGCGTTTCTTGTTGTAAATAAATTTGGGTATTTCTGGCAATTCTTGCCGAAAAATCAGTAGGCAAAGCAATAGCTTCATCCAACGCATTGGTGTGCAAACTTTGTGTTCCTCCAAAAACGGCAGCCATTGCTTCAATAGTGGTTCTGGCAACATTGTTAAAAGGATCTTGTTCGGTTAAACTCCACCCACTTGTTTGAGAATGTGTTCTTAAAGCCAGCGATTTTTCGTCTTTTGGATGAAATTGTTTTACGATTTTTGCCCACAACATTCTAGCAGCGCGCATTTTTGCAATTTCTTGGAAATGATCCATGCCAATTCCCCAAAAAAATGACAATCTTGGCGCAAAAGTGTCAATATCCATGCCTGCTTCCAATCCTTTACGGATGTATTCTAATCCGTCTGCCAATGTGTATGCCAATTCAATTTCAGGAGTGGCACCAGCTTCTTGCATGTGATATCCTGAAATAGAAATCGAATTGAATTTGGGCATATTTTTGCTGGTATAACTAAAAATATCCGCAATGATTTTCATAGAAGGAGTAGGAGGATAGATGTAGGTATTTCGCACCATAAATTCCTTCAAAATATCATTTTGAATGGTGCCTGAAAGTTGTTCAATAGCAACTCCTTGCTCTTCAGCTGCCACAATAAAAAATGCTAAAATGGGCAAAACAGCGCCATTCATCGTCATGGAAACTGACATTTTATCCAAAGGAATTTGGTTGAAAAGCACTTTCATATCTTCTACAGAATCAATGGCAACGCCTGCTTTTCCAACATCACCTTGCACACGTTCGTGGTCAGAATCATAGCCTCTGTGTGTTGCCAAATCAAACGCAACAGACAATCCTTTTTGACCTGCTTCTAAGTTTCTTCTATAAAATGCGTTGCTTTCTTCAGCGGTTGAAAAACCTGCATATTGTCTAATTGTCCAAGGTCTTTGAACAAACATGGTTGCATAAGGTCCTCTTAGATTGGGCGCAATTCCTGCAATAAAATTTTCATGTTGAAAAGCCCCTCCCAGCCTCCCCAAAGAGGAGGAGTTCTCAGCAGAACTCGAAATTTTTATTTTTGAAAAATCTTTTCTACTCATTGTCAATTCTTTCTTTTTCAATGGTTTCCGAAAGTCTTTTTCTAGTAATTGGCGTCAACAACGTTTTGATGTTTCGTTGTTTTGAAAAAGGATAGATTTCCAAGTCATTTTTCATGCGGTCATGGTTGTTTTGTTGCAAATTTGTGCCCACCAAAACAATTTTTTTGTCCATAAAATCTGCTTCCTCTTTTTGTGCGCTTTCTTTGATTTTTTTCTGAATCATTCCTGATTTTAATTGGTCAAGAAATCCACCACCTTTTTCAATTTGCTTGAAAATAGCCAATCCTTTTTCTGCCAATTGTGAAGTGATGGCATCAATATAATAACTTCCGTCAGCAAAATTCTGCACTTTTTGTAAATAACTTTCTTGCTGTAAAATCAACAATTGATTTCTTGAAATTCGTTCACCAAATTCGTTTGATTTGTGAAAAATAGCGTCATAAGAAACATTAGAAATCGTGTTTGAACCTCCTAAAATAGCACTCATACATTCAGAAGTTGTTCGCAACATATTGACATTGTAATCGTAAATGGTTTTGTTTCTCAGACTTGGTTGTGTAAAAATATGTACTGCTGAATTTTCAATTCCGTATTCATTGAGTAAAGTTTCCCACAAAATTCTAAAAGCCCTCAATTTGGCAATTTCAAAGAAATAATTGCTACCCACTGCAAATGAAAAATGCGTTTCTTTGGCGATTTCTTTTCCAAAATGCAATAAATATTCGTTGGCATGTGCCAATGCATATCCTAATTGTTGCGAAATGGTGGCACCTGCATTTTGATATAAATCCAAAGAAACAGATATTGAATTTTTACAAGAATTTGAAATGTTTTTAAGTCTTTTATGGTCTTCATTCATATTGAAAAACCAATTGCCATTTTCGGCCAGATTCCCAATAATGTCTGTTTGGAAAAATATGCTTTCAGAATTACAAAATTTTGACAATTCAATCTGAAAATTGTCGTCTAAAAAAGTAAATTTGAAATAAATATTTGTTGATTTTACATCAATATTCTGTAATACTTTTTGATAGTCAAATGTTTTATTTGCCTTAAAATGAATGGCAGTTGCCCCTCTTTTTAGAGCATCTTTTGCTAGGAAATTCGCTGTTTTTTCGTGATCTATAAATACATTTTGACAGATATAAAACCCTTTTTTTGGGAGATTTATAGCGATATTTTTGCAATCTTCTTTGGTATAAAATGGTTTGACAGTGATGCCTTCATCTGTTTTCCAAAGTAAGGTTTCGTAATCTGCACCTTTTAGCTCTGCCTGAATTTTCTGCTTCCAAGCAGCAGCTGAAACAGGTGAAAATTCGTCAAATAAAAAAGTGCTCATTTTTTTGGAATAGTATCAAATTCAATCAAATAAATTTCTTCATTTTCTTTTTTCATCAAGTATTGTTCTCTTGCAAATCGTTCTAATTCAAGGGAATCTTGCAGTTTTTTAATGGTATTTTTATCTTCTTCGATTTTGTCTTTATAGAAATTAACAGAGTTTTCTAATTCTTCAATTTCTTTATCAAACCTTTTGTGAATCAAAAATGAGTTTTCATCAAAAAAAATCATCCAAATAATAAATGGAATCAAGATCATTACAAAAATATTTGTAAAGAATTTGTAGAAAATATTTTTTTTAATCCTTTCTAGTAAACTCATTTTGTAGTTTTTCGTTGATGACAGTTCTTACAATATCAACAGCCACAGTATTTAATTTATCATTAGGAATAATAAGGTCAGCAAAATTCTTTGTGGGCTCTATAAACTGTTGATGCATAGGTTTTAAAGTGGTTTGATATCGTATTAAAACTTCATCAATATCTCTTCCTCTTTCAGTAATATCTCTTCGGATTCTGCGAATCAATCGTTCGTCAGTATCAGCGTGAACAAAGATTTTAATGTCGAATAAATTGCGTAATTCTTCATTGTTAAATATTAAAATTCCTTCAACAATAATTACTTTTCTTGGATGTGTTTGTACAGTATCTTTTGTTCTGTTGTGGGTCACAAAAGAATAAATGGGTTGTTCAATGATTTTTCCCGCTTTTAAATCTTTC
Source organism: Flavobacteriaceae bacterium CG2_30_31_66 (assembly GCA_001873065.1). Lineage (GTDB taxonomy): Bacteria > Bacteroidota > Bacteroidia > Flavobacteriales > Flavobacteriaceae > Polaribacter. Next base: position 104,167 of record MNYM01000032.1, read on the forward strand.
AAATGTTGCACCAATAATTCAAAATCAATGGCTCTTGGGTGGTCAAAATTTATTTTTGTACGTTCTTCATACGATAAATGATCATTTACTTTATAGTAAGAATCTTGCGAAATGACGCAAACTTCATCCGATGGCAAGTGCATGATAATTTGATTGACAACAGTAGTTTTTCCGCTACCTGTGCCACCAGCAATCCCGATTATTAACATATTTGAAAACCTATTTTAGTAAAATTTTCACTAAAGTACTAAGTTTTTACAAATTGATGAAATTATTAATTTTAATGTTCTTCGCTTTTAAATCAAACATCAAGTTATAAAGCCCAAAAAACGTACGATTCATGTAGATAAAATGTTTGGAACCCCTGCTAGGATTGTAGGATCTGAGTTCGGTATTTTTTGAATAACGATCCCCGAATTCAGCAATTTTTTCAAAAAAAGTTTCATCAGAAAAATCAAAAAATTCCGAATGGAAAGGTAAAGAAAAAATGGATAACATTTCATGAAACATTTCACTGAAAAATGCCAATTCTTCTTTGCCATCGTCTTTTCTCAGGATTTCTAAATCGTACATTTTTTCTTCGAAAATTGATTTGTCAAGCAATGTTTCTGGTTTTGCCAATTCAAAATATGGATTGTAAAAATCGTCTGGAATGGTTTTCATACAACCAAAATCCAACGCAATTAAAGTATCTTCCTCGGAAATTAAAAAATTTCCAGGATGCGGATCTGCATGCACTTTTTTCAAAACGTGAATCTGAAACATATAAAAATCCCACAATGCTTGTCCTAATGCATTTGCAGTTTCTTGATTGGTGTTTATTTTAGTGAATTCAGACAAATGAATGCCATTCATCCAGTCCATGGTGATAATTTGTTTTGATGATAAATTTTCGTAATAATTTGGAAATGAAATATTTGGAATGTGCTTGCAAGCAGCAACGACTTCTTTTCCTTGTGCAACCTCCAATATATAATCAGTTTCTTCTAACAATTTGTCTTGGACTTCAAAAAAATAATCATCAGACATTTTTCCTTTCATTTTAAACATTTTCACAACGAAAGGTTTCAATAAAGCCAAATCTGATTTGATACTGTCAGAAACACCTGGATATTGTATTTTAACAGCCAATTTTTTTCCATCTTTTTTGGCTTTGTGAACCTGACCAATACTTGCAGCATTGTAAGCTTTTGTGTCAAATTCATCAAAAATTTCAGATGGAAATTTGCCAAAACTTTTCTTGAAAGTTTTCAAAACCAACGCTTCAGAAAGTGGTGGAACAGAAAATTGTGCCAAAGAAAATTTTTCAACATAAGCTCTTGGTAAAATACTTTTGTCCATACTGAGCATTTGTGCGACTTTTAATGGACTTCCTTTTAAATCTTTCAGACTGTTATAAATATCTTCAGCATTATTTTTATTGAGATTTTCTCTAGCATTTTCTTCAGAATTTACCATTTTTTCGCCATAATATTTTAGGTAATTCACACCTACTTTTGCACCTGTTTTTACCAACTTTGATGCACGTTGGATTTTTGAAATAGGAATACTACTGGTTTTTTTCATTACTTATTGGGCGTTTTTTTGGAATGTTTCTTTATAAATAAACTTTCCAAGGTCAAATGCATTTTTTAAAAATTTGTTTTCTAAAAGTTCAAAGCTGGTATTTATTGATTTTTCGATTAAAATATCTGTTTTTTCAAAGGATTCAGAGGTGTCTTCTAACCAAAATCTGATGGTTAAAAACAGTTGAAACCACAAAGATTGATTGATGAAATTCTGTTGGATTCTCTCTAAACCTTCCAAAGGAATAATACTTTCTGAAAGTTTTAATTCTTCAACAAATGAAATAAAACTCTTTTTTAAGCTAGATAAAGTCGAAAGTGATTGCAATTGATTTTTACATCCTTTAAGAGAAATCACCACAAATTCTCTGTTGAGGTTTAAGTTTTCAAAAAGAGTAAAGTATAAACTTATTAGTTTATTTTTATTGTCGAAAGTAGAAAATTCTTCACTTTCGTTTAAAACATCTATTGAGTTCAAAAAAAGCTCTTTGAAAATTGCTTTTTCGACCTTTTTTAAAGATGAAAAATAGTCTAAAAAATCACTTTCTTTAATGTTGGTTTCTTTGCAAAAATCGCTTACATCATCAGGTTTTGATTCATTTTTGACAACAAAATCCATATAGATCGTAAAAATCTCATTTTTGGTAATTTTTTTCTTTTTTGCCATACTAAATTTTATTCTGCAAAAATACGAAACCTTTTACCGTTTATAGAAAATGAAACCTTTTAAAAACAAAAAACCAAGTTAAAATTAACTTGGTTTTCTAAAAAAATGTTAAGAATTAATTAGGCAAATAATTTGCTAAATCTTTGTTTTCCTTTTACAAAATGATTTTTGTAAGTTTCCAAAGTGTCAAAAACCAAGTTTTGTTGATTTTCCATTAATTTGATGCCAGCTTTTAAAGCTTTGTCAGTTATTTGTTGCCATTGAGTGGCTACAGTAATGGTTTCTGTAACTACTTCTTCTGTGGTGTTTAAAGCAAAATCGTTTGCTTTTTTTGCATTCACTTTTGCAGTTTGAATTGCTTTTGAAACTTTTTCAGAAATGTTTATTTTTGTTTTCATAATTTCTAAGATTTTTTATTAATTGTTATTTTTTGTCCAATTTTTCACGGCTTCGAAATCGCCCAACATGGCTAATTTTGCTTGTTCTTTCCAACCTTCAAGATCGTAGATTTTAGCGTTGATACTTGCGCTATTTAACAAATTTGTTAAATCTTCAGTTGACATATTTGCAATTTGCTCGTAGGAAGTAATATTCAGTTGATTTAAAGATTTTTCCAAAACAGGACCAACACCTTTGATAACTTTTAAATCATTCACAACATCCGTTTTTTCAACGATTATTGTGATTTTAGGTTCTGTATCCTCAATTATTTCTTTCTTTTTTGGGGCGGTTTTTTTAGTTTTTGGGGCGGTTTTTTTTGGTTCTTCAGCTAAAATTTCGTCAGTATAATTTTCAACTTTTTCTTTTACTTCCTCTATGGTATTTGTGATGTTTTTCTTAATTTTTTCAGCAATTTTCTCGGCTTTTTTCACAAATTTATTGTTCGCTACTTCTTTTTCAATTTTGTTTTTCATCTCTTCAGCTTTTTCAACCAAAGGATTTTCATTGAATTTTTTCTTAGCATTTTCAATCATTTTGTGGTCATAACCCACCAAATGTTTCAAACGCTCAGTGCTAGTTTCCAACTGACTTTTGATAGATTCAGCAGTTTCAACAACCATATTGATTTGTTGTTTTGTTAGCGGCTCGGCTTTTTTTAGCATTTTTGCTGTTAATTTTTGCCATTTTTCGCCTGTCTTTGCAGTCGTTTCAATTGCATTAAAAGACGCATCAATCAAATCGTTATTTATTTTTTTTACGATTGCTTTTGCATGTTCAAATTTGTTTTCTTTTTTTGACTTTTTTGTTGCCATGATATCTAGATTTATTGTTTTTTTTATTTGATACTGCAAATGTAATTTTGTTGAGTTACAAGTGAGTTGCATTTTTGTTTATAACTATTATTCTAAAACTCAGATTTTCCGAATTTTTACACAAATGTAAAATATAGGAGTTGCAAATGAGTTGCAATAACCTAAACTTATTGATATTAATGAATCTCTTCAATTTTTTGCAACAGCATTTTAGTTTCAGGAAGTGGAGAAATGCCATACTCTTCCTCTAAAATGACTTCACATTTCATGTACGTTTTTAGCGCTTGTGGTCTGTTTCCTTTTGCAATGTAAGCTTGCATTTGAATGCGATAAGCATCTTCCCAAGTAGCGTCAATTTCCAAGGCATTTTGCGACAAACGAATGCTTTCAATTGGATTTTCATCTAACAAAATTTCTGCTAAAGTAATATACGTTCCCAAAATCAACAATTGATTTTTTTCACGTTCTTCTGAAGTCCAATCTTCAAAAATTCTACTAGGTAAAAAAGAACCTTTATACAATTCAATCGCTTCTTTGTAGGCTATTTTTGCACTATTTTTATCAATTGTAAGTGCTTCATTTCCAATGATAATGTATTTTTCTAAGGCTTCAACATCAATCCAAACTTTCTCTAAATCAATTTGATAACTCACACCTTGTCTGATGATAAAATTTGGTTCAGTTCTATTGATTCTATTAGGCTCCAACACTTTTTGAATGCCATGAAGTGCCACTTTAAAATCGCGATCATCCCAATCTTCCCACAAATTATCCATAATTTTTTCTTTGTGAAGGGCATTTTTTTTTCGATTGGAAATAAAATATTGAAACAGTTGGATGGCTTTGTCACGTCCCCATTCTTTATCACTGATTTTTTCTTGATTTCTCCACAATACAAAATTTCCAAGCGTTTGAATTTTGATTTCAGCTTGTTTTTCAAAGGATTTTAGATGTTCAATTTGTTGGAGTAAATCAGCCATTAAAAAAGATTTATTTTTTTTGAGAATCTATTTTTTTTGACATTTTTTTGATTTCAGCAGCTAAATCTTCAATTTGTTGTTGCACTTTATGAAAATCTGATTTTGAAGCATTTTTCCATTGATCTATTTGTATTTTTTCACTGATTTCTTCACTGATATTTGAAATTTGATCTTGCAATTGGTCTTGCAAATTATGAAACTGTTTTTTAGGATCTTTTAAAGTATCTCTCAAAACTTTTGGTCCCACATCTTTGATAGCTTTCCACATAGAGAGACTTTTTTGTAAGATATTTTCCTGTTCTTCAGAGGTTTGGTATTTTGTAGCTTCCTCTGTGAGTGTGTTTAGTTTTTGTTGCATAAAAGTCAAAGCGTCTTTAAAATCAGAAAAACGCTTTTCTTCCCCATCCTGTACATGAGAAATTTTCCCTTTCCATTGAATTTTAGATTCGCCATTTTCTTCAAATATTTGTTGATGAAAACGAACCATAAAAGAGGCAGTTTGTGCTTGTTTTTTTATCATAATAATTGATTTATCCTGGTTCTTTTTCAGAGCCAACTTCATATTTTATCAATCCTTTAAAAGCATCATTTACCGTATTTCCTTCATATAAAACTTTGTAAATTTCTCTTGAAATAGGCATGTCAACGTTATAATCTTTTGCTAACTCCATCACTACTTTTGCCGTTTTTACTCCTTCAGCAACTTCGTTCATTTCGCTTATGATTTCTTCTAATTTTTTTCCTTTTCCCAATTCAAATCCCACATGATGATTTCTACTTTTGGAACTGGAACAAGTAGCAACTAAGTCGCCCATTCCAGCCAAACCTGCAAAGGTGCTTTTTTTTCCACCCATAGCAACTCCCAATCTTGTGAGTTCTGACAATCCTCTTGTGATGATTGCAGCACGAGTATTGTCACCTGCATTTGCGCCATCACCCATTCCAGTTGCAATCGCAATAATATTTTTTAATGCGCCACCTAATTCGCAACCAATTACATCGTCATTTGTATACACTCGAAACAATCCAGAGCTAAAAACAGTTTGCAATCTTGTGGCAATATTGTGATCAACCATCGCAATGACGGCAGCAGCAGCTTTACCAAAATGAATTTCTTTGGCTAAATTTGGCCCTGTTAAAACGCCAGCAGGATTTTCAGGAAGAATTTCTTCAATAATTTGTGTCATTCTTTTTTTACTGCTCAATTCCAACCCTTTTGCCAAATTAATTATTGGAACCCAAGGTCTTATATGAGGTTTTGCTTCTTCCAACACTTTACGTAAACTTTGTGAAGGAACACCCATTACAATCACATCAGCATTTTGCACTGTTTCTTTAATCGAGGTTGAAGCTTTTAAAGAAGGCGTTAGTTTTGCATGTGGCAAATATTTTTCATTGGTATGAAATTCATTGATTTCATTTACAATTTCTTGATCTCTTGCCCAAATAATGGTTGGGCTATTTTTTGCAGTCAAAGAGGCAACTGTTGTTCCCCAAGAGCCACCACCTAACAATCCAACTTTTAGTTTCATTTTTTATTGGTTTTTTAATTTTCTAATTCTTTAATGAACATGTTTCTTACCTCTTCAACGTATATATCAATGTTTTTTGGTTTCCATTCAGAAGTGTCAACAGGTTCTAAAACGACCACTTCAATGGCAGTTGGATTAAAAATATTACTTCCTTTTGGCATCGCCAAATACGCATTTTTTATCACAATTGGTACAATTGGCACACCACCTTTTATGGCTAAATGAAAAGCACCTTTTTTAAATTGCCCTAATTTTTTACTACCACTTCTAGTACCTTCAGGTGCTATCACAATAGAAGTTCCGTTTTTGAGTGCTTCAACTGCTGGTTTTAAGGCTTCTATGGCTTTTAGTTTGTCAGCTCTATCAATAAAAATGGCACCTAAAGCTTTGAAAATAGGACCTAAAGGTGTGTATTCTAATTCTTTCTTGGCAACACCCGCAATGTCTTTTCTGAGAATTTTCAATAAGATAAAAAAATCAGCAGAACTTTGATGATTGAAACAAAAAACGGCAGGTCTGTGATCCTCTAAATTGTGTTTTCCTTTGATGGCAATATCCAAACCAGCAAATTTAGTCCCCAAATCCCCAATACTTGCCAAAGTCGTGTTTCTACCTTCTTTGATATCAAAAAGTAAACCTCCTATAAGCAACCCTTTCAAAGCTGAGGGATAAATACTTGCAGCAGCTAATCCTGTTCTTAGTCCATTTACCAATGGTTTTTTGGTGGTTTCTTTGAAACGCAAAATTGGCCAATTATTCTCAAAAGCAACCTGAGAAAGTCTGGAATCCGGATTTGTGGCAATTGGTTTTCCTACGAGTTTTATTAAAGGAAAATCATCAAAACTATCTGTGTAAAAGAAACTTTTTGACAAATCAATCGCATTTTTTTTGGCAAATTTTTTACCAGCTTTTGCTTTTCCTTCAGCCCAACAAATTTCAGTGATTTCACCAGTGAATTTTCCTTTTTTCACTTCCATTTCTGTACAAAAAATATCAGAAATACCCAATTCTTTTGCAATCGGTAAAACTTGATAACGTGTTGCCGCCGAAATAATTACGACTCTGTGACCCTTTTTTTGATGAGATTCAATTAATGATTTTGCTTCGGGGTAAATGGTATTCATCAAATAATCTTGGTAAACTTCTTCTCCTAATTCGATGAAATCTTGTTCTTTTACACTTTTTATTCCTAAAGCTGCGATTTTGGTAAGGGTTTCAAAATCCCTATTTCCTGCAGCATATACTAAGATTGCTGCAAATTGAGAAAGAATTTCTTTAGTAGAAGATTGGCCACTTAACAATCTTGATTTTAAAAACTGTTTTGCTGAAAAATCGTTGATTAAAGTTCGGTCAACATCAAAAAAAGCGGCAATATGATTTCCTTGTTCTTCCTCCAAAACCACTTCTGTAATATTTTCTAAATTTACACCAGGAACAATTTCATCAGAAGAGATATTTTTTGATTTTTTGGCATTGATAATTTCTAATTTCTTTAAAAATCGCAAACGTTCAGTAAGATTTTCGAGCAAATTCATCCAATCAGTTAATGATTTGCTATTGATTTTATTTTCAATTGGGGTAAGTTTACTATTTTTTGCTAACCGTAAAGCACTGATTAAAAATGGTTTAGAAACACTATCAATTCTACTAATGCTGTTTTGCCAGTGTAGTTCTTTGCCTTTAAAAAGGCACAATTCTAAAAAAGCGTCATCATTGAACTCGTCTTCTAAATCCCAAGTTTCAAGGGTATGACATACTACTTTATTCGCTTCTAAATAGGTTAATAACAATGCTTTTGAAACAAATAATTCTTGTTTTGATAATAATTCTTCGATATTTCCCTCAGGATTGCTAAGTATTGTTCGCCAATTTTTATCAAAAAGAGTCATTTCAGCTTCAATTTCTGAACTAAATTGGGGTTTGTTTGTGTAGAAAAATTCAAATTTGAACAAATTTCTTAGATTCATGATTTCTTCCCAAAACGAAACAATTCTTTCAGACGCTTCAATATCTTTAATTTTTACTAATGCAATTTCAATAAACGCTCTATGATACAAATGTGCTGCGGCCATATTTGCATAATAGGTTGCTGATAAAAATTCTTCGGAATTTAAGTTGTATTGGGTTTTAAAACCTGCTTTGTTTTTTTGAATAATTCCGGCACTTTTAAGCAAATTCAGGGCTTTTTGAACGGCAGCACTGATGCTTTTTCCGCGTTCAATCAAGACATCTTTTTTGCGTTGTTCAATATAATTCATCAATTTGATGACATTGAATTCAATTTCTCTTTTAGTTAGCGCAAAATTGTTCAATAAAATATTGCAAACTAGCGAAACTGTCGTCACTGGTGTAATCATATTTGCTTCGTGAATCAGCTCAAAAGCGAAACGTGGCAAAGTATTTTGATGAGCATAACTATCTTCTTCAAAATCAGGAATCATTGCATTTCGATGTTCGCTAGCATCAACAGGCTCTCCAAATCTAATAGCAGCCTTTCCAAATTCGTTGCCTAATTTTTTTATATAACTGAAAAAAGTGGCAATATCCTCTGATTTTTTTTCTTTCCCTTTTCCTTCTTCGGTCATTTCTTTCACATCAGGAATCAAATCATACACAATTGACACAGGAATGTATTTAATTTTTCTGGTGCTTTCTTGTTCAGCTTCCATAATATATTTCAAAATTCCCATTTGCGGATATACGATTTTTCCGGTTCTGGATCGAGTTCCTTCGATATTCCAAGTTAAGTGATCACCATTTTCAATCAAGCAAGAAATGTAGTGTCTTAAGGCAGCTTTATAAATTAGATCATCTTTAAAACTTCTTCTGATGAAAATAATACCTGATTTTTTTGCCAATTGTTTAAAACCCGGAAAAGCCAAATTGATTCCTCCAAATGAATACGGAATGGGCATTCCGTATCGTACTAAAGTGTTTACCAAAACAACAGTATCTAGATATGTTTTGTGTGTCAAAATAAATGCTACTGAGTTTTGACGCATGATTTTCATTAAATCTTTGATTTGTTTTGCATCAATATCAATATTGTTATTGTAAGCTTTTGACATCATCAATTGAAAACCTTTGATAGAAAGCATGTTCGCAATTGGATGTTGTTCAGAAAAAAGTTCTTGCATACATGCTATTCCTTTTTTTTGAACTTCTGTCAAATCAAGTTCCAATTCTTCGGCTATTTTAGCCAATTCGTCCTGAAATTTTGGATGATTAATACAATTTTCTAAATTATGTTCCATACTCAACTAAAAAAAATGTTGGTAAATTTTGAGATTCCTTTTTGTTTCCAAAAATCAGGGTAAAACAAGCTTTCCATTTTTGAAAGAACTGTTTTTTGATGCTCTTTTTCGATGTTTTCGTGTAAGGTTTTTGCGACCGTTAAAAGCACAGTTGCATTGGCTCCCATTCCTGTATGACTTCCAAAAACTTCAACATTTTTAATATCATTTCTAAAAGTTTCTGCTTCTAAGCAATGTTTCCAAGGCACTAATCCATCTGTTTTTGTGTAAATACAAGTGATTGGAATTTGTGGAATTTGTTCTAATTCTTTGATGAATTTCTCATTTCGTTCACGTAATTTTTTACCTCTTAAAAACTCTAAAGTTCTGATTACTGGAGTTTGCATGTCTTTCAAACCCCAAACTGGAGAACCAATTGTAATAAGTTGAGCAACTTTTTCAGGATGCCTGTTTGCGATTATTTTGGCGAAAATACCTCCACCACTCCAGCCAACCAAACTCACTTTTTCTTGGTGTTTTTCATAAATTTCATCCAATTTTTCAATCAATTTTGGGAGTGATTTTGAATTGATCATATTGATTCCCAAATCCCATTTGTAGGTTTTAAAACCTGCGGATCTTAGGTATTTTCTTACAAAAGTTGTTGAATAATCATTTCCCAAGTAGGGAGGCATTAGCAACACTGGTTTTTCCAAATTACTTTTATATCTTGGAATCAAATGATACAAACCTATCATGGATGTCCATTCAACCAAAGAACGAGATTCTAACAAAACATTAAAAAGTGGAGGAGGAGGGATGGTTGCATTGATGCGCTCAATCTCATTTCTGAATTTTAGAATGATATTGGAGATTGTGTCTTTTTCAATTTCATTGAAAATTTCATCTTTGTAGATATTTTCTAATATTAAAACAAGGGTAATATAATCTCTGTCAGGGCCAAAATCTTCACAAATTGAAATACACTCTTGACTTAAAATATTCAGATTTTTTTTTCCTAAAGAGGTGTTTTTTATGATTTCAATCAGTTGTTTTTTTTGAGGGTGATTTTGAAAACTAGTAAGTACTATTTTTTTAGCTTCGGTTAAAGTAGCACCTTGTGAAACTGCAATGGCAATTGCAAATTTTGTAAAAGCGGAATAAACAATTTTAATACTTTCCATTTGTTATTTTTGGGCTTTTGTTTGTTGATGCAACCAGGTTAATAGGTCATTTTCAACTTCAGTTTTATTGATTTCATTCAGCATTTCATGTCTTCCAAATTCATAAATTTTTAAAGTAAGGTTTTGAATTCCAGCTTTTTTGAAATTTTCAGCCACTTTTTTCACACCTTTTCCCATTTCTCCAACAGGATCTTGACCACCTGAAAAAACATAAATAGGTAACTCTTTGGGTGTGTTTTTAAAAATAATTTCTTCGTTTACTTTTTTACTAGCAGTGAGAATATCTACATAAATACTCAATGAAAAATCCTCAATCCGCAAAGGATCAGCTTCGAACAAATCAACCTGATTTTCATCAGAACTTAGCCAATCACTTTGGGTTCTGTTGGGTTTGAAATGTTTATTAAAATTAGAAAAAAAGATATTTTTTAGCATTTCATTGCTTCTATGCTTTCCATTAATTTTACTCAATAATTTTGCACTAAAAATTCCGAATCCACCCAAACCTTTCATAAAACTGGCAGTTCCTGAGAGTATTAAAGCTTCTAAATCTCCACCATATTTTGATGCATAAGCCCTGCTTAAAAAAGAACCCATACTATGACCAAATAAAATGATTTTTTTTGATGGATGTTCTTTTTTGATGATTTCTGATAATTGACGCATGTCATTTAGTGCATCCGAAAAATAATCTTCTCCATCATAATATCCCAAAAAATCTTCATTTCTTACTGATTTTCCATGAATTCGATGGTCATTCGCATATACTTCATAACCTTCATTTTGAAGCACTTGAGCAATTGAATGATACCTTCCAGCATGTTCTCCAACGCCGTGTGAAATTTGAACAACGCCTCTCAAAGGCATGTTTTTATTTGCAAACCATTTATAATAAAAAATAGTTTGCTTGTCAGGAGTTTTGAAAGTATCAGTGCTAAAATTCATTTAATTTTGATTGAAAAAAGCAGTTAATATTTCTGAGAATTTCTCTTTGTTTTTAGTAGTTCCTGAAATTTTAATACGTTCTTGAATAAGTACTTCTTTTAATAATAATTTTTTTCTGTAAAGATTACTTAAAACCAAATCTTCAATTTCAACAGTAATAAAAGGATTTTCTGAGGTTGTTTTTTTGATTACAACAGCCGATTCTGAAATTTCAAATTGTGTAGGAAAAATTGTTTTTTCGGTAGTGATTTGAAAATCAATACATCCTTTTAGTTGGTTACGAGCACCACTATTTTCAATTAAAAACTTTTTGAATTTGTTCAGAAAAGGATTGCTTTTTAGTGTAATCACTTTTTGCTTTTCTGTCACTTTCCCTCTTTCTAAAACCACAGTTTCCAATTCGTTGGCTGCTTCTCTAATATATCTCGAAAATTTATCGGCATCAGGCATTGTTTTCGCATCAGAAGTTGTTGTTATTGATACCAAACCATTGTAACTAAATGCAGCAATAATCAACCCAAATCCATCTAAAACTGGCGTTAATCCGAAGATTGAGAGTATTTTTTGACCTCTTAAATACAATGGGTTTTGTGGTCCAGGAACATTGGTAATTGTAACGTTAAATGGTGGTTTATGAAACTCTTTGATATTGTATTTGCTATACAAAGTCGCTGCCAAGTTTGCTAAACCAAAAGGAACTGCTTCAGAAATTTTTGACAGGGTTTTTGCACCAACGGCTTTGTGTTTATTTTTACCTAAATTGGTTTGTTCATGAATGTATTCCAATCTTTCAATTGGATCTTTGAGGTGAGTTGCAATTTTAATTAACATATTGGAAATCTGATTGTTCATTTGTTTATTTTCATCTTTTCCACGAATAGAAATTGGAACATTTGCCACCAAAGGCTGAGATGGAAGTTTGTCTCTTTCTTCTAAATATCTACGAATTCCGCCAGCACAAATCGTTAATATTAAATCATTTACAGTGACGCCTGCGATTTTTCTGAGCGAATTGATACGTTCAAATGACAAAATTGCAGTTCCCCAAGTTCTTCTTGGTGATACATTTTTGTTGAAAATTGTATTTGGTGTTGAAAAATTGTTTTTAGAAGTATACTTTTTATTATTAAATCGCATGTTAATTTCTCCTTTCAAAAAATAAAGAGCAGTTTCGCTAGCTAATTTTGGAATTTTGAACGGATTTTTAAAAAATCCGTAAGAACTTTTTAGAAGCAGCGTCATTTCATCAGGCAAAGGTTCTGGCTCAAAAGGTTTTGGTTTTGGGATTTCGAGGTCTTTTTCTTGGATAGATTTATCAAATAAAATTCCCATAATTTCAACTCCAGATGCACCATCAACCATCACATGATGCACTTTTGAGATAATTGCGACTGAACCTTTTGGCACCTGAGAAACATCATCCAAACCTTCAATAAAATCAATGGACCACAAAGGTCTGCGTAAATCCAAGGGATTACTAAAAATTGAAGAGGTCATTTCGCGCAAAGTTTTCCAATTTGCGGGTTCAGGAAGTCGAACTCTATTGATGTGCAAATCAATATCAAAATTTGGATCATCAACCCAATAAGGATAATCTAAATTCATGGGAACATTCAAAAGTCTCTTTCGAAATTTTGGGATTAAATGTAATTTAGAAGCAACAACCGCCTTAAAATCCTCGAATTTTAAAGAACCTTCAACAATAACTAAAGTCGCAATGTGCATTGGACTTGAGGGAGATTCTGCATATAAAAAAGTTGCATCTTGACCAGAAATTTGCTCAAAAGAATTGTTGATTGCATCTTCTAAGCGATTTTGAATACCCTTTTTTGCCATGAATTTTTGATATAAATGATTTTTTCGACTATAAAATTAAGAAAAATTATTTTTTTCTCTTTCTTTTTACAGACTATGCAAGTTAATTAAAATTTTGTTGATTTAATAAATATTAAAAAACTGTTTTTATTGAACGAAAAAAGAATAGCCTGAGCAATTGCCCAAGCTATTCAACCCCCAATAAAAAGCAAAAAACTGCTTTTTTGTTGTGTTTTAGAAAAAATATTTCTGAAACTATTTATTGAAAATTAATTTATCAATCCATTAAAAATTTGAGTCCGACAGCAACGTAACCTGCATTAAATCCTGAATCGCGTTTATAATTTGTGTATTTAAAGTCTATTGTATTTAAACCAAAATTAAATACGTGTGATTTGCTAAAAATATCAGTATACGTAATTCCAAAACCATATTGCATCGATTTAAATTTAGACAAATCATAATCAGAAGTATAGTATTTTTCTGTTGAAAGATGCTTTTCATAAGGTGCAAAATAATCAGCAGCAGTTTGATCATAATATCTAAATGATGGATAGAATGTGAAAGTTTCTAAAATTTTTATAGGAATTTCGATGCTTGCTGTATTAGATTGTATTCCCCAATCATCAAAATAATAACGATAATAAGTTCGAACTGTAAAAATTTCGTTGATATAATAATTAAGACTTACCCCAATAGGAATTTTTGTTCTATTCGTTGGTAAACGTTCAATATCATCAGCCAATTGAAAAACATCAGTATTATTTGTGGAAGTATATTTTGAAATACTAGAAGCATTTCCAATAAAATAATTGCTAATATCACCAAAATAAACTCTTTGCAAAGGATTTGCGAGCCAACCTTGTTGTTTTACAATATCAGTAAAAATAGAAATTTGTGCATTTTTTGTCAGAATTTGAGAAAAACTAAATGATACTGAATAGGAATTTCGGGTTTTGATGTCAATCAATTCAAAACCTTTTGCTGGTTTCCATCTTGAAGATTGATTTCCTAATTGGTCTAAAATGGTAACTCCATTAAAAAATCCTTGATTTAAATTCCCATTTTCTTCAACAAATGATTTAATTTCTGTTGGATATATAGGATTCCAAGTATCTAAATATACTTTTCCACTTAAGCTAACTGTTGAATTTTTTTCATTGAATTGTTGAATGAATCCACCTCCAAAGCCAAATGAATTATAATCATATTCATTTGCAATTGAGACATCTACACTCAAAATAGTATTTCTACTTTTAGAACTATGAGAATAATCAGCAGTTACAGTTTTCCAAACATCCGATTTTGAAGCTCCAGAAGAAGCAATCCAAGGACTTCCAATCACTTGTGCAGCTTTTTTATACGTTTTATCATCATCATCATCATCATCATCACCATTTCTAGAAGCTCCAGAAATATCAAACGGATTTCCATTACTAGAAGAAGCAGAAGTATAAGCAGAAATACCAGCATCAATAGTCAACACATCGTCAGCGTTTATAGGAATGCTTACCACTATTGTAGAGGTGAAATCGGATAATTTTTCAGTTCCAATTCCGCCAGTTACTGAGGCATTTTTTCCATTTTGACCATAATAACTAGTCAAAAAATTAATTTCAGCTGTTTCTAATACCTTTTTTTTGAAAACATTAGTGGAATCTTTTTGAGAAAAAGTAGTTCCAAAGCAGAAAAGGCAAATTAAAATAATAACTATTTTCATTTGATAAATTTTAATTACAGCCACAACCTCCACCTGATTTTCCACCATTTGCGCCAGAAGCACCCTCTCTGTAAACTTGATATGAAGTTTCAAAACGGTTTAATTTTTTTTGAGAAAGAGCCATATCAGGATCATTGATATTTATTTTTTCATACTCTTTTACAGCTACACAAGAGCTAAAAAAAATGGAAGTAATTGCGAGATAAAATACTTTTTTAATCATTTTTAATTGGGTTTAATTTGATATTTTTAGAAGTGATAATAGTGTTGTTTTCATCAATAATTATACATTCGACTCCTTCTAATTGATTTATAAAATCCAAACCTGTTTCTTTTCCCATCACAAAAACCGAGGTTGCAAGCGCATCTGCCAATTCAGCGAATTTTGTAAAAATAGTTACGCTTAAAATTCCTGTTGCTGGATATCCTGTTTTTGGATTGATAATGTGGGTATAAATTTTGTCATTAAATTTCACATATTTTTCATAATTTCCTGAAGTAACCACTGAACTATCATAAACTGGCATCCAAGAAAAAATATGAGATTTATTTAGCGGATTTACAATTCCTACCATCCAATCTTTTCCATCAGGTTGTTTTCCCCATGTTGCCAAATCACCGGAGGCATTTATAATTCCTGCTGTAACTCCTTTAGACATTAATAAACCTTTAGCTTTGTCAGCTGCATATCCTTTCCCAATAGCACCAAAACCAATTTTCATTCCTTCTTGTTTTAGAAAAACAGTGGTGTCTTTTTCGTTGAGAATAATATTTTCATACCCTACTTTCGAAACAGATTTTTTTATTTCTTCCTCTGACGGCATTTGAGTCATTTTTTCATTAAAAAGCCACACTTTATCCATTGAGGCGTAGCTAATATCAAAAGCGCCATTGGTTAATTTTGAAATATTAATACTTCTTTTAATCAATTGAAAAAGTTCATTATCAACTTTCACAGGTTTAATGCCTGCATTTCTTATAATTTGGGAAGTTTGGGATTTTGAATCCCAAGACGAAATTAAATTTTCAATTCTTTTAATCTCATAAACAGCAGTTTTGATATATGATTCACCTTCAAGTTTAGTTGATGAAACCACTGTAATGTCAAACCTGCTTCCCATGAGCGTCATGGTTTCGTGAACTACATTTTGGCTGAAAACTGCTATTGAATTTATTAAAAAAACAATTGAGCAAAAAATATTATTTTTCAAATGAAGTCATTTTTTTGAAATACATTTCAGGAGAAGTTTTTTCGTATCCCATGCTTCCAAGGATTTTTTCATTTGGTTTTATGATTACTACATAAGGAAAAAAACCGTTTGAATTAAATTTTTCAGCTAAATAATTATTTTTCATTTCTTGTTCTTTTGAGGGTCTATTTGCTTTCTTTTTTGGAAAATCTGCTTTAACCATTACGAAATGGTTCTCTGCCAATTGTTTAAAAGAATAATTGCTCCATATTTCTCTATCTAATTTAATACATGGCGTACACCAATCTGAACCTTGAAAAACAACAACAATATTTTTGTTTTCTTTGGTTGCTCTTATTTTTGCATCTTCTAAATTATTAAACCATTCTTGTGCGTTGATTGTTGTATTGAAAGCGCATATTAATAGGGCTGTGATAAATATTTTTTTCATTTTATAAGATTTTAAAACTTTAAAAAATCCCCTTGTTTTATCAAGGAGATTTTCAACTAACTCAAAATAATTAAAGAACTTATTTTTTGGATTTTTGATTGTTTTTTAAATTATTAGTCATTTCCGTCATTGTCATTGTTGTCATTATCATTATTATCATTGTCATTATCGCTTCCATTGCTGTGATCTTCATTATTATCACTTGTTCCATTATTGTCATCATCAGTATCAGTTCCGTCATCAGTTCCATCATTGTCTGAATCAGTGTCATTATAATCTGGTGTGCCATCATTATCTGAATCGTCATTTGTAAAATTTCCATCACCATCATTATCCTCATTTTGGTCGTTTACACCATCATTGTCAGAATCATTATCTTGATAGTTTGCATCTCCATCATGATCAGCATCATCATTGGTTGAGTCACCATCGTTGTTTGCATCCTCTGCCGTATCTAAAGCACCATCATTATCATCATCAGTATCAGTATAATTTGGGATTGTATCATGATCAGTATCGTGACTTTCAATCAAGGCTTCAAATTCAGATTCATTTGTGATAGTTTTTTGAATAGTGTCATTTGTAATCACTGTAAAAGGAAAAACAATTCCTTCTATATAATTTGTTGAAGTGATGGTTGAAACTACTTTAGCTAAATCTGTAATCCCATTTACAAGAACTTGAGTTCCGTTATTGTAATTTAAAGTTATTGGATACACAAAGTTAAAACCAAAATCAAATTTAATACTGCTTTCAGGATTTGTAGGATTGTTGAATGTTCCGTCAGATTTTACGTGAGTTTGCACATTTTCTGCAACGATTTTTGCTGTTATACTTTTTTCTAAATTTGCAGTTTCTGTTGGATCTAAAATTTCATCTTGATTTTGACTACAAGAGAACATTCCTAATAAAATTAATAAAGAAAAAAAGTTGATTTTTAAAGTTTTCATTTTGTTGAAATTTAATTTGTTATTTTTAGTGTTTAAGAGTTTCGATTTTCGAACACTCATATCTAATACAATAACATTTTAAAAAACCCTACCAAGGATTATTTTTTTTTACCTTTGGTTATTATAAGATATATTTTCATAATGAACCACAATTCAAAAAACATCTGTAATGATCAGGTTTTTGAAACCGTTTTTAGAACGCATGCTAAAAATCTAAAAAGATTTATTTATTCTAAAACTAGGGATGAAGATTTAGCAGAAGATATAATTCAAGATGCTTTTGTGAAAATCTGGGAAGATTGTGACAAGGTGGTTTTTGACACTGTAAAAAGCTACTTATATACAATTTCTAACAATTTGTTTCTAAATATTATGAAACATAATAAGGTAGTTCAAAATCATCAAAAAATAAAAGTTGATGAAACTTCTATAGAATCTCCAGAGTTTTTAATGCTATCAGAAGAGTTTTTAATTAAACTCGAAAAAGCCATTGCTGATTTATCAGAAAAACAACGAGATGTTTTTTTAATGAATAGAATTGAAAAAATGAAATACAAAGAAATTGCAGAAAAACTGGAAATTTCACAAAAAGCTGTTGAAAAAAGAATGCACGAAGCCTTATTGGTAATGAGAGAAAAAATTGGAAATATTTAAAAAATAAGTAGGGTTTTTTAATTAATAATTGTAAAGTATTAAAAGCATACACTATCGAAATGAAAACTACACAAAATTCAAATGATATTTTTTTAGCACAATGGTTTGAAGGTGAGCTTTCAGACGCTGATTTAAAAGAAATTGTTTCTAAAGAAGACTATGTTGCTTTTTTAAAAATCAGAGCAGGTATTGAGGTTTATGAAAAATTAGAACAACCAATGGACGAAACATTTGCAAGCATAAAAACTACAATACAACGGAAATCTAAACAAAAAAAATCATCAAGAGTAATACCTTTATTTGCGAAAATTGCCATTGCAGTTGCAGCATCTTTACTATTATTTTTCAGTATCAATAATTTTTTAGTGCCATCAGATATTACATTTCAATCTAATTTTGGGGAACAAAAAATAGCCACATTGTTAGACAATTCCGAGGTGATTTTAAATGCCAATTCCTCAATTAGCTTTAATGAAAGTGATTGGAAAAAAAACAGAAACGTTTCTCTTACTGGAGAAGCTTTTTTTAAGGTTCAAAAAGGAAGCACATTTACTGTGAAAACTGCTGTTGGTGATGTCACTGTTTTAGGAACTCAATTTAATGTTTATGCTTCTAAAAACTTTTTTGAAGTAGTTTGTTTTCAGGGAAAAGTTTGGGTAAAAACGAATCATCAAGAGTTTGTAATTACTTCAAATCAATCTGTAAGAAATAATCAAGGAAAAATTACTCAAAATAATTTGAATGATTTGCCTGTTTCTCCTTATTGGACAACAGGTCAAACAAGTTTTAAAAGTGTGCCTTTGAAAGAGGTAATTGTTTCATTGCACAATCAATTTAACAAAGATTTTGATGCTTCAAAAATTGATACTTCAATACTTTTTACAGGAAGTTTTGATAATAAAAATTTAGAACTCGCTTTGGCATCCGTTTTTGAAGCGGTAAATGTTGTTTATGAAATTAATGGAAATAAAATTATTTTAAGCAAATAATTTTTTAGATGAGGTTCATAATCATAGCTTTATTTTTTTTTTCTTCGACCACTTTCTCACAAGAAAAAACAGTAGATGTTGATTTTAAAAACACTCCCGCTAGTGAAGTTTTAAAAATAATTGAGACTCATTTTGGGATTACAATTTCTTATGCAGATGAATCTTTAGAAGGAAAATTCTTCTCTCTAAAATCAAAAGAAGCAACACTAGAAGAATTACTTTTCGAATTGTCAACTAAATTAAATTTAAAATTTAGGTTTATCAATAACGATTATATTGTGCTAACGAAACAAGAAAAAAAGCAAGATCCAATTTATAAATTATCAGAAGTTGTTTTAAAAAGCTATTTAACAAGAGGAATTGCTAAAAATAAAAACGGAACTTTTATTATCAATCCAAAAAAACTTGATATTCTTCCGGGCATCACAGAAGCTGATGTTTTAGAAAGTATTCAAGAACTACCGGGAGTTATAAGCCCTGATGAAACTGCTACAGGATTGAACGTTAGAGGAGGAGATGTTGATCAAAATCACATTCTTTGGGATGATATCACGATTTATCACACAGGTCATTTTTTTGGCATGATTTCTCCTTTTAATCCAAATATTACTAAAAAAGTTACTTTTCATAATAAAGGATTTAATCCAAGATTTGGAGACAGAATTTCAAGTGTTATTGATATTTCAACCAATAATAAGATTGAAGAAAAAGCAAATTATGGTTTTGGTTTCAACGGAATTAGTGCTGACGCTTTTTTTGAAATTCCTGTTATTAAGGATAAAATGAGCATTATTGCTTCTTTTAGAAGATCTTATAAAGACATTTATGAAACCCAAACCGTCCAAAAATTAGAGAATAAAGTTTTTCAAAACACTACTATTCAGGATAATAGCTTTTCCGAGGAAACATTTCATTTTAAAGATTATACCATAAAATGGAATTATATTTTGAACCAAAACAATCGTTTTTCTTTCAGTTTGATACATATTGATAATTTTTTAGAACATACTTTTAAAGATTTGGAGACGGAAAAAGACTACATTGATCTTTTAGATATAAGAAACAATGGGTATAGTTTTAATTGGGAAAAAAATTGGAATAAAAAAATCACTCAAAAATCTAAATTTTCTCTTTCAGAATATGAACTGGAATATCATTTTATTGAAAAAACAAATGAGGTTGAAAACTCAAAGTTTGAAAAAGAAAATAAAATAATGGATTCTAATTTTACAACCGAGTTTTTGATTGATTTGAATAATAATGATTCTTTTAATTTAGGATATCAATTCTTTTCAAAAAAAGTGAACTATGTTTTTGATGAAACTAAAGTTTTGGAATATATCTTAGACCAAGATAACTCTAAAATAAATTCGCATTCGTTTTTTTTAAATTATGCAAATAGAAGCAATCGTTTCATCAATTTTGATGTTGGAGTCAGATCAACTTATCACGATAACATCAATAAATTTAGATTAGAGCCAAGAGTTTTTATCACCAAAGAAATCAATGACCATTTGATATTGCAATTTTCTGGCGAAATAAAAAATCAAATCATTAGTCAAATTAATGAAACTATTTTAAGTGATTTGAGCCTCGAAAATAAACTATGGAAACTTGCCAATAACGAGGGAACGCCCATCATTAAAGCCAATCAGTTTTCGGCTGGTTTTTTATACCAAAACAATGGATGGGTTTTTGACGTTGATACTTACACAAAAAAAACCTCAGGAATTAATGCGTTGACTTTGGGTTTTTTCAGTGAAAAACCTCAGCGTTTTAATATCGGTAAAGAAAAAATTTTAGGAACTGACGTATATTTAAAAAAAACCTTTAAAAAAATAAGCACTTGGGTTAGTTACTCTTTTATTGATATTCAAAAACAGTTTGAGGAAATAAACGAGGGTGAATTTTTTCCGTCAAGCAACCAAATAAAACATGCCTTGTCAACTTCTATTGCTTATAAAACTGATAATTTTCAAGTTTCTTTGGGATATAAATGGCATACAGGAAAACCATTTACAAAACTAATTTCAGATGGTTCTGATGATCAACTAAACTATGAAGAAATAAACACTGAAAGATTGCCCAACTATCAACGCTTAGATTTGTCAACGTTATATAATTTTTCGTTTTCTAAAAAATTAAATATTTCAGGAAAAATAGGTCTTTCATTGAGAAATATTTTAAATCAAACCAATCTAATTTCTAAAGAATATATTGGAAATAATATTGTCAATGATCCAATTATTGTGAGAGATCACTATTCGATTGGAATGGTTCCAAACATGGTTTTTAGAGTAAATTGGTAAAAAAGATATCCCCAAAATTTTTTTTAAAGATTATTATTTGCAGGGAGACATCAAAAAAAAACCTCAAGAATTTGGGGGATTAATTCATGAGGATTTTCAGTGTTTTGGGGTATAAAATATTGGAATATTTTCGAAGATAGTTGTCTATTTGTTTTGAATTATAGGTTAAATTTACGTGTATTATTCTTCTTAAAATAATAAAACAGCCGCCACTAAACAATCGAGAAGTATTTAAAATAAGTGGTAAAAAAATCAGTATAAGTGTTTTTTTTCTTTGTAAAACTATTTTTTAAAAAAAATGACTCTAATTTTTAGGAATTTTTAAAGTAAAAGTTGTGCCTTCGCCTAAAACCGAATCAACAGTTATATGCCCATTTAAATCTTCGATTATTTTTTTGCAAATTGCGAGTCCCAAACCAGTTCCTTCGTATTTTGAATTGCCATGAAGTCTTGTCAATGGCTTAAAGATTTCATCAAAATAGTCAGATTCAATTCCAATACCGTTGTCAGAAATGGTAAAAATCCAATTCATTTCATCTTTAATACTTTTGATGTCAATCTTAGGAATTTGATTATCAGGTTGATATTTGAGTCCATTATTAATCAAATTATTAAAAATAACTGTGAACGCAATTTTTGAGGAAAAAAGTATTGGCATTTCTTGGCAAGTTAAAATTGGGTTTTTATGTTTTATTTCAAAAGTTGTGTTGTCAAAAATATCGTCAATTAGTGCTTTTAAATCAAACTCTTCAAAATTACTTTTGTCAGTAGTTCTCTTACTATATTCCAATAAATCTTGAATAAGATTAAACATTTTTGTAGTGCTTTGCAAAATGAAAGAAATGTATTTTTCATCTTTTTCATCCCAAATTTCCTTGTGTTTTTTTTCCAACATTTTCACAAATGAGTCAATGCCTCTTAATGGCGCTTTCAAATCATGAACAGCCATGTAAGTGAAATCTTCCATATTTTTAGAATATCGCTCTATTTTTAATTGATAGGCATCCAAAAATTTACTTTTTGATCGTAGGTTTATGAGATTTTCGACTGTTTTGGCTAATCTTATTAAAATTTCTATTTGATTTTCAGAAAGAGTATTTATTTGATTATCAAAGACACACAGCGTTCCGTAAGCTATTCCAGATTTTGAAACTAATGGAACGCCATAATATGAGACAATATTTGGCGAACCAACAACCATTGGATTTTTTTTAAAACGCTCGTCAATAGTAGCGTCTTCAACAATGAAAATTTTATCTGATTTCTCAATGGCAACTTTACAAAAAGAATGTTCTATTGAAGTTCTATAAGTATTAATACCAATTTTTGATTTAAAAAATTGTTTTTTGTCGTCAATAAGCGTAATCATTGCAATAGGTGTTTCGCATATTTTAGAAGCAATTTCTGTAATATTGTCGAACATTTCTTCTGTTTTTGTATCAAGAATATCAAACTCTATCAATAATTTTTTTCTTTCAATTTCTAAATCCATCTGTAAGTTTCATTTAAAGAGTTTAAATTTAAATAAAATATTGTGTATATTTGAACATATTTAGAATAAATTATACCGTAAATCTGTGCGCGTTCTCAAAGCTATCATCGTTGAAAATGACGAAAATGTCATCAGATTTCTTCGGGAATTTGAAAGTGACAATGCTGTGCTTTTTTCAATCATTGAATTGGTTTCAGATTTTAAAAATATTATCGAATTAACGAATCTCCACAAACCTGATGTTTTGATTGTTGGTTTTGATGATGTGCCTTTTGATGCTAAGATTTTGAACGAACTCAATGTTCGACGTCCAAAATTATTATACTTATCAAAGAATAAATGTGATGCTTATGAGGCTTTTATTCAAAATGCTACCAATTTTATTCTAAAACCCATCAACACAAACTCATTAATTGTATCCATTTATAAAATAATCAAATTTATTGAAATGGAAACAGTGTATCAAAACGATGTTATTGGAAAAATTAAAACCATCAATACGCTTCATCAAAATTTTGAATATGTATCAATTGCATCTGTTGATAAAATTGAATTGTTGAAAGTGAAAGATATTGTTTTCTGTAAAGCTGACGGAAAATATACGGAGTTTTATACCATTCAAAATTCAAAAATATTGTCTAGTAAAAATTTGGGCGAATATGTGCCTCAATTAGGAAATAATTTTTTTAGGATTCATCATTCTTACATTATAAACATTGATTTTCTTATAAAAATTGTCAAAAAAAACGGTTTGTTTTGCGAACTTGCTAACGGCCACATACTACCTGTTGCAAAAAGGAGACAAGAAGAATTCGTGAAATTTATAAATATATAATACATCTTAAAACCAAAAGCTATGGACTATAAGTTTAAAAAAATGATGATTATTGATGACAATGAAATTGACAATTATATTGTGAAAGTTTTGATTGATACTAATAACATCGCAGAAGAAGTAATAGAATTTGACAACGGTAAAGATGCTATTGATTATTTTATTAAAAATAAAGATATTGAAGAAAACATGCCCGATTTGATTTTATTAGACATTTATATGCCAAAAATGGATGGTATTCAATTCATGGAGATTTTTAGTAATCTAGAATTAAAGTTTGAGGAAAAATGTAAAATTTGTGTAGTTTCTAGCAGTATTGACGACAATCACATTCTAAAAACAAAGTTGTACAACAAGGTTTTTAAATATACCAGCAAGCCAATAACTGCTGAGTTTTTGCAGACTTTGTGATTTTTATTATACAGCCAAAGTATTTATTTGCAACCAAAATTCTTCAATTTTTAGGATTACAGATAAAAATTTCTCCATGTCAAGTGGTTTTTCAATATAGCCATTACAATGATTATTATAGGCGTTTTTTATATCTTCTGGCCTGTTAGAAGTAGTTAACATAATCACAGGGATTTTTTTTAAATCATCATTCGTTTTTATTTTTTCTAAGATTTCAATTCCATTAAAAAAAGGAAGATTGATGTCTAATAAAACCAAATCTGGTTTTTTTGCATTTACAAAATTTCCTTTATGAAACAAAAATTCTAAAGCTTCTTTTCCATTTCTGGCAACACTCACTTCGTTTCCAAGTTTGCTTTCTTCGAAAGCATCAAGAGTTAAAATAATATCTCCTTCATTGTCCTCAACTAATAAAATGTGGGTTTTTCTTGAATTCATAATTTTTGATTATAGGGAATTTCAAATTTAATGGTTGTTCCTTCGCCAACTTTTGATTCTATCCAAATAGAACCTCCATGCAATTCAACAATTTTCTTGCAAACAGATAAACCTATTCCGTTACTATCTTTATTTTGCTTTAACGATTTAAAAATAGTAAAAATATTTTGAAATTGATTTTCCGGTATTCCAATTCCATTGTCAGAAACCAAAAATAATACAATTTCTTTTTCAATGTTACAAGAAATCGTAATAATTGGTTTTTTTTTACTTCTATATTTAATAGAATTACTTATTAAATTGGTAATCAGTCTTTTAAATAATATTGGATAGATGGCTAATTCTTTAATATTAACATTACAAATAATTTTACCATCAAGTTTTTCTAAATCTTGGTCAAATTGTTGTATCACTTCTTGAAGAATATCTGAAATATTTACCAAATCCAACTTTTCTGTGGATATTCCTGTACGAGAATATTCAAGCAAATTATTGATCATTTGATTTATTTCATCAGATGCAGAAAGAATAATATCAAAATACGCTTCTCTTTTTTTAGGGTCTAAATCATCTCCTTTTTTCTTGATAATCTCGAGCATTCCTTTGATATTTCTAACAGGAGCTTTTAAATCATGAGAAGCTATGTAAGCAAATTCCTCTAAAGATTTATTTGTGTTTTCTAGTTTTACATATTGCTCTTTTATGATACTATTCAGTTTATGAACCCTATTTATGTTCTCTTGTTGTTGTGTGATGTCATTCTGAATAGAGAAAAATCCAATAAAATTATTGTTTTTATCATATAGTGGTTCCGCTTTTATATTGATAATGTATTTATTTTTAAGCTTATTATAATTAACAATATCAACATTAAATTCTTTTCTTTCTTGGATTGATTTTGACATCACTTTTATAACTTCAGGGTCACTTTCAGGACCTTGTAAAAAACTTCCTGGTTTTTTTCCAAGCACTTCCTCTTCAGCAAAACCTGTCATTTTTTCAAAGGCATCGTTTGTATAAGTGATGGCTCCTTTAACATCGGTAAT
>MNYM01000048.1 GCA_001873065.1 Flavobacteriaceae bacterium CG2_30_31_66
ATAGTTTTACGATTTACGAATTTAGCGTTTTAAGATAATTTACTTTTAGTATTTAACAGTAGTTTATGTTATTTACAACAATCTTTCTTCTCTTGAATTGAAGGACAAGCCACGCTACCATAACTGCAATACACACAGCAATCGCCATCTAATGGGCGTAAAACTTTTTTGCAGTTTTTGCATTCGTAGAAGAATTGACAAGCATCGGTAGGCATTGTTTCTTCTTTTTTATGTCCACATTCAGGACAAGTTATCGTTGATATTAATTGTGTTTTCATCTTGTTTATTTTTTTGAAGTTATGGTATATCCCGTTTTGTTTATGGTATTTTCTAATTCTGAAATGGAAGTTTTGGTAGTGTCCCATTCGATTACTGCATTCTTGTTTTCGAAAGAAATTGTAACAGATTGAATACCTTTTAAGGAATTTACTTCGTGGTTGATGTGTGCTGCACAACTGGCACAAGTCATTCCGCTAATTGCATAAGTAACTTTTTGAGTATTCAGTTTTTCAACTTTAGAGCCTTGTTTTTGTGTATTTGGATAAAAAATTTGTCCATAATAAGGAAAAGCCATCATCAAAAATGCAAATGCGGTTACAATTCCTAAAAATGTTTTGGTTTGCATAAAAGGAGGTCTCTCGTCTTCCTCACAATTACATTGTGTTTTTTCTTTAGTTCGTGGTTTTAATTTTTGATACCAAGCAAATGCCAATACTAAAACGGTTATTCCTAGTAAATACGGTCTTGCTGGTTCCATCCACGAGAAAGTTGATGCAACTCCTGATGCTCCTGAAATAAGTGCTAAAACTGGTGTGATACAACACAAAGAAGCTGCTACTGCGGATAAAATGCTAACTCCTGCGAGTTTTTTGGAATTTTTCATTTCGAAATTAATTGGTAGAATTAGTAAATCTTCTATGATAATTGATTTGACCCAAATGATAGGCTAAATGTGTGGTGAGATAGGTTATAAAATCGTTGGTTGCCATTTTGCTTCCAAAAACTTCTGACGGATATTCTTGGTTGAAATCAAATTCATTTAGGTTATCTAAAGTTTCTGAAACTATTTTTATGGTGTTTTCAATGTTTTGAATTAGAACTCCTTTTGGGATATTTTTTTCGGAGAATTCTAAATCTCTCTGTCTAAGATATCCTGTATTTCCTAGTGTTGCTCCAATAAAATGGTTTAGATTTCCAATGAGGTGTAAGCATAGATTTCCACCCGAATTAGCAATTTCAGGAGTTGTTGAACATAAATCTGCTTCGGTTTTGTAACTTTCAATTTCCAATTTTAATTGGTTTAAATTCCGAACAAATAAAGTTTTAAGAAGTGTTTGCATCGTTTTTTATTTTGTTTTAATTGTTATTATTTCGTTCAATTTTGGATTTTCAATAGTTTGGACAGCACCATCAATTCGTTTTATGGTAATATTTTTTATTACATTACCCTTGCCTAAACCAAAATGTAATACCGAAGTTTGATCACTTGCCAATCCTTCTCCAATGATTAAAAAATCGGTTAGTTTTTTTCCCGAAACTAGATTTACCGTTACAATTGCTCCAATGTTTTTGGCATTTTTTGGTAAATTTATTTGAATGTAATTGTTTGTATTCCCTTTATTGATATATCCTAATGATTGGGAACCAATATTGGTCCAAATCATATCTAAATGACCGTCATTATTAAAATCACTTACCAAAGGCGTAATTGCATAGTTTGGATTTTTAACCCCACTTTTGGTTTCTGTTGGCACAAATGTTTTATCGTTTTTTTGAATGAACATTCTGCTTGGTAATCGGAATAATTTATTTGGTACTAAATCAATATAATTTTCGGCAACGATTAAATCTTGTAAACCGTCATTATTCATATCGGCAAAAACAGCTCCCCAAGAAAATTCGTAATCAGCTAATTTCGTTTCTACGGCTACATCGGTAAATTTGAAATTGCCATCGTTGCGAAACACAATCCATTTTTCATTGAATTTTGAAGCGTCTTTTATATCGCCTTTTGCCATAAATTTTGGTAATGTGCTTCCTGTATTGGAGAACATAAAATCTACCAAACCATCATTATTATAATCTCCAACGGCTATTCCCATTGGATATGCAAAGGTATTGGTGGTTGGATTATCTTTCATTGTAAAGGTTAGATTTCCGTTGTTTTTGTAGGTTCGCACTTCGCCTGTGTCGTGAGCGGCTATAATATCTAAATTGGTGTCGTTATCAATATCAACCAAAATTGCCATAAAGGTATTGTGAATATAGTCTAAACCTGCTTGTTTTGTGATACTTGTGAAGTTTTCATTACCGTCATTTAGCAATAATTCACTGGTTGAACCATAGGTTTTGTTTTCAAAAATGGTTTGCCCTTCCATTAAATTCTTTTTGATATAAGTGGATAGAAAAATGTCCAAATGACCGTCTTTATTAATGTCGCCAAGCGTAATTCCAGAAGGAGTTGATTTATTGTTAATTGGTGTATTTATGGCTTTGTGTGTAAATTTTCCTTTGGTATTATAATACAAATGCAATCCATCTTCGCGACTAATGATAATGTCTTGAAAACCATTATCATCAAAATCGGCAGTGGCGACGCCTGTTGAGGTAAAATTTCCTTTGTTACCAAAATTAGTTTGAGCAGTTATATCAACAAACTTATTGTTTTCGAATTTGAAGACGGCATCGTTTTGATTTAATCCACCACCAAACCATACTTCGTCAACGCCATCATTATCAATATCTATTAATGCAGATGGAGCAAGCGGCAATGATTTTTCGCTGTCGTATTGATGTGTAAAAGGCAATTCAACCGAAGTGAATACTGGAATACTAGCTTCGTCGATTGTAGTATTGTATTTGTCTAAATTCGCATCTTTCCAGAAGAAACCAAGAATTACAATTAGAGCAAAAAGTATTACTATGCCAAGTATTTTTAGAATTTTTTTAATCATTTTGCGTGTGTTTGTTAAGATGTAATAATGAAAGTGAAAATAGCACGAAATGGGTAATATTCATCAATATAGGAAGGAAATATTTCCCGATTTGAGGTAAAGCCATTCCGATAATCATGAAAAAAACGAGAATAAATATTGGATTGAAAACCGCCATATATTTTTGATACAACGTACCGCCTTTTAGAATTGCCCACGAAAAAGCAATAGACAATAAGGCAATTACTACTCGTAATACTTGCACTAAAATTTCGAGAAAAGAGTTGTAATTGGCAATGATTTTATCATAAGTTTCAAATGGCATTTCGCTTTTTAAACGTACCAAACTACCTAAATAACCGCGTGAGCCAATCCAAACGGCACCAACTGTGAACGCTATAAATCCTAATCCTAAAACGGTTCTTGCCAAGGTTTCGTTGCCACTTTTCAGCATTCGGTAAATATGAAGATAACCCGCAAAGTAAAACGGAATTCCAAGTATTGCGATGAAATGTCCAATTTTAAGATTTTCCATTGGTACAAATTCAAAGAAATTAAATTGGCCTTTGACCATTAGTACATTCGTAGAATAATGCAAATAGAATTCGCCTATTCCAACTAAAATTGCTCCGAGAAGTCCTAAATAACCAAGATTTTTAGTGAGTTGCATTTTGATTTTGGATTAATTTAAAGATTTTATTACTTATAAAAATGGAAAATATACTCAATGGAAATGCTATAAATAACCAACCACTTAGGCCACAAATCAGTTCTAAAAGTAAATCTTGAATTGTTTTCCAAAAAGAAACATCAAAGGCATTTTTTATTTCTTGAGCAGACAGTAATGTGTGATGCATATTGAAAATGGTTTCTCCAATATGAATAAATGGAAGAAAAAATAGAAACTGAAGTGGTGTTGCCAGATAACTCACAATAACCATAATAGGCAAATTCAATTTGAATTTTATTGCCATTAAAGTTAGCAGTATTGTGGTTACACCAAAAACAGGAAAAACAGTAAATAAAAGGCTCACGATTATCGCTTTTGTTACTTCACTGGCACTTAATCCTTGTTGGAACGGCTTTTTAATTTTTTGAAATATGTTCTGAAAAGTAAGTCCCATATTCTGAAATTCAAATGATTTCAAGATTAGTCGTTTATTATTCATTTTCCTGACAATTGCTGGTCATTCTTTGATTTTCCTGATAGAGTGCATGTTTAGAAAGTATGTTTTTTATTGTGGATGGGTTCATATATCGTTCGCTTTTTTCATCGGTAGTTAAATTGACTGCTCCAAGCCAATTTACTCTTTTGAGGTTTTCTCTCACATTGATACTCCAATCCAAGAGTTGATATCCCAAACCGTGGTTGATGCAACTCATATCGGTGTTAAATTCAAATGCATCAATTTTTTTTTTGGAAAAAACAATATCTAAACCAATGCGGTTCATCTTTACAAAACCTTTGGTTAAATAATCAGAAATATGACATAATTCGTGACCTAAAACACCAATTTGAGCATTGTAGTTGAGGTTTTTAAAAACAATGGCATCAAGATAGTTGGTGCTTTTTCTACTTATTGTAATGATGTAGGTTCTTTTTTTAGCGGAACGCAACATACTTACAACTGTAGGTCTGGTGGCTAATGGAGTTTCTCTATTTTTTAAACGGAATTTTATTTTTGTGTCTTTGAGTTCTGGAAAATAAGATAATGCAATCAGCATTTGTTTTTCATAATCTGCAATCAAGGTTTTATGGTTTCCATATTTTGCTTTTAAGTTTGTAATTTCTTCTTTGCTAAAACTGTTTTGATGAAATGTTTTTTCAATTTCTTGTGCTTTTAATTCATTAGAAAATAAAATTATTAGGGTAAAAAATAAAGCTATTTTGAAAACTTTCTGCATAACAAATTATTCTTTTAAAATGCGGTTTCTTCCACTGTATGATACATTTCAATAATAGTATTTATTATGTCTTGAGCTACTTCGTGTTTGCTTTTTAAAGGATATTCAGTTAGGGTTAAATCTCTTTTTAGAATGGCGATTTTATTGGTGTCGTATCCAAATCCTTCGTCTTTATTGGGAGAATTAGCCACGATACAATCAAAGTTTTTCTTGTTTAATTTGCTTGCTGCATTATCCAAAACATTGTTGGTTTCTAATGCAAATCCGATTGATTTTTGGTGTTGTGTTTTTACTTTTCCAAACTCATAAGCAATGTCCACATTTTTTATAAACTCTATTGAAATTTCGTTCTCTATTTTTTTGATTTTACAATCACAGGTAACTTTTGGGGTATAATCGGCAACAGCTGCACAGAAAATGGCAATATCCACTTCGTCGAAAAGTTTTTTACATTCGGCATACATTTGTTTTCCTGTTTCGACAGCAATGATTTTTTCTTTTGGAAAATTGGATGTAATTGTTACTGAACCACTTACCAAATATACATTGGCTCCTAAACTGTGTAATGCTTCGGCAATGGCATAACCCATTTTTCCGGTAGATTGGTTTGAAATAAACCGAACTGGATCTAGGTATTCTCTTGTTGGTCCTGCAGTGATTAGTATTTTTTTGTTTTGAAGCGTATTTTGCATTGTATTACTTTTTTAAAGGATAATTATTTTTTTAAGATTACGAATAGTTTTCTAAATGGGTTTCCCAGCTGTATTCGTTAAACGATAATTTATAGGTATTGAATTGTAATTCTAAAACTTGTTGCAAAACCTTTTTAATTCCCGGTGTTCCACCAAAATCGCCACGATACCAGTGTAATAGTTTTGAAGTTGCGATGGTTTTATTGTTCATATCAATAGCCGTTTCAGAGACGATAAACGAGTGCATTGCCTCATTCAATTGTGTGTCTAGTTTTTCAAGCGTGTAAAAAGCAATTGGCGGACAACTTTTGGCACCACAATTTAAGGCAAAATGAATGCGATAATCCATTTTTTGAACCGCAAGATTTCTAATTAATAAGGATATAAAAGGATTTGGTAAATAACCAAAACTCCATTTCCAACGGTACTTTCTCAAAATACCGTGTTCGATATCGTCTAAACTAAAGCGTGTTTGGGCAATGACAATTATTTTTTTTGTAAAAATCGTTTTCCTGTGTAATTTTTCTCGATTGGACAGGATTTGGAAATAGGCATTGTAACTATTTATCCAAAAGGTTTTCTTGGCATCGTCCGTTTTTAATTGATGGTGCAATTCCATTAGGGAAATGCTTCTTAATTTCTGTTCTTCGATTGAAGTAGCTACGTTCAATTTTACGTTGAGCAATAATTTTCCTGAAAGCGACAATAAAGAGTTTGTGTTTTCCATAGTTTTTTATCAGTCGTTTAAATTTGGAATATGACAAAAACTAACTGGATTTTTGGATTTAGCAAATTCGTAACCGTCTTTCCACCATTGGGTCATTTGTTCCGGGTCGAAAATAAGTGGGTTTTCGGTTAGTTGATGGGGTGTATAATAGAAGTTGATGTTTATTTTTTGGTTCAAACCAACAAGTTTCCCAATGATAATATCTTTCGAACTATTTTGGTGATTCATAAACTTAAATGTTCTAAATAATAGTGAGAATGGGTTTTTTATTGCAGGGTGTTTTTTATTGTTATTTTCGCTTTCTAATATGATGACATCAATTTCAGTAGCACCATTTTCAATGGCACATAAAATGGGCACATAACTGCCAAAACCGCCATCGGCATATTGATAATTGTTTTTACTTAAAATACTCATAAAAGGAGTAAAATTGCACGATGCCCAAGCCCAGTCGCAAAAGTCGTTATACGAACAATCGTTGGAGTTGTAATATTCAATAGTATCTAAAGTTAAATTTGATACCGTAAAAATCACTTTTTTGTTATGTTCTTTAATATCCTTAAAATCTTCTTGCGAAATGCTGTTTTTAATCAACTTTCTTAAGTTATCGCTTTCGCCAAAGGTTGGGCAACCTTTGATAAATGTTCTAAGGGTATTGAAGTGATTTATAGATGTTTCAAATCCCTTTTTAGTTTTTTTAATTTTAAAGGGACTAATGTTGAAAATGTCGTGTTGAGAAACAGTAGTATATACTTTTTTAATCTTATCTATTTTACCAATAGCCAAGTGAGATATAAGCAAACTACCTGTGGAACATCCCACGAATAATTCGTAGTTATTACAGCAATCGTTGATGAGGTATTCTGCCACACCACCTGCAAATGCTCCTTTGCTACCACCGCCTGAAATGATTAGTGCTTTCATTAGAATATAGATTTAATGAATTGACGAATATATAGTGTAATCCTGACAATCTTAATGAAAATGAAAAAAGGTCAAGATAAATGAATATCCTGACCTTTTAAGAAAAACAATTGAACTTAAAATTTAATCTTATTGCTTAATAAATTTTTCAATTCCAATAGTATCATTGTTTGAAGTTAATCTAACAAAATAAGTTCCGTTAGTTAGCGTATGTAAAGGAATTGTAACTCGTTGGTTATCCGAATTTGCACTTGTAGATGAAATTGTTCTGCCGCTAATGTCATAAATAGTGGCTTTTATGTTTTTATCTAAATTGAAGTTGAAAAATTTAATGACAATATTTTCTGTTGCAGGATTAGGATATAAGGTTACATTATATTTTGCATCGAATGAATTTGTACTTAAAGGCGAAAATGTAAATGTTCCTTCGGCGGCAAAAGCATACGGTCTTGTTCCTCCTGCCATTGCTGGGATTCCATCACTATCAGAATCACCACCAGTTTCTCCAGTCACCATTGATTCTGCTAATATCATTTTGTTGTAAGTAGTTTTAAAAACTCTTGTGTAAATCAATTCAGCATCTGTTTGATTTCCTGTTATTTTCGCTTCACGCATTGCACCAGAAAGTAGAGCCAATATGTTTGGAGTATAAGTAGCCAAGTCATTTCCTAACTCTGTTTTAAACATCTCGGCAGTGGGTAAATAGAAATTGTTTAACATATAACTATACAAATTATCTGCTTCAGTTTTATAAGTTGCATTAGCAGTATAACTATATGCTGCATACAAACCTCTAATAATGGCAGCTTGAGTAGCCAATGTTTTAACAGATGTTGATGCTCCAGTACCAATTGTAAAACTATTATTATAACCACCTGTTGCATCTTTTAAATTGGTAATTATAAAATTTGCTTGTGCGTTCAATGCATCTACTGCATCAGTAAGCATTGGTGTTGCTGAAAATTGAGTAGCAAATTCTCCTAAAACTACTAAACTATAGGCTGCATTTTTTGCACTAATTGTATTTCCTTTGGTAACCACTCCACCAGATAAAGTTGCAGTATCTACAAATGTTCCGCTCGTTGCATTGTAGTGCATTGCCATCGTATTTAAAAATAATACTTTACTGGTACCCATCATCAAATCAAATGGTCCAGGTGTTCCTGTTTCAGCCATTGAAGCAGGAAAAGGAAAACCATCAAAAACTTCGTGATAGGCATAATGTGGTGTATCGTTTATGGTTGGATCCATCATGTTTTTGTAACCTGATGTTGCCCACAAATAAGAGATTTGATCAAACAGATAGCTAGTAGCATCAGTTACCGTCAGAGGTTGGTTTAACATTGGAGGCAACATCATTCCCATATCTCCTTCGGTAGCCAAAATTTTATGTGGAAAATATTTAATGCCGTTTGCTGGATTGTAAGTTGCTGGGTCAACGGCACCCAGTGTTGTACCATCATACGCCATTTTGTTAATCAAAAACATGGTTTTAGCTATTGATTGGGCTGTAAGTACTTGACCCATAAAACCATCTAAATTGTTTCCTCCGTAGTAAATATTATTGTTTGGGTCAAACATTGGTGAACCAACTAAATCTGGAGAATTAGTTCCATCGGCATCAATACCATTATCTGCAGCATCATGAAATGCACCGAGCATGTCTCTTGCCCATAAATATTGTTTCATCAAACTTTGTCCCATTGCCGCAGGATTTAATGTTTTATCCATTAAAGTTCTATCCCATCGGAGTGAAGCAAAATCCATGTCTGCATTTGCAGTAACAGTTTGAGGTAATTGCATATTTCCTGACATAAAATCGATAAATTGTGGAAATGGATTTGCGGGTGCTGCTTGGTTGGAGTCCGTTTGAAAATTACCCATTATCATCATAAATTGGTCATCTTCTTTAAAACCATTCGCCATTCCGCCTGTGAAAGATCCATCAAAAGAAGCGGGTTGCATGGCTGCCATTTGTTCTACCAATGGCGACCACATCATGTGCAGTCCCATTCCGGATTGAGCACCCAATACTTGTAACAAATATCTTGAATACTCATAATTTTCGATACCTAAAGTGTATGAAATTTGATTGGGTTGGTCAACTAACATTGGATCCAAAAGCCCTAAATCATTACCAAGAAATTCCGCAAATGGTTCTCCACTAAAGTTGATTTCATTGGCTAACAACATTTGATCTGCTGTGTTAAAGTTCGTGTTGTTGGTAATGGTTACTTGAGCATTACCAAAATTGGCTAGTCCAATTCCAAGAATCGATAAGAGTACTGTTTTTTTCATTTTTATATGTTTTTAATTATTAATCTTATTTATTAATACCATTTTGTTCAAAAAATCACCCAAAAAAATAAATTATTTTTGATTTATTTTTTCAAGCTGCTCTCTTTGCTTTTTTATTTGTTGGATACATTTGTGTTTTTGATTTTGAAGATTGTGAATAGATGTATATCCAAATTGTTTTTGAATATCCGCAGAATTGTTTTTGAAGAAAAACATTTTGTTAAGTAACCTATCACAATGCGAAGAAATTTTAGACATCAAAATAGTTAATTTATCTGCCAAAGTTTTTTCATTTTCTATAAATAAATCAACTTCTTCAAAGAATGAATTGTTATTTGTTTCATCAATTTGAACAAAATGCTGTGTCTTTTTATCTCTATATTTTTTTAACCAAATATTTTTGCAAATAGCAACAATATACGTTTTTAAGGAAGCGGTTAATACAAAATCTTCTCGTTCTAATTTTTCGAGTAAAATTATAATTGCATCCTGAAAAATATCTTTAGCATCTTCGATTGTACCACTACTTTTGAGGATATATAATTCGACCGTTGGATAATACAAAGTATATAAATCTTCAAAAAAAGATTTATCAGTTTTTTTTGATTTGGTATTAGTTTCCATTTTTAAGTGTATTGAATGTCTTAAATAGACATACAGTATCTAAAAACCTGACAGATAAGAAATATTTATAGTAAAATTAAATTTAAAGTGATTCTGAAAAAACAATTCCAATTCCCGCAATAGTATGTCTTTGGCTATAATCAATCATAGCATCACCATA
This sequence comes from Flavobacteriaceae bacterium CG2_30_31_66, assembly GCA_001873065.1. Lineage (GTDB taxonomy): Bacteria > Bacteroidota > Bacteroidia > Flavobacteriales > Flavobacteriaceae > Polaribacter. The sequence goes on from MNYM01000048.1 coordinate 10,264, forward strand.
TCCGTGAAAAAACTGAAAATAGCCTCTTAAATTTCCTTTGATTGGAAAAGCCCAGTCCAGTTCTATTTGACCGTGATTGTTTGATCCTGTTCGCAAAGAATGCTGACCGTGTAATGTAAATAAATGTTTATTCAGTCTGTAAATGAAAGTTGCATCGCCTCTGCCTACAAAATCTTCAATATCAGGATTTTCTTCATCTGCGAAGGCAAACCAGGGTCTAACAACTAAACTCCAATTTTCTTTTTCAAAACCTACATTCATAATAATCCTGTTCCAGCTACGAGAATATATAGTTCCCTCTCTTCCGTTTGATTGGTGGTTCAAAGAAAACCCGAGCATTTTACCTTGTAAACCTAAAAATTTAAATTTTGCAGGAAAGTTAAAAATAATTTCTGGCTCATAATTGGTTTCCCTGAAAGGTCTGGATAGAGCGGCATTATAAACTTGCCAATAAGATTTTTGAGTATATCCTAACCATAAATCACAAGTTCCCAATATGCTTTTAAAAACTTTAGTTTTAAAACTAAACTGAATAAGTGCTTCTACATTATCCAATTGATTAAGTTGTTCTGTTTGGTTTGTTCCACCATCGTTAAACGGCACATCGCGTCGATGACTTGAAAATCGAAAAGGCATAATGTAAATGGGTTTGTATGTCGTGAGCAAAAATCCATCGCTTTTTATATCGGAATCTAATTCCCAAATTTGGGAAAGTGAATGATAGGAAGATGATTTCCCTAAAAGCGATGATGATTGTGCTTTCGTTGAGGAAATTGTAAATAAAAAGAAAACTAACAATTGTGTTGTTATTTTGAAATACTTTTTCATTGGTAATAGGTTTTGATTGAACATTTTATTAGTTTGAATTTATGCTTTAAAATCTCCCTTTTATATAAGAAATTGCAGTTATAATATTATACGAAACTGTTTGCACGCCGCTTCTTACAAAGAAATAATCAATTCCATTATCTTGCACAAAAACAGGATTGCTAGATGTAACACAATCTACTCGCACTATTTTTTTTTCATTAATCGGGACAATCGTGAAATGAACCTCATTCAAAACCAAACTTCCCATTTTTGATGTAATTAAATTTCCTAAATGCAACAACATTTTATCTTCGTTTATAAATTCGTCATTGTCAATGCCAAGAATTTCTTGATTGTCTTTCACGCCAATAAACAAAACGCCTCCATCACTATTTAGAAAACCAGCAATTGTTTTTATAACCGACATTTCGATTGCAGTATCTTTTTTGCCTGAAAACAAGTTTTTTCGCAAAGTCGATTTGAATTCTACTTGGGCAGTCTCGCCTCCATCTATCAATATTTTAGAGGCAATTTGCGATTTAGATTGCAATCTCGAAACCAAACCTTTAGCCATTTCTAACACAATTTTAAAGCTGATTTTAGAATCAAAAACCTCGTGATTTTTAAATTTAATTGCGTCAATTGCCACCACTTTAACTTTATCTAATGCTTTTGAAGTGGCTAATCGAACGGTTTCATTTAATATCGCCCAATCTCCAAACAGCTGACCTTTAGAGACTTGTATGATTTGTTTGCTATCGAAAATCAAATTGACCTTTCCTTTATCAATCACATAAAATGAATTGGCAGGTTGCGCTTCTGAAAAAATAATTTCTTCGGAATCATAAGTTTCGTAAGTACAAATTTTGCTCAAATGAATAATTTCTTGTTCATTCAAATAATGAAAACAAACACTTTTTAAAAGTACATTGATTATTTTTTCTTGATTGTTTATCATTCTATTGTTTTTATTACAAATATCGATCAGCCCAAGTAGCAATAATACTTCCTACATATTCAGAATCTTTTTTATCTGAAAGTAAATGATCAGCACCGTTAAGTGAAACAAAACTCTTTGGATGTCTTGCTGCTTTGTAAATTTCGGCAGCATTTTCTATCCCAACAGTTGTATCTTGCGGTGAATGCATAATTAAAATTGAATTTCTAAAAGCATCTAAATTATGTTTGATATTTTTATCTTGGATGTCATCTAAAAATTGTTTTTGAATAGTAAATTCACGACCTCCAATAGAAACCAACGCTTTTCCTGATGCATTAATTTCGTCAATGCTATTGTGAAATAAATGAGCAACGTGTTCCGGATTTGAGGGTGCACCAATGGTTGCAATGGCTTTGACTGCAGGAATTTTTGCTGAAGCAAACAAGACGGCTGCTCCGCCAAGCGAATGACCAATTAACATTTTTGGTGCTTGATAATTTTCCTCTAAAAAACGGGCTGCACAATATAAATCTTCTACATTTGAGGAAAAATTAGTGTGTTCAAAATCGCCTTCACTTTCGCCCAATCCCGTAAAATCAAAGCGTAAAACGGCAATATTTTTTTCGGTTAACGTTTTTCCAATGGTTCTAACAGCAGTTAGGTTTTTGTTGCAAGTAAAACAATGAGCAAATAGTGCAAAAGCTCTTGGATTTCCATTTTCAGGAAGTTCTAATCGGGCCGCTAATTCTTGCCCTTTCGCATTGTTGAAAGTTATTTTTTGTGAAATCATATCGGATGGCATAAAAGTTTATAAGAAATAGCAAAGGCAAGCACCGAAACGATTATTCCTATCATAAAAACGGTGTAATTTAATCGGAGAAGTCGGTATTTTCTATCCAAAACTTTACCCAAAAAATACAAATCTTTGGTCATTGCCGAAAACATATATTCTTTGTCGTTGGCCATTTGTTTTAGTCCTTCTTCAAATTCGTTGAGTTCCATTTTATGAAAATTTCCAAAAAATAAAAGGTTTACTTTTTTATTTACAATGTCTTCTTTTGTAAATTTTCCTGATGTTACACTTGGCCGTGTTACAATTACCGATAGTATTATAGAAATAACACTAAAAGAAACAAAGATCATCGTGGGGTAAACCAAAAACGCATTATCTATATTATCTAATTTTGGAATCAGTTGCGACAAAGAAATTGATAGAATAATTGCATTTACAGACAATAAAATATTTGCTTTTCTATCGGCTATATAGCTCAATTTTAGGTGATTGGTCGAAGTGATTTTAAAAAGAGTTTCGGCACTTTTTTCAGATTTGTTTTCTTTTGATTTTTCTTTTTCAACTTTATCTTCTTTTTTTAGGGTTTTTTTTAACTCTTTTTTGAGTTTTATCAAATTTTCATTTTTAATCGAATTCCAATTGATATGGGCATATTTTGTATAATATTTGTGGTTGTTAAAAACTTTGATATTTTCTTCGAGCCATTCTTTTTTACTATAAATGCCGCATCCAATATTTTCGAATTCGGTTTGTAATTGGTTCGATATTTCCATATAATTAGGCGAAGCCAAATGCGAAAAATCGGCATCACAAAGTATCTCTTCAAGCAGAATTTTAGGCGTTTCGTGCAGTTTTGTTGCATTTATACAAACAATAACTTCGTTTAGCTTTTCTTTGTCATACCCTTCTTTTTTTAAGAATTTTTCAACAATTGTAATGCTGTGATCTTCGTGTTTGGCTTTATCAACTGTGTAACCAATATCGTGAAACCAAGCCGCAAGTTGTACAATTTCTTGCTCGTCTTCGGTCAAGTTTTCAGACTGAATTAGTTCATTTACTTTTGAAACTACAAATTGTGTGTGATGAAAATTATGATAGACATATTCTGATTTTAAATGGTTATTGAGATAGTCCAATACATAATTTTCGGCTTTTTGAAGAATTGAATCCATAATTTATGATTTTATTATTGAATTTTATTTTTTGATATTTCATGTAAATGTTCCAATTTATAATTCCACATTTTTGAAACCATTTTCAAAATGGTTGATTTTATAAAAGTTCCTATGGTGTTAAAATCTAAATAGATAGTAAGCGTAATTTGAGTAGTGTTTTCATTTTTTTTTTGCAGTTTTATAAGATAAGAGTAATTATTGGTAAACATCATATCCTTCGTTTTTTCGCCATAAACCAAACTATTAGAGGATGGTGTAGAGATGGTTTCAAATTTTAAGTTTCCCAATTTTAAGACACAGTTGTGTTCTGTGCCAATGCGGTTTATTTTACTTTCATCATACTCAATTCGTTTAACTTCTTTGTCCCAAAGATGACGGTATTTTAGTTCAGTCACATAGTTGTAAACATCTTGAATATTGGCGTTGAATGTTTTTTCTATGGTTAAAACCGGTAACGTGTTTTCTAGTTTTTTGCTATTTGAAGCAGTGTTTTCTATTTGAATTTTATCTTTTATGATTTCTAAATTTTTATAGAAGTAGTCCAAATTAGTTAAGTCATAGTTTTCCGTTGTTTTTTGCCAAGAATGATCTAACTTATCTTTATATAATTCAAAAACTGCATTGGTAAACAATACATATTCGTTTGCAGCAATTTTATTTTTCAGCAGTCGATGAATCTTAATTACGTCGCTTCCATAAGGTTTTTTGATGTGTTTGACCTTTATAAATGCTAAATCGCCATAATGAACTAAAAATTTGAGTTCTAAATTAGTGGTAGTTTTACAAGAACCACAATCACAAATTCGCATTTTATCATAGTTTTTAGTGTGTTTGTGAAAAGCTTCCAACATTGTGGTAATTTGTTGCATCAATTGTTCATAGCTGGGAATTTTTGTTGTGAACATAAATAAAGCATCTCCTTCAATTTCTACCAATTGTAGATCCAAAGTTGTGCTATCGAGTAAAATTTCGAGCAATTCAGCAATAATATGAATGCTGTGTTCTACTTCGGTGTTGTTTACAAACTTTGTAAAACCACTAATATCCGGCATATAATAAAGGGCTTTTTTCATAATTTAGGGATTTTTTCGAGGTGAAATAAATAATGATACATTAAATAGAAATGCATTTTTTAAATTATTTTCAAAAATGATATTCTCTTTTGCTTTATTAGAGTTCGTTAAATTGTAGGTTAAATTTTTTCTGAAGCCAATCTCAGATGCTGCCCAAAGCCAACCGACAATTTTCTTTTCAAAGCGAGTTGATAATTGAATATCTGAACGATGCAAATGCAAATTGTTATAACTATTAAACTCTGAACTAAAATTATTTAATCTATAAGAAGCTCCATCAATTTCAATTATATGCTGCCAAATAAGACCGTCATTATATTGGAATCTCGATTTTATAAATAATGGTAGAATAGCTTCAATACCCCATTTTTTTCCAATATTTACATTAAAAGCTGCAACAGGAATAACAATTGGACTTCCAAAACGATAATTGTAACTGGCTCCAATGGCATAAGAAAAATTATCATTAACTTTCCAACCTAAAGCCGGAGAAACAGAAAATTTTAAATACTCTGAAAATGAATTTATGGTGCCAAAATTACCATTCAAATCTGCATTTGCCTTTACAACCCAAAACTTTTTTGATTTTGTTGGTTTTATGATAGTGACATTCATTCCGATACTTTTCAAACCTTTATCTTCTAAATTTTGATAAAATGGGTTTAGATTTGGATCATTAAAATGAAATTCTTCCTTGCTATATTTTAAACCCGCAACAATGCTTAAATAATCTTTATTTATAATTGGAATTTTAAGTTTGGCTTCAAGATTGGTATTGGATTTTATTTCAGAATTTGTATTTGAAAAATTTCCAGTCTTGTCTATTGTTTCAATTGAAATATTAGAAACATTTTGATATTCAATTGAAATACCTTTTCCAATTGGCACACCTTTTAAAGCTGGTATACAATACACACTTTTAGAAATAGTATCTTCTTGGGCTTTTGTTTGAAAAAAACTAAATGTGGCAATAAAATATACTAAATGAATTTTTCTCATAATAAATAGTTGAATTTTAAGATATTGGCTTTTTTACCTTTTGCTTCATTAGAAATATACAAATCGCCATTTTTATCAAATCTAATCCCTTCGGGTTGTTGAAAATGAGGATAATCTAAATCAAAAACATTTAATAATTTCCCTTCGGGCGAAACTTCTACCATCATTTTCCCAACAGAAGTTATGATGATAATATTTTTTGTAATCGGCTGAATGGCAATGCTACTCGGAGCAAAATAATTGGCATTGTTGTATTTCTTCTTAATTTCCTTTTCTGAAATGGTGATGATTGGTTTTGGATTTAAAGTCTTATTTTTCAATAAAAATTCATAAATCAATCGAGTTCTTTTACTTTGTAAAACCGATGAATTTCCTTTGCAGGCAATCAATAATCTATTTTTTGAAGCATCAAAAAATAGTCCTTCGGTATCGTCATCTTGACTCAAAAAAGTGAGATGTTTTATCGTTTTTGGAATGGTTTTATAATTTATTATTTCAAAAATTGTTCCATCAGAACGCAAAATATAAGCGGTCTCGCCGTTTATGGCAATATCTTCATAGTCATCATCTTTGCCAAAAGAAATGGTTTTTTCGATGCTTTTATTTTTCAAATCATAAATATATAATTTACCTTCTTCGTCATTTTCGGCTATAATTTTTTGATTTTCAAGCAATTCAAATCCGGATATTTCATTGAGTTCGTAAGGCATTTCCCAAATTTTTTCAGGTTCGCTCAAATGATAGGATTTGCATTCGTCAAAATTGCCTTTTGGTTGTTTTTGACAAGAAATCATAATAAAAAAACTTAAAAAAAATAGAATTAGTCTCATAATTATTTTTCTTTTATCCAATTATAAATATCCGTTTGAGCTCTTTTTGGGTTTTCGATATTTGGAACTAATTCATTTTTCCCATTAAATAAGATTGTTCTTTTTTTAGTGTTATCTTCTAATTGAAATTGAATAATTTGATTGATTTCGGTTTTCAAATTTTCGTCTTCAATCGGGAAACCCACTTCAATTCTACTATTCAAATTTCTTCCCATCATATCGGCAGAGGATAAATAAATTTGCTCGTTTCCGGCATTATTAAACTTATAAATTCGGGCATGTTCGAGAAACATATCTACAATTCGGTAGGCTTTTATGTTTTCGCTCACGCCTTTAATTTCGGGCAAAAGCGTACAAATTCCTCTAACAAGTAGTGTGATTTTTACGCCAGCTTGACTAGCTTCGTAGAGTTTTTTGATAATATCTTTTTCGTCAATTCCGTTGACTTTCATTACTATTCCCGATGATTTTCCGTCTTTATGGTTTTGAATTTCAGAGTCAATATAACATATAATTTGTTTTTTCATATTGAAACCTGCCACCAAAAGCGTATCCATTTCGCTGTCTTTTTTTTTAGTTTTCAAAAACTGGAATACTTTGGCAATATCGTTGGTATATTTTTTTTCGGCAGTAAAAAAACCGTGATCAGCATAAATGGCAGCCGTGTTTTCGTTGAAATTTCCTGTGGCTAAATAGGCGTATTGTTGGGTTGTTTTGGTATCAATTTGCATTGTTACCAAGGCAATTTTGGCGTGAACTTTCAAATTGGGCATACTGTACATAATTTTGATGCCTGCTTTTTTCATTTCTTTTGCCCAGTGCAAATTGTTGTTTTCGTCAAAACGTGCTTTTACTTCGACAAAAACGGTTACTTTTTTACCGTTTTTAGCAGCACTTATCAAGGCATTTGCGATTAAGGATTGGGTCGAAATTCGGTATAAAGTCACTTTAATTTCGGTTACACGATTGTCAATTGCCGCTTGGTTAAAGAACTGTAAAACATAATGATAGGAATGATACGGAAAATGCAGCAATTGATTTTTTGCATCAATTACTTCAAAAATTGAATTCGAATTTTCAAAGTCGTTATGCTCTAAAGCTGGCAAATATGGACTTTGAAGATTGGGTTTTATAGGATTTGGAAATTGGAATAAATCGAACAAATTGTGCATTTTTCCGCCGGCAATCATTTCTCTTTTTTTGAGCTGGAAAATTTGTTTACAAAAATCAATTTCTACTGTTGGCATTGAAGCATCAAATAAAAATCGGGTTGGCAACCCTTTTTTTCGCTCTTCGATTTTGTATTTGATTTTCAAGATTAGATTGCCTGAATTTTCGTCTTCAATTTCATAATCTTCATCCCGATTGATTTTGATGGCATAGCAGGAAATAATTTCGTCTTGTGTAAAAATTAAATGTAAACACGATTTCACTATTTCGTCTAACGAAATGATATAGTGATTGTTTTCTTTTTTTGAAAGCAATTTGTATCGATCTAATTTATCCGAAGGAATATTGATATAAGCATAATTAAAGTTACCATCTTTTTTTTTAAATTTTACTAAAAAATACAATCCTCGATTGTTTAAAAAGTAAGTTTTATCAATTTCGTTTTGAACAAAAACAACTTGAATAAATGATAAAATATTGCTTTTGAAATAGCGTTCCACTTCTTTTTTATGACAACTTTCAATGGTTTGTCCTTCGTAAACAATAATGTTATTTTGACGTAATTTAGGAATGATTTGATTTCTCCAAACGCTCCCAAATTGTTCTTGTTGCTGATTTATTTCTTTTAAAATTGAATTAAAAAGTTCGCTTTTTCGAGTGCTTTTTTCATTTGCCAATTGATTGACTTTTACCCGAAAGAACTCGTCTAAATTGGAAGAGAAAATCGCCAAAAACTTAATACGTTCAAACAGTGGATTAGTTCCATCGGCAGCTTCATCAACAATACATTGATTAAAATAGAGCCATGATAATTCTGATGGAATAACAGTTGTATTCATTATTTTTTTGGGTTAAATAAAATTGCTATAATTATAAAACCTATTCCAGTGAGAGCAGGAGGAAGCATTTTTGCTTTAATACCTATAATTAGCATTGCAACGGCTATGAGCAAAAGAGCTATGAGTGGTAATTTTTTCATTTTTATGCTATTTTAGAAGGGTTTTAATCCTAAATTATTGTTTTAAACTGCTTCTGGGTATAAATCGGCATAGGTAACCATTTTGTTTGGTCCCAAGCGGTGTAAAATATGTTTGCGTTGCACTTCATCGCCATTTTTTAACCCTGCCGCGGCAAGCATTTCTACAAAACTGTGAATTGTTTTTTTATGAAAACTAGCAGCACGAACGTATTTGTCATTCACGTTTAATCCTCTCATCAAGCTTTTATCTTGTGTAGCGACACCCACAGGACAAGTATTGGTATTGCATTGCAAAGCCTGAATGCAACCAATAGACATCATCATTGCTCGTGCACTATTGACTGTATCGGCACCTAGAGCCATTAATCGGATGATATGAAATGCCGAAAACACTTTACCAGAGGCAATCACTCGTATTTTTTTCTTAAAATCATATTTATTTAAAGTATCAACAACAAATGATAAGCCCTCGCGAAGCGGTAATCCTACCGAGTTGGAAAATTCAACAGGTGCAGCACCTGTACCACCTTCGCCACCATCAACAGTGATAAAATCTGGTAGTATTTTTGTTTTTTTTATGGCTTCACAAACGTCTATAAATTCCTCTTTGCTACCCACACAAAGCTTGAATCCGACAGGTTTTCCATTGGAAAGTTCTCGTAATTGTTGTACAAAATATAGCAACCCCTCTGCATCTTTAAAAGCTGCGTGATAAGGTGGCGAAAGCACATCAGTATGCGGTTTTACCCCTCTAATTTTTGCAATTTCTTCTGTGTTTTTTGCAGCTGGCAAAATACCGCCGTGTCCTGGTTTGGCTCCTTGTGAAAGTTTGATTTCAATCATTTTTACATTTTTGTGTAACGCATTTTTTTGGAATGTATCCGAACAAAAATTACCTTCTACTGTTCTGCAACCAAAATATCCTGTCCCTATTTGCCATATCAAATCGCCTCCACCTTCAAGATGATAAGGACTTAAACCTCCTTCGCCTGTATTCATAGCAAAACCACCTAATTTTGCTCCTTTACTTAAAGCCAAAACTGCATTTTGACTCAAAGCTCCGAAACTCATAGCCGAAACATTAAGGATGCTTGCTTTGTATGGTTGTTTGCAATTTGCGGTTCCAAACATAACTTTTGGATTTTGTTCTACTTCGTCGTGGTGTTTTGGATACATTGAATGAGCCATACATTCATAGCCCACTCTGTAAACATCGGCTTTTGTACCAAATGGTGTGGTGTCATTTTCGTTTTTGGCTCGTGAATAAATTAACGATCTGAATTGACGATTTATGGGTGTTCCTTCGGTATCAGTTTCAACAAAATATTGCTGAATTTCTGGGCGAAAGGTTTCTAATAAATACCTAAAATGACCTAAAACAGGAAAGTTGTTTTTGATGGTGTGTTTTTTTTGAAGAATATCTAGGATACCAACACAAACTATTGGTAAAATTAAAATTAATATCCATAGTATTGGTTTCCAGAAGATTGAAATAGCTGCAATTAGAATTAGTAGGATTGCAGAGGTTGTAATAAAAATTTCTCTTGGTTTCATTTTGTTGGTAGTTTGTTTGGTTAATAGACGAGTGTTATAACTATTCCTGACAGAATTAGATTAAAATCCAAAACCAAATCCAAACATAAATCGACCGCCATCATCTGACGCAAAATAAGAGGTTTGAAACATAAATAATCCTGCGGCATTGGCATAAATTCCGCCGCCAAACGAAGTGTGCCATTTGTTTGAATGGTCATTATCGAGCCAAACTCTACCATAATCGAAACCACTAAAAACCCCAAATTTTGCGGGTAGAATTCCTGCGTTGAAATGGAATACATTCAACCGTAAATCGGTGTTTTGGTAATAAGCACTTTTACCCGAAAAGCGTTCGTTTCTATAGCCTCTTAAACCGTCTTTTCCTCCTATACTTGCAGCCTGATAAAACTCAAAATCATTATTTGAAATAATGTTTCCTTTCAAAAGTGTTGACAAGGTGAGTATATCGTTTTTAATAATGGGATAATCTATTTGCAAAGTGGGACTGATGTAAGTATAATTTTGAGTGCTTTGTTCTAAATTTGTTTTCCATCCAGCAGTAACATTAAACTCAAAACCTAATGTCGAAAAGGCTTTATTGTTCTTGTTTTCAAAACTGTAATTGGTTTCAATTCCGATGAATTTTTTTGCGTCTAATTGTTGTGGCGTGAATAGTTGTTCTACAAAACGGCTATCATTATCATTAGGTTTTATATATTCAAACGGAATGCTAATATTCCATAAGCTGCCCACTCTTCCACGTCTAATGAGCGATAATTTGGCATTGAATTGTTCTAATCTTGTTCGATAATATTCAATATTTAAATCGTTTTCAAGGTTTGGAGTTTCGTTGCCAAAACCAAAAAAGTTTTGACTAAAAGCTGGCGTAGTATAGCTAGTTTCAAAACCAATGTTGTATTTTTTGAGACTATTGGCAAACTCCGTTTTATAACTTACTTCAAAACCATTTGTTGCCGTATAATATCTAGCGCCAATAGTATGTTTTTGAGAAAACGGATTGTTTTCAAAATTATATTTGGTAAGATGCATCAAAGCGCCAAGCTGAAAACCTTCATCAGGATTGTAACCAAGAGTCGGAATGATTTGTTGTAAATTATGTTTGAATTTATTCTGGTCAAAAGTATTGATGCTATAATCATCTGTCAAAGTACAGTTGACTTCATTTTTGTCAAATTCAAGGATATTTTCCTTGCTTTTATAATCATAAATTTGAAGCCTTGTTGGGTTCTCAACCGTAAAAGTATCTTTGTCTTGACCTCCAATAATTATGATTTTGATGGTCGATTTTCCGTTTCCGTTTACTAGAAAATGGTCTTTGTCGTCCAGACCATAAATCCAAATTTCTTTCGTTATTTCTGGCGTAAATACTTTTTCATATACAAGATCTTTATCGCTTTCGTTTTTCTTGTTTCGTTTTACTTTAACGCTGGTTTCGCCATTTTCCAATCGTGTAATTTCAAAATCATCATCTTTGTTTGTTCCAGTAATAATGGCATTTTTGTTCAAAATGTTGTAATATTCTTTTGCCCAAGAAGCAATGTGGTTGCGTCTGCTTTTTAGATTGGCTTTGATGCTTTCAATATTTTTGTCTTTTAATTCTTCGGGAAGATGGGCAAAGGCTTTTTCGATGGCTTCGTCGGTTAGATTTTGTTCTAAATAATAAGCTTCTGCAAGCCATTCGTCCAAACTCGATTGATTGATGAGCGTCATATCGGTTTTGTAAATAACCTGATTAAAAGTTTTTACGTTTTTTAGATTTGGACCAAAAGATTGCATCAATCGAAGTGCTGGCACCAAATGTGTCGAGGCTTGTGTAAAAAATCCATCAAATTTTGGAAATGCCTGATCTCTATCTCTCGGAATTGGAGCATAACTAATTGTTCCGTCCTGATTTTTATACGTTGCCCAACGGTATTGGTCTTCGTGCCTGTCCCAATCGCCAAGCCACATATCAAACAATCGGGTTTTGATGTATTGTTGGTGGTTGATATTGTATTTTTCGTCTTTCATCAAATTGGCCATTACTTCATCGGTCGAAACAATATCGTCTGATTTTCCAAAGGATTTCTTGTCTTTAAACTCTTTTGCCAAACGTTCTTCAATCATATATAAATCGTCGCCCAAAGCATCGCTAAAATTCTCCAATGCATTTTGTTTTGGCACATAAACTATTTGTGAATTGGCGTGATAAACACCAACAATATCCGATAAATTGCCTGTTACCAATACCGAAAACGGATAAGAAGTCGTGTAAAAATCCATCAAGAAACGCTCGGCTGTCGTGTTTTCTAGCTTGTCTTTCATAAAGTCCTGCTGAAAAGCCTTCACCTGAATAAATTGTGCAGCACTTTTCCGCAAACGACGCATTACATATTCTTTTCCATCCTTGTCTTCTAGTCGTAAGGAAACCGATTGGTTGCCGCCACCTAATTTCACTGGTTTCAAACCACCATAAAGTGTGTCGAGATTGACCACCGGAAAATTGTATTTTGTGTAATATAATTGACGATAATGATTGCCGAAAAACGAATTGAAAGCTCTCGATTTTTCGTCGGTGTTTTTGGTGTAAATAGATGCGGCAATGTTTTTTTCTTTTGGGAAATCAATATTTTGAACAGTATTTTCGTTTTTTATTTCTCGAATAATTTTGGATTTTAGCAAATTGTTTTTGGCATCAAAAAACAAAACTTCTTGTTTTTGAGGTTGAATATTCAAAATCGAATATCCCAAACTAGCGTAACCAAAAGTTGTTGTATCGTTTTTGAAATGACGCACCGAATTTACTTTTGAACCCGAACCGCTAATGATTTGCGGAATGTTTTTATGTACCAAATATTGCAAATTATGGTCGTGTCCCGAAACAACAATCACGTCGTTTTTGTATTCTTGCAAAATAGTCGTGATTTTGTTCGAAAGTTCTCTGTAAAGCGGAAAATTACTGTCTGCTGGACTTGCTCCAGATGTTCTTCTTAAAATGTTTAAAGGTGTTTTTAAAATATCAAAAGCATATTGACCACCGTGATTTCCGTTGGTTTCCAGCGGATGATGCATTGCTAAAATGATGGTTTTTCCTTGATTTTTATTGACCAAAGATTTGAATTCGTCAAAGAATTTCAGGCGTGTTTTTATATCACAATTATCATTTATTTTTGGATGTTTATCCCAATCGTTCAAATACCATTCGCTATCGACCGTAATAATTACAATCTCTTTTGAAACTTCAAAACTTTCTAAAGGGCAACCGTTTTGAGGCGAAAAACTTTTTTTTCCCAAAACCTTTTCTACCATTTTTTCTTCTTCTTTCAAGCCGTCAATTCCTGAATACCAATCGTGGTTTCCTGGGATAAAAATTACTTTGCCTTTAAAATTTTGAGCTACGTCAATTTGGGCTTGCAAGGATTTTTTGGCTTCTTCGTTGTTGGAAGTTGGCATTCCTTTTGGATAAATATTATCGCCCAAAAATAGCAGGACGTCTTCTTTTTTGGAATTTTTTACTTTTTCATTTAAAGCATTCAATGCTTCTGACGATTGACCGTTTTCTAATTTTCCACCATCACCAATAAGATAAATATTAGTTCCCGACAAATCATTTTCAGGTTGTGAATTTGTTGTTTGAACTATATCAAAAGTCGCGCAGGAATGTACTATAAATAGGAAGGTAAAACAGAAAAGCAATTTTGTTGTATGTTTCATTTTAGAAATGTTTGTTAGCTTTTTAATAGACAAACAAATTGTTAAATCCTGACAAACAAAAAATGCCGCAAATAATTACCTTAATTTACGACATTAATTTTACGGATTGAATGTCTATTTCTATTAATCTTAGAAAGCATTCAAAGTTTTCAATATTGTTAACTTTCAGGATAGTCTTTCCCGCGGCGATGCTGTTGTGAAAAATAATATTATAACTGTTTATTTTTCATTTCAAAAAAAATTAAGTTAGATTCTCGAGAATATCATTTATTTGAGAACGTTTGGTGTAATTTGGATTGAATTGTCTCCATTTAATTTTTCCGTCTTTAGAAATTATATAGGTTGCGGGAACTGGTAATTGCTCGGTTTCGTCCGAATGGCTTTCTTTGAGTTTGGCACCAAGAACTACGTTATACATTACACGAAGTATTGTTTTTGGCTTGAAAAGCACATCGTAAGCTTTGGCGATTTTATAATCCGCATCGTATAAAACAGTGAATTCTGCTCCTGTTTTTTCGATAGTTTTTTTGATAAATTCTGATTTTTCTGGAGAAACCACCACGACACTTGCCCCTTTTTGGTAAATAGACGGTAAATTCTCTTGAATTTCTTTCAGGTGTTTGTTGCAAAACGGACACCATTGACCACGAATAAAAATGAGAAGCACTTCGCCTTTTGATAAAGCATCAGATAAGGAGTATCTGTTTTCGTATATATCCAAAGCACTAAAATTTGGAGCATTTCCCCCAACGTTTAATCCGTTTACTTCGTTAATTGTCTTCATTTTAGTTATTTGAAACAGTTTGCATTATTTTTTTTGTTTTTTTCCTTTTTCCAAAATAATTTTCCAATCTGACCGATTGCCAAAACCAAAAATAATGTGGCAAATATTGGATTGAGATATTGGCTTATTTCAATTTTATTTTCGACCAAAAAGTATTTCACAGTGTGTGCAAATAGTAACATTCCTGCCAAAGTTCCGATCATTGCTCCCATAATAAATAAGCTGTTATCGTTGCAATGAGGATCTAATTTTTCGGTACGAAATAAGTAAATGTAAATTCCTGACCAGTATGGCCATTGAATAAAATTTAAACTATTCAAAAGCAATCCCAAAATGAAAGGAAACTGTGCCAATTGCAATTGCGACAAGCTAAAATTTTTATCGTTGCCTATGTTTTTAATGAAATAAATTGCAATTGTTGTAAAAAATACAATCGTAAACACATCAATGAACAGTACTAATTTCTTTTGTTCTACCAACCATTTTGCCCCAAAACTTACTATTTTCAAAACAAAAAATTCGATGAATACAATCCCTGAAATAAACGAAACTATTGCCCAATTGCCTTTTTCCAACAAAATTTGTAAACCGATAACATTAATATAACCCAAAGGCAGCGACCCCATCAAACTGATAAGAATTCCTAATAAAAGAGGTTTTTTTTTGGGTGCTATTTTATCTAACAACTTCATTTTTATGAAATGGCTTTTAAGTAATTGGTTAGTTTTTTATTATCAATTACTAATTGTCTGGATTGTTTGATATTCAAATAGGCATGTCCTTTTTGACGGTTAAAAGTGCTTATTTTGTATAAAATATCATAATGTTTGATGATTTCCTTCCAAGCAAAAAAAATGGAATGTTTGGGGTCATAAATGTGAGTTGGTTCGCTTCCGGCACCATTGAGCTCAATGATGGAAAAATTTTTACCTTGCTCTAAATCTTCACGAGATTGGAACATAATATCTAATCTTCCGAAGTAGAAATCAGGAATTTGGAGACAAATCTCGTTGACCGTTTTGGTTAGTTTTTCGTTTATCCAATGGCTTACATCGGTAAATTTACTGCCTCGAACGTGATTGCCAAAAGGCACTAAATTGAGTGTTTCGTCTTTTGGTAAAACTTCGTTTAATTTATCTCCAAACTTTCGTTTTAAAGTATCAAGTTGTAAAGCAAATCGAGGGTTTTGCTCAATGAGTTCTTGTATGGTGTTTGTTCCGTTTCCTTTTACAATCAGGAAGTCTTTATATACAATTCCAGTGATTGTGCCTTTATTTTCGTTTGGCATTCTGTAATAAAACATACCTATTTCTAACGGATATGTGATGCATTCTTGAACCAAGAAATCATAATCGGTTTTTTGTAAATAGGTGGTTAACTCGTTCCAAGAATGAATTTTTTCGACCCGAAGCCCTTGTAATCCCATATCGGGTTTTATGATAAACGGAAATTGAATATTTGCCTTTTCAATAGTATTTATAATGGTTTCCAGTTTTTGATTGGCTTTGAAAAATAAAGTGTCCGGATAGTATTGTTTTGGAATGAGATCATAAATTTCTTTCTTGCTTTCCAAGGCAAATCCACCATTTATAATTCGTGGGTTACTGGCATTAAAAAAACCTAATGAACGTGCTTTGATGCTCAAATAAATCCAATAGAAAAATATTGGAAAATAAACCACATTGGTGTTCCAATATTCCCAATTTAAGAGTTTATGAATGCTGTTTTTTAGTTTTCTCAAAACGCTATTTTTTCTATTGTTGTGTTGTTTATTCTATCAATGTAGGTCATTTCGAGTTTGTCGTTTTTTAACAACAATTGAGTAATACTTACTGTTTTGGTTTTATCTTCACGATTGATGACTAAACCATATTCGGTATTTGTTACTCGCGTATTGGTGTGAAACGAAAGAATTTTATCTTTTGATAATGGCATATTGTGTCTGCAAAAATCTTCAAACCATTGTTTTCTTTTAATTCTTTGAATGCGATTATACAAAGTGGCAGATGACCAAATATGTGGTTTTTTAATAGATTTATCAATAACGTGTTTTTCGACTTCATCCCATTTTACTTCAGTCAATGTATTATTTTGAAATATAATCAGTGTAAAAGGTTCTACATTATCCAAATTCATTTCTTGAAAATGGAGTAATGGCTTTTTTGCCTGTATGATTTCCATCAAAATTACGCCTCTACTTCTGCTATAATTTGGTTTCTTTTGGTGATTTATGAAAGCTCCGTTGAGCAAAATAATAGTAGTTCCGTCTTCTTTGGCCACAATCCAAGTTCCGCCTGCTTTTTCGTCTTTTGGATACAGTAGTTTTATTTCATTTTCAGTATAAACTTTTGGGGCAATGGTTGTACGGTAGATTTTTTCATCTCTGTTAGATGTCAAAACAACCCCATTTTGTAACGGAACAAAACTTACTGTGCACATACTTTTCTATGTCTAATTGTAGCTGGAGCCAAACCAAAAGTTTCATCAATAAAGTTTAGGCGATCTAATTCTAATAAACCTACTTTTATCAATGCCTGATGATGAATGCTGTGTTCTAAACAATACGCTAATTCTCTAAAAAGTGAAGTTTGAATTTGTGTTTGTTTGCCTTCCTCTGCACAAAAATTACCTTGTAAAACATAATTTTCATCAAGAATATCAAGTGCCAAAGAGGTGTTGATTTCGTCAATAATTTGGATAGCATATTGGCAATCCGTTTCAATTAAAAGATTTCTTTTTCTATTATCATAGTTCACGGTTTTTGTTTCTAAACTATTTAAAATACTTTGGTAAAATTCGAGAATATGACGAACGTGCTGACCGATTGATGCTTGCGAAAGCAAAATAGCTTTATGGTCGTATTGCTCATTAGTTAATTGAAATAATACCTTTTTTATTTCGTTTAAATTTTCTTGACAATAGGTTTTCATTTGTTCTTCTTTTAATATTTATAACCTGTTCCACCGTTATTTTCTAAAATTACTCCCAATCCTAGAACCATTCGATTGACAAAATTGAAATAAGCCACCACCAATGTTGCATCTAATATCGCAGCATCCGACAATCCAATTTCTTTGAGTTTATTTACATATTCCGGTTCTTTGAAATCATAGGGTTTTAATGTTAGGTTTTCGGCAAATTGACAAAGTAAAAGCTCTTTTTCAGAAAGTTGTGCTTTCTTGTAATTGCTTCTTAAATGCACTATGCGATAGTCATCTTTCCAATAATTATTCAATGCTTCCGAATGATGAATTTGGCAATACTGACACTTATTTGCAACGGATGTTACTACCGCCATCATCTCGCGCTCTGCCCTTGAAAGTTCTGATTTTGAAAACATAATTTCCATATACAAATCAATATGTTTTACAATGCTTTCAGGGCGCAAACTCTGAATTTTATGTACTTCGGCAAGTTTACCTCTTTTTTGAATTAAATCATCATAGATTTCTTTTAATCTGCCAGTTGCTTCGTGATGTTCTATGGTTTTAATGAGTGCCATATTATAATTCTATATTATTTTAAATGTATAGACGAAAGTGTTTTGGTTTCCTGACATAGATTGTAGTTATTAGTCACTAAAGTCACTAAAAAAACCAAAACAGCAATTATTCTGTATTGTTTTTTTATAAAGTTAATAAAGCTAGAGTTTCTTTTTATTCGATTTCTCCTTAATATAAGGAGCAACAACGTGTATTGAAGGTGTGGCAATAACAAAAGCAATGAACCAACTGCGTAACCAAATAAAAAGAAAGTTATATACAAAACCTATATTAACCACAATTATTATGAAAGTCATATAACTTGTCACAATTAATGCAGTTATGATTGAAATTTTGAACTCTTTTGCTTTCATTTTATACTATTTCATTTTTGTTAAAAAAGCCAATACAAAGATTAGTCTGTATTGGCTTTTGAAAAAATGTGGTATTTTATTTTTTCCAAGTTCTGCCTGCGAAAGCAGCATCTACTTCGGGGTTTGTAATATGATTGGAATAGTTACTCATTGTTTTTACAGCAATTCCGGAAATAATGCCCAAAACGTGAACTTCGGTATAACCTGCTGCCAAGAACTCATCGACTTCGGCTTGAGTAACATTACCTCGAGTGGCGGTAAGGGAACGAGTTAGTTTTGATAAAGCCGCTAATTTTGTATCAGGAATTTGTTTTCCATCACGGATTGCATCTGTTACTTCAGTAGGAACTTTAGTCATCATATCTCCCACAAAACTGTGGGCCGCCATACAATATTCGCAATTGTTTTCATAAGCTACTGAAAGAAACACTACTTCTTGCTCCACAGCAGAAAAACCTGAATTTGCTCTAAAACTGTTGTAAGAATAAGTGTAAGCATCTAATAATGCTGGGTTGTTTCCCATTTTTAAATACATATTGGGTACAAACCCTAAACCTTTTTGGGTTTTGTCAAAAAGTTCTTGTGATAGTGGAGAAACTGGATTGTTCTCTAATTTTAAATGTGCCATTTTGATTGTTTTTAAATTAAAATCAAATACCCATTATTTTATAAGATAACGGGTATAGGATTTGAGAAAAAAAGAAATTAATAATTTACTGATACCGTAACCTCAACTGTTTTGGCAATATTTG
This sequence comes from Flavobacteriaceae bacterium CG2_30_31_66, assembly GCA_001873065.1. Classification (GTDB taxonomy): domain Bacteria; phylum Bacteroidota; class Bacteroidia; order Flavobacteriales; family Flavobacteriaceae; genus Polaribacter. The sequence continues at coordinate 29,675 of MNYM01000048.1, forward strand.
TTGATGGTTTTCCACCTTTAAAAGCTACTTTATAATCAGCTAATGTAAGATTAAATTTAGAGTCTAGGCTTAATTTTCCGTCTTTTACAGAAATTGTAGCTTTTTCTTTAATTGGGTTTGTTACTCCGTTTATGGTTAAATCGCCTTCAATATCCGCAGTATAAGAACCATCATTTTTGAAATTCACTTTGTCAAGATTGACAATTTTTCCAGTTAGTTTCGCTTTTGGATTGGTTTTGGTGTTCAAAAACTTTTTACTGTTGAAGTGTTCTTGCATTAAGGCTTTTTCAAATTCAAAACTTTGCATTGGTACCGAGAAAACAATATCTCCTGTACTTGGATCGATTGTTCCAACAGACGCATAATTGTTTGCCTCAATATTTTCGGCTGGCGTTGTAGAAAAGAATTTAAAATGTGTTTTTGTAGTCGTTTGTTTTTGAGCTACAGCTGTTAGTGAAATGATTACTAAAGCGATGATTGTTAAGAATACTTTTTTCATTTTTTAAATTTAATTATTTGTTGTTTACTTATTTACTTGGACACAATGTCACTTTTATCTAAAATTACGTTTTCATACATTTCTAAATCGGCATCAAAAGAAGCACCAGAACGAATGACCCCTTTAACAGTAATTTCGTCGCCAACTTTTATGTTTTCGGTATGAGAATTGGTTTCTTTTGTAAACGTAGCACTTACGCCAGCTTTGTCAGCAGCTGCTTTGATTAGAATTACTTTTTGATTATTGAAATCCTCTGATATTTCAGCAACGGTTCCTGTAATTTCTAAAACTTTGGAGTTGCCTTCTTCATCCAGGTATTTGTCGTTTGCTTTTTTAGCGTCAGTAAGATACTCGTTTACGATTTCGCTTGCTTTGTAGCTGAAATCAGTTTTGGTAGCTTGAACATCTCTGGCAGGTTTGTTGAACATGTATAGTGCCACTGCCACCGCAATTATAATTCCTACAGATAGGATAACTAGAATTTTCTTTTTGGTTGTCATTTAAGTTTATTTTAAATTTTGTTTAACTGAATGAATAGACAACCGTTTATTTAATTCCTGACAATAAAATTTTAAAAAAAACAGAAATATGTTTTTTGGCTTTCTTTTAATGGGTTTTTAGTATTTTATATTCAAATTTTAGACAGTAAAGCAAAAAAAAACACCACAATTTCTTGTAGTGTTTTTTCTTAAATAAACAATTTTGTCCTTTATGAATTTTTAATTTCTTCCAAAATTTTATTCTTCTTTTTTTCTGGCATTTTTATATTTACTTTTAACTTACCTGTAAACAGTTTACCAATAGCAGTATCAATAAATTTAGATTGGTGCTCGTAAGCAGTACAAGTTTTACACATTGATTTGTGTACTTGCAATTGCATTTTTTCTTTCGCTGTTAATGGTGTAAATAGCTGTTTGTCTATCAACTCTGTTGTTTTCTTACAAGAGTTTACCATCATATTCATTATTTTTTGCATCAGCATTACTTTAAATTTTTAAGGATTATTACAACCATTTCATTTCTAAACATTTTTTTAAGAGTAGTTTTGCTCTATGTACAATCTGCCAATAATTAGACACTGTAATTTCTAATTCCTGACAAATTTCGTCTGCATTTTTATCTGTTAAATATTTGGAAGTCACTGCAAATTTCCATTTTTGAGGCAAATCATCCATACAGTCCTGCATTATGATGTTGAATTCCGGATTGTCCAGCAATTCTTCTTCCTGATCCCAAATCGGGTTAATGTCGTTATTCTTCCAGTTTTCGGTTTCATTGAATAATCCATCGGAAAGTTCATAACCGCTATTTTCAGAGATACTAAAGGTTTTTTTCGTGGTTTTGGCACTCAAACGATAATAATCAATCACTTTATTATTTAAAATAGAAAACAGCCAAGTTTTAGGTTGGCTTTTGCCTTGAAAAGTATCTATTTTATGAAATGCTGCCAAAAATGTTTCCTGAACCAAATCTTCAGCGGTCTCCTTTGATGAGGTTTTGTATAATGCCCAAGAAAAAAGTTCGTCGCTAAACTGATGAACCCAATTTTCGAGTACAATTTTTGAATTTTCTTTGATAACTTCCATAAATCCTGTTGTCTGTTACTTTAAAAGTCCAAAGATACTATTTTTTTAGACCTCAAAAAGGACTTTTTCTCGTACAATAAAAATAGAAAGACAAAACAATATTCTAATTCGATTACCCAAAAATTCTCTTTAAACTCCGGATTAGAGTAGGTATTATAACTCAAAATAGCGGTTAAACTCCAAACCAAAGCGTATTTGTATTTTGTAAAAACACCAATTAAAACCAAATTAATGATATACCAAGGATGAACGGACGAGGAAGTAAAAAAATAGACACTTAAAACGCACAGAAAACTTTGGAATAAATGAAGTGTGGTTCTGTTGTTTCCTTTGAGTGCTTGATGAATAATATACGTAATGATTAGTATTGGCATAATTCTACCAGTAATTTGAATGATATTGTAGCCTGTTATCCAAAAACCATTTTCTCGAATTAGGTAATAAATACTGGCATTGAATTCGAAATTGGTGAACCATAAGACAATAGTTTCTAAATAATTTGCGATCAATTCTGAAGATAGGAATGGCAAGAACAGCTCTATATTTACATCAATGACAATGCTGTAAAAACCGATACTTTTTTTGAACCCCAGTTTTTGAAAAAATAAAGGCAGGAATAATAATGGTAATAATTTGATTGAAACGGATAAGGCTAGAATTAGAGCCACTGTTTTCCATTTGTTTTGATGTAACAAGTACATACTCCAAACGAAAAAGAACAACATTACGCCTTCAAAATGAAGAATAGATACCAAAAAATGGGGTGTTTTTCTAATCCTAATCTTTCCAATAATTTGATTCCGAAATATAACATTCCGAAATCAGCAGCAATGATTATTATCCTTAGAATTACTACTGAACCCATAATGAAATGATTACTCAAAAATCCTGCAATTGCAAAAAACAATTGATTGATTGGCGGATAATTAGAGAAATGAGAAGCACTCAAACTTCCCATTCCGTTTATTAATTCTTCGGTTTGAGAGAAATGCTGTCATCAGTGCTATCGTCAAGCACTTGAATTTCGAGTTTTCCTTTTGGATAATCTAGTTTTGCAATGGTTGTAAGCAATCGTTCCAACACATATTTTTCATTGAAAATAGGCAGTTGAATGGTTACGAGAGGAATTTCGGTCGGGTTTGTAAAATTGAATTTTTGGCAATTATCAATTTGTCTTTTACTTTTTAAGTAATTGATGAGCAAGTTAAATTGAGCCAATCCATAGAAAAAAACCAACAGAATAGCGAAGCTATAGAGAAAGAGAGCGATGTATGAGAGTAGTGCCATTTTATTTAAAAGCGTATTTAAAAATCCAACCTATTATTTTTATTCCAGCCATTGCAGTTCCTTTTACCGTTCCGGAAACTTTTGAAACGCCAATTCTGTTTTTGTAATGAACAGGAATTTCCGTGTAAGGAATGTGTTTTTTTAAAATCTTTAATTGCATTTCAACTGTCCAACCGTATGTTTTGTCCTGCATATTCAAATCTAAAAGCGTGTCATATTTTATGGCACGAAACGGACCTAAATCGGTGAATTTTGAATTAAAAAATAATTTCATCAAGAAAGTTGCCAACCAGTTTCCGAAGACTTGTTGTGGTGTCATTGAACCTTTTTCTCGAAGAGATGCAACTCGTGCACCAATTACAAAATCTATATTTTTATTAATAATCGGGTCAATTAATTTTGTCAGTTCGTCAGGGTAATCAGAATAATCGCCATCAAGAAAAACAACAATGTCGGGTTTGGTTTCTTGGAGTGCGATGTATTCCAGTCCTTTGAGACAAGCGTATCCGTATCCTTTTCTTTTTTCAGAAAGTACGGTTGCACCATTTTCAAAAGCTATTCTGCTTGTATTATCTGTAGAATTGTTATTGACTACAATAATCTCCGAAACTATTTTAGGAATTTCTCGAATAACATTTGCAATGGCTTTTTCTTCGTTATAAGCAGGAATGATTACACTAATTTTTGTCATTTACTTTTGATTATTAATCAAATCCATTAAATTCACATCATTACCCAATAGAATTTCATTCGCATTTATCCTTCCTTCTTCAGCATCATTTTCTAATTTTAAAACACCACGAGGGCAAACAGCCGAACAAATACCACAACCCACACAAGAAGAACGCACAATATTTTCGCCTTTTTGGGCATAACTTCTAACGTCTATTCCCATTTCGCAATGTGTAGTACAATTGCCACAAGAAATACATTGACCACCATTGGTCGTAATTCTAAATCGCGAAAACAAGCGTTGTTGCAATCCTAAAATAGCTGCCATTGGACAACCAAAACGGCACCAAACCCTATTTCCTAATAACGGATAAAAACCCACGCCAATAACACCACTAAAAGCTGAACCAATAGCAAAGCCATACCATTCACGAAGTGAATTACTGTCTATGAAAAGAATATTTTGACTTCCTGAAAAGAAATTGATCATTATAGAAATAATGATTATAGCAACCAATGTAATCATAGTAAATTGAGCATCAGTATCTAAATCGTTGCGTTTAAATAGGTATAAAGCACCCGTGAATACAACTAGAAAAGCCACGATACCATAAATAAATTGGTCTTTAGTAATGAAGCTCATTTCTGGATTATTGGACAAAAATGTGAAGATAACAGCAATAGTCATCACAAACGAAAACACTAAAACCGAATGGATCATCCAACGTTCAATTTTCCAAACTTTTTGTGTTGAATTGGATAAATGCCGGAAGCTGTCTCCCGCTGTTTCAGCCAAGCCACCACAACCGCAAACCCAAGAACAATACCAACGTTTTCCGTAGAAGTATGTCAAAATAGGAGAAATAATAAATATCATTGCGATACCAAAAACGAGCATAAACATTCCCAAGTTTCCACCGTTTAACAGTCCTTTCAAATGCCAATCATTGAAGAAATAATAATTAAGCGGCCACATATTTTTCAAGTCTTTGGCAAAATATTCCTTTCCAGGATTTAGTTTTTCCAGGATTTCAGGAATTAAAAATGCAAACCCCAATTGGAAGAACATTACAGAAATCGTACGAACTAATTGGTATTTATTATGTCTATATTTTAGAATGAATTTGTAACCTAGACCCAAAATTGCAACGGTGTAAAGCGTTCCGTAAACAAACCATTGACTGGCAATTTTGCCATTCAACACTAAACTTAATGGGTCGAAAAAGCCAACAATTCCTGAATTTGCATTGCCATTTTCGCCCAATCCTAAATATTTTGGAAACCAGTATAAAGCCACATAAAATGAAGTCAATAAAACACCAATTATCCAAGCAAGAACTCCTTTATTAGTCAATGATTTATGAAAAAGACCATTGTTGCTGATGCCTTCCGGACGAGACAAGTAAGTGCTTCTTGCATAGACAACAATACCTGCTAAAATTGATGTTATGGAGATTGATAACCAAAGGTTTTTATTTGGAAAACTAACATTATAAAAAGCTACTATTAAAATGAATAGTCCAATGAAACCAATGGCTAAACCTAACTTTTGCAATGTATTTAGCCCATTATTTTGATGTGAAGCTATGGAAATATTTTGTGCTGATTTGCTCATAATTAAACCGTTTTTAATCCTACAAATTGTTTTACAAATTGTTCTTGGATTTCTTTTTTGTGTGAGGTAAAAAATTCAGGATCGAAATTAGCTTCCGCCAAATGATGAATAACATAATCTACGGATTGATTTTCGGTAAGCACTTTATCAAAAAACTCGTGACGCATTCTTATTCCAAAAGTATTGATACCTAGAAATACTCTAGTTTCTTTGTGGAACGAAATTCTAATGGCTTTTTTGCCCGAAGAATGTTCCCAATAAAATTGTTCTTCGTAGTCTTTTTTGTGTGCCCAAACCCAACCGTAAGTTTGATATTCTATGTCCAAGAATTTAGCAGAATTGAACCAATGCCCAGGATTGTATTGTGTAGGATTACCAGTTAATGTTTGTGCCAATGCTTCAGCCATCATTCTGCCGGTGTACCAAACGGCTTCTATTGGACGGCGTAAACCAATGCCTTCGTATTGCTCGGCACAATCTCCAATGGCATAAATGTTTTTGATGTTGGTTTCCAAAAAACGATTGACTTTAACGCCTCGACCTAACTCAATTCCCGAGTTTTTAAGAAAATCGATATTGGGAGAAACACCAGCGGTTAAACCCACAATTTGGCATTCGATGGTTTCGTTTTTATCGGTTACAACGGCTCTTGCATTGCCATTTTCATCTGAAAGGATTTTGAGTAAACCCGTTTCTAATCGCAAATCAATATGATGTTCAAGAATATGGCGATTGATCATTTGGCTTTCGCCGAAAGGCAGGACAGCATCCCAAAAACTCTTTTCACGAACTAAAAAAGTAACAGGAATATTGCGAGAACGGAGCATTTCAGCAAGTTCAATTCCGATTAAACCACCACCAACAATGACCGCTCGTTTGCAAGTTGGCGAAAAAGCTTCCAAAGTTTCTAAATCTTGCTTATGATACAAACCTGTAACGCCTTTTAAATCCTGACCTTGCCAGCCAAACTTGTTAGGTTTTGAACCTGTTGCAATTACTAATTTGTCATAAACGATAACAGTATCATCATTTAAAATAAGTGCTTTTTCTTTTGTATTTACGTGTTCAACTGAAGCATTTATTAAATTGATATTGTTTTTTTTCCAAAAATCATTTTCATAAGGTTGGGTGTGTTCAAACTTCATATGTCCCATAAAAACATACATCAGCGCCGTTCGGGAAAAGAAAAATTCTGTTTCCGAAGAGATAATGGTAATTTTATGATTGGATTGTTTTCGGATATGACGAGCGAGTGTAACGCCCGAAATTCCGTTACCTATAATAACAATGTTTTCCATAAGAGGGTTTGTTTTGATGCAATATTAGACTTACCTATTGTGATTTCCTGACAAACTATTTTACCTTTTTTCTGTAATAATCCAACATACTTTCAACAGAATGTCCCAATCGTCGTTTTAGATGAATAACTGTAAAATGATATTGTAATGTCCAAACTCCATTTTCTCGGTATCGTCTGGCAGAAGTAATCAGGTATTTTGGAATGACTGCGAACTTTCCTTTTTGATACAATCGTTTTATAATTTCATTGTCTTCATAAATGATATAACTCTCGTCATAACCACCAATTTCATTAAATAATTCTTTGGTAACAAATAAGGATTGGTCGCCACCACGACACGAAATGTGATTTACTCTGGTGAACCATTGAGAAACAAATAAAACTGGATGTGAATGGTCAAATTTCATACGGAAACAACCAGCTTTATTTTCTTTTTGAACTTGTTCCAATACATATAAGTCAAAGTTTTTGGGAGGAAAACTATCGCAATGCAAAAAATACAATACATTTCCAGAAGCTACTTTTGCTCCAGTATTTAATTGTTTTGCTCGTCCTTTTTCAGAATGAACAAGTAGTGTTTTTTGATGATTTTGAATTTCCTTTTGTGAACCATCGGTACTGCCACCGTCAACCACAATAATTTCGTAATCAATAGTTTTTGATATTGTATTTTCTATATGCAACAAAAGTCGATGGATTGCATCGACTTCGTTGAATATAGGAATGATTATAGAAATTTTATTCATTCAAGTTCCAGTTGTAGTCTTTGTATTTCACTTTAGCACTGTTATTGATTTTTATTGTACTGTATTTATTTAGAAAATCAATCAATGTTCCTTTGGTTTTGAAATCGCCCGAAAACCAATCGAAAATACTTGAAATTTCTATTTTATCTGGTGTAATTGTATTTTTAGTTTTATCATTCACGAATGATTTTGCGGCAGTTTCTAATTGTTTCTCCAATTCCGTTTCTGTGTATGCTTCATTTGCTAAATTTGGACAGGAAAACGAAGCGCAGTTGATAGCAAAATGAATTCTTGGCTCGTTCATTTTACGCAATATTTTATGTTCAATTTCGCCTAAACTATATTTTTTGTTTCCTAAAGTAAAAAAGGTCGCATCCCAAGGACTGTCTATTTTTTTTATGCTTTTTATTGGATAATTATCTAAAATTAATTTGACGGTGTAAGCATTATAAGCATTTATCCAGTAGGCAAGTACGGCGTTTTTTGACCACGATTTTTCAGGAAGATTTTTAGCTAATAAATTCAAATAGGATTGCAAAGTTGCTGCATCTTTTTGGAACCCTTCATAATCAACATTTCCTTTGCTAGAAACGTGTTTTTGCAATAAATCGTTCCATTGTTTGTGATCGATGGTTTTTCCATCAGTAGTAATTTGGGTTTGTGTGCCATAAGCGATTTCTGGAATTGCTGCATTGGATTTGCTACAAGAAATAAAAGAGACGAGCGTTAAAAGTAAAATTGATTTTTTCATTTTGATATTAATTATTTGGAAAATAGACTTCAAAAATTAGAAAACCTGACAAATTATTTTTGAAATGGGTAGAATTCTTGATTAACAAAGTCTTTGGGAAAGCTATTTTCATCATCAAAACCCAATTCAATATCTCGTCCGTATGCTAGAATAAAACTGGTTTTAAAAAGATAATCCCACAAACTTAATGAAATGCCAAAATTGATACCGTTTTTATTGGGTAAAATTTTGCTATGATGCCAAATGTGCATTTTTGGATTATTAAATATATACTTCAGAAAACCGTAATCCCAACCCAAATTGGCGTGATTTAAATGACCAATAGCAATGGAAATAAAGTGAACAATAAAAACATCTTCAAGAGTAAAACCGCCAATCAGCATCTAAGGAATGTATAAAATCGTTTTATATACAATGGGTTCCATCCAATTATAGCGAAAATGGGCAGCAAACCCCATTTCTTTTACAACGTTTAAATGGTTTTGTTGAAAAAAGGGTCGCAGCTTAGTGCATGAGCCATGGAGTTGACACTATCTCAAAAAGTGTGTAAAATTAAAAAAATCATAGCACAGATTTGAAATCTATGCCCTCCACCCCAAAACTTCAAAACATTCCGCTTTTCCTTTAACACATTCCGCTTTGAGTTTAACACATTCCGCTTTGAGGTTACAACAAGTTGCTTCATGTTAGATAAATGTCGCTTTATGGTTACTTCTTGCTGTCTTATTGTTACTTTTTGCTGCTTTATGGTAACTTCTTGACGCTCTATTGTTGGAGTGTTCCGCAAACAATAT
>MNYM01000011.1 GCA_001873065.1 Flavobacteriaceae bacterium CG2_30_31_66
AACGTTCCGCCGCTTGGCGAGGTTGCGAACTTCGCAACCGTTTATTTTCGGTTAAAGATAAAAATTCTTGCGAAACGAGAACGTGAATTTTCTACAAAATTCGCAATCTTGCCAAACGGCTGTTAGCAAACGTTTTTTTTATTTAGATAAACATTTTAAATATTCTCTGATTTTTTTTGCAGAATCTTTATCAACTGTTCCGTCATAAATGTAAACTCTTGTATCCGTTATATTCTTCTCGCTTAAGATTTTGATTTCTGCTGTTGTTAATTGTATAAAAGCACTATAAATATAACCACTTCCGCTACTTACTTTTGTGTCAATTTTCGCTTCAGGTTTTGTAAATTTTGTTCCATCTTCAAAAAGTATATTTAAGCCTTTTTCTGAAACATTTAATGTACTTCCGTTTACTCTTACATTTAAATAAATAAATGTTTTACCTTTGTCAATAGTTTTCACAAAACTAATTCCATTTTCAGTTGGTGTAAAAAAAGTTGTTTTATCTTCAAATTTATCTTTTTGCTGTTCTATTTTTGAGCAAAAAAAGTCTTGTGGATAATCCAAACCACCAATTACTTCTAATTCAAAACTATGTTCATATTTTGGGTCATACTTGTAAAATATTTTTCCAATTTCCGCATTTTCAATTTCAACTGCATATTCTTTTCCGCTAAATGAATATTTTGGAACAATCTCAAAAATTTCTAAAACTTTAAATTCTTTTCCAACAAGTTTGGTGTAATCAGATATTACAGAATAACTTGGTCCTGTTGCAAATGGTTTATTTTTTTTATCATCTTTTGTAAATTGCTTTTTCTCTTTATCAAATTCAAGATAAAAGTTTTTGTAAGCATACTTTTGTAAAGTTTCTGATATTTCTTTAGGTTTTACTGTTTTGTTAAGTAATAATTCAGGATTATTTTCAGGAAAACTTTGGCTGAAAATATTTAAAAACGTTAGGCATAAAATACTGGTGAAAATAATTTTCTTCATAATTGTTTAATTTAAAATTGTTTGTTTATTGTGATTTTCGGTTAAAATGTTTGCTAACGTTTTGCGGGTTTAAGAAGTTGGCGATTTCGGAGCACAAAACTGTCAAGCCACCACAAATGTTAATGCGAGGTAGAATGTTCAATTAACCACTGAACCGCCAATTTCTTAAACCCGCTGTTATCGGTTCGTTCTTCTTTCCGTCCGATGTTCTGCTTTGTAATTTTAGCAGTCACTTTTATTTTATTCCTCAAAGCCAAGTGTCTTCGCTTTTATTACATCCATTACTCCTTCGTCTTCTAAACCATTATTCTGTTTCACTGACCCTCTGTGATAATAAGCGTCCGCATACTTTGGGTTCAATTCAATTGCTTTATTAAAGTCAAGAATAGCTCCGTCAAAATCTTTCAGTAGGTCTTTTATAATTCCTCTTTCTACAAGAGCCTTCTCATTTGAACGGTCAGCTTCTACTGCCTTATTATGGTCGATGAGTGCATCTTCTAAATTGTTCTGGAACAATCTCATTCCTGCTCTCAAAGAATATGCTTCTGATACTGTCAATAAACTATCCTTTGGATTTAGTTCAATGTATTTAGTTATGTCAGAAATACTACCTTCTAAATCTTCCATAGCCTTTTTTCGCAAACCTCTTGCTATGTAATTGTCTGCATCTTTCGGGGCTAACTCAACAGCTTTGTTCAAATCTTGTAAAGCGTCATAGTCGTCAACCAAAATTGCTCTACTGTAATAATAATCTGCATCGTTTGGATTTAGCTCAATTGCTTTATTCAAATCTTGCAATGCTCCGTTTTTGTCACGGAGTTTGTGTGATTTTATTTTGCTTCGTTGATAATATGAAAGGTCTCTATTTGAAGCTCCAGTTTCAATACTCTTGTCAAAATCTTCAACCGCTCCTTTGTAATCTTCTAAATATTGTTTCGCACAACCTCGGTAATAATAAATTGTCGTGATGGTTGGAATGAGAGGAATAGCCTTGTTGTAAAATTTTATTGCATTCTTATAATCACCTTCCTCATAAGCAGCATTTCCATCATCATTAGCTTGTAACCCGTTGTCTAAGTTGTCAAGTAATCTACTTCCTGTTGCCAAGTCCTTGTCGGCACCAGTTTTATCATTCAATTCCCTTTTAGCTTTGCTTCTTTCCAAGTATCCTTCCATACTTCCCGGGTCAAGTTCAATTGCCTTTGAAAAGTCGTCAATGGCTTCCCGGTAACTTCTTTTACTTGCCTTTAATTTACCACTCTCAATAAAAGCCTTTGAACCACCTTCGTCAAATGGTTTATTCTGTTTGATGTTCTCTGTCGGAGCGTTAACACTCTCGTTTGTAGATTTCTTGAAAAGGTTTGTGATAAAATTTAGTTTCATTGTCGTTACTTGTTTTTGTTTTGTTGTTTGCTCTTTACGCTATCTGTCAAGGTTTGCACTGTCGCCATAGAATGACCGATAACGGTTTTGTATAAGCATAGTAAGGGATTAATAAACTATTATTGTCGGTTTGTAAAATAATCTGCAAATATAAAATTGCCATTAGTTCAAGCCTTAAACCCTTATTATGCTTATACGGTGTTGGTAGCCGTTTTTTTTGTTCAGTCCGTTTGTTAAAATCTGTATTCCAATTTTAAAAGTACAAACCTTGGTAATAATCTATACTCAGTTGTTGCTGAGCCTATGTCACTTATTGAAAAACTTCTAAACCTCTCAGTATTGAATAGGTTTTTGCCAGTAAGACCTAAAGTCAATTTATTTTCAATGAGTTTATAACGTGCATCAAAGTCCAAAAAATAGTAGGTGTTGTCGGTCTGTAAATTCCCAAAATAATAACGTTCTGATTGTACTTGAATATCAAATTTTTTATTGAATACAAAAGACAAATCTAAAAAACTCACGTTATCTGTAAATGAATTATTAATCGTGGTTTCTATTTCTGTTGTTGTCCATTTTGTGCCAATATGGTAATTAAAAATGCCTTTAAAACCAGAGCGCAATTCTAAACCATAATTATAATTATTTGAGGTTACTAATCTTAAATTAGAATTGTTTACAATATTCTTGAATTCACTTTTTGTATAGCCTAAATCTACTTTTAAATTCGATGCAATAAACTTGAAGTAATAATCTAATTTTGAGTTTACACTTATAAACTCACGGTCTTTAATGAGTATTTTTTCTGCTTGGGTAAAGTTTTGTTCTATTGCTGTATTTGTTGAAAAGAAATCGTGATTTTTGCTATACAAAATAAATGTATTGGCAAAAAACCTATCACTCCAATTACCAAGCTGGTAATTAAAAACTACACTCGAAGCGTCTAACTGATTAAAATTGCCTGTGCCTTTTGAAAAGGAACGAAAACCAGTTAACACAAAATTGCTAAACACATCTAAAACTTTTGCATTTGTTGTATTGTGAGAGTAAGAAGATGTAATTTTATTTTTATCATTTATTTTCCAATCAAAACCTAGACTTGGATTGATAAAAAAAGGATTTTGATTACTACTTGCATTATTGTTTTCTAAACGGTTAAAAAGCTGATGAACGTCTAGCTTACCAACAATACCAAAATCTTTAATTTTTAATCTGTATTTGCTTTTAAGGTACAAATCATTAACTTGATAATTGGTTTTGTTTTGATAACCATCTGGATTGTTCAAAACAGAATTATCCTCTAAAAGCGAAAATTCTGTTGTCAATTTGTCTTTTCTGTATTCGTTACCTAATTGAAGTTCTAATAAATGACCATTTGTTTTGCGATCTAACAAATGTGCATTTATACCAGCAAATCGCATTTGATTGGTGCTATTTTGACTTACGTTATTAGCATCATTAAAAGAAGGAAATAAATCTTGATAGAAAAATTGATTGATAGCATAACTTTGAGGTGTTTTTTCATCTATAAAACGACCTATTAATAAAAACACTTTTTTGACTTTAAACTTATTAGTATAGCTTATTTTTTGGTCAAAAAGTGTGTTTTGATGCTGTAAGTTTTCTATGGTAGAATTACCGTTAAATAGTAAATTAGAAGTGTCGTTAAAATCGCCATCATTGTATTTTGTTGTGGCTTCTAACATTTTTGTTTTTGAGATGTTGTAGATAACGTTTAATTTTCCAAATGCTATACGTTTGTCGTTTTGCAATTGATAATCTTCAGTATTTGTAAAATTTGTACCATTAACATCTACAAAGTCAGTAGAATTTCTAAAAAAATCCGTTTCATCCCAATTGAAAAAGCCTAATGTCTTTATTTTTAACTTTTCGGTTGGATTAAGAATAGCATTTAGCGATACCAACTCTGCATTATTAAAGTTAGTTCTACTTTGTTTGAAATTAAGATTGTTTAGTGATAAATTTAATAATGATTTTACGCTTTGATTATCGCCTATACTTGCTGGCTCGTTCATACGAAATGGACGAATTAAGTTTTCAATATCGCCTGTAGCATCATAGCCTATACTATTGAGATTAGTTAAAAAATAGTACTTATTCTTTTTACCAAAATTCATCAAATTTCCTTTCAGTTCATAAAAACTGTCGTTTCCAATACTTGTTTCCATATTTCCAAACCAAATGCGTTTAGATTTTTCGTCTAATTTCAAGTTTAGAGCTACTTTGTCACTTTCCTCAACTCCTTTGAGTAATCTATTGTTAGAATAGTTTTTAAGCAATTCAACTTCTTCAATAGGATAAGCAGGCATATTTTTGGATAAAATCTTGTAACCTCTTTCAAAAAGGTCATCGCCGTCAACCATCAATTTTTCAATTTCTTGGTTTCCGATTTTTATTGTGCCGTCAGCGTTTATATTAATTCCGGGAATGGTCTTTAACAAATCTTCAACTGTTTGCTCGTTACCTCTTTTATAAAATTTTATTTTAAAAGAAATGGTATCTTCTTTTATCGTCATTGGCAAGTCTGCTTTTATAATCACTTCATCCAAGTCCATTGATTTATCTTTCAAAACAACATCAGTTTTGATTTCTTTTTGCTCTTCAGTTAGAACAACAGAAATTGTTTTACTTTCATATCCAAGAGAAGTAAAGACTAAGTTGAATTTACCCAATTTATTAGTTTTTAATTCATAGTTGCCGTTGTCATCAGAATAGGTGTAAGCAATAATAGATTTTGATAAACTGTCTTTCAAAATAATACTTACAGAATATAAATTATTAGTATCATCCTTAACTGAACCTGAAATAGTTGTTTGCGAAAAGCATAATAGATTTTGAAAAAGTAATACAGTAACTATCGCATAGTGAAAATTTAATCTTCTTTTAAGTCTTCTTCCCATTCGAATTTTATTTCAAAACCTGTTCTGAAAGTTTTTTGATTGACAATAGTAGCTCCTCTAGGCAGTTTAGTTAATATTTTGCTATCTAATTCGTCATTGTTGTTAAATTTTAAATTTGCATATTCTTTAATTGATATTGTTTCTTTGTTTTTAAAATTTAAATTTTCAGAATTAAAGTCATAATTTGCTACTTTGACATATTGTAAAAACCAATTATATCTTTTAGTTTCGTCATATATTTGGTAGATTAAACCTGGTAATCCTTGAAATTTCCAGGGTCCTGATTTTATTGCTGTACTTGTGGAATACCAAGCAATATAATTTCTCCCTCTAAAATAGCACGTAGCCTTGTTAAGGGTTACGTCTTCTATTGTTTTACTTTCTTCCAAAAGCGTCCATTTTAAGCGAGGTATTTTTTCCTTTATAATTTTACTTTCTCTAAAAATATCATCTTTAGTAAATAGGGTGTCTTTTTCGTAATCAAAATAGTTATACTGATTTTCTCCTGAGTTTAGTCTAACAGTTACATCTACTTCTTGGTCTTCATCATCTTTATTTTTACTAATTTTTTCTGTGAAATAAATTGTTTTTTTTTGATTATTGCTTACATATAGAAAACCATTTTTTGTTGTAGGTAATTCTGTATTGTAAACAGCTTTGTAGCTAATTAAAATTACTTTTTCTTGTGAAAAAGTAATAAATGGAAAAAGGAAAAAGAATATATACTTCATTGGATTTTACTTTATATTAAAAAAAACAGTTTCGAGAAATTTAAATTTCTCGAAACTGCAACATTTTACAAGTTTTCAAGAGCCTCTCCGACAGCATCTGCAATATCAGAACACTCTTGTGCAGAATCTACATTATTAAATTGAAGAGTTCTCTCTGCTACCTTATTTCCATCAGAATCATAAAAGCCAATAGTTACATAGCAAGTTCCAAATAGCTCAAAATCATCTATTATTATTGAACTGTCGTAATTACTAACTAATTCTAACGAATTAACAATTTCTGTAGCGTTTTCATTATTAGATAATGATACTTCGTTTACATTGTTTGCAAAAGCAAACGTACCTACTAGCATAAAGGCTAGTGCAAAAAATACATTTTTCATTTTGTTGTATTTAATGGTTAAACATCTAAACTCTATAAGTTTATGGTCATTATAGTTTAGTTCGTGGACTATCCACTTTAGACCTGTCGGCTTTCATTCTTCACTTTCAGAGAGTCAATTTACTATTTTTCTTTTATATTCCGTAAGTCGGATGGTCTTTAAATTGCTCTGTTTCGGTGCTCAAATGGCTACTAACGGTCTCGGCTATGAGTAGTTGCGTGGGTTAGCAATTAACTTTGCAAGTACACACCAAACTGAAAATCCGCGAGGATTTTCAGAGGTAAGCGAGAACAAGCAATTACTTATAGCCATTGTTGGGCGTAGTATTTTATTATTCTAATTCAGTTTTTCTTATAATATGAATTCCACCAACACTATATGCTAAAATTATTGGTATCGATTTTTCATTCAAATAAAAATTTCCATTTTTGAATGGTGTCAATCTTTCGTCTATCAAGAAAAAATAATTCTCTTTGTCGGTTAGAATCTCCAAATTATCATTTGTTAAATCTATTTGTTCAATATAGTTTACTTTCCCCAGTTTGTTAAGTTCAGGTATTGTAACTTTTTCGCCATTTATCTCACAAACGTGTTTTTCTCCAAGTCCAGGCATTCCAAACCAAGGCATTGCCTGTCCAACTTGTACTGAAATATTTGAAGTATCACCTTCAAATAGAAAGTGTTTGACTTTAAAAGTCTCAAATATTGGTGGAAGCGATTTTTTCGGAAAAGGTTCTTCTGCTTTCCAAAAAAACATTACTTTATTTCGCCATTCTTGGTCGTTTTTGTCAGTACAAATTAAATTATCTGTCCAATAATGCATATAAAGTTGACCTGTTCGTAGCAAAATAGTTGATTTTTCAATTCTCTCTTTTTGTTGTTCAGTTAAGTCTCTTGAAATTTTATAGCCAATATTGTCATCCGCTGAAACGAATTTGTCTCCTTTTTTTAATTCAACAGTTTCTGTATCGTTTTTATTTTCTACTTTTTTCTTTCCAAAAAGTTTGTCAAGAATTCCCATAATTTATTTTTAAGTGAGTTTGTTTTATTTCTTTGCTCTCGGTTTTGTCATATTACGCCCAACGGTTAGTATATGAAAAGTAGGCGATTTCGAAGCGTCAAACTTTCAGTTAAGCACAAAGTTAGAAACGAGCTAAAAGCCTTGAATTTATTACTGTTTCGCCTATTTTTTATATACGATGTTAGCAAAAGTTATTTAATAATTCGTGCTATAAATTTATTAACAGATTTTATTAAATATACTCCTGATTTTAACTCACCTAAATTTTCAACTCTTGAATTTTTTAGTACTCTTTTTGTTATGAGTCTACCTGATATATCATAGATATATAAAATTTCACCATTATTTATTCCATCTATATGGATAAAGTCAATAAATGGGTTTGGATAGGTGTAAAATTCTAAAGGACTTCTAATAGAACTCACATTTAAGGTAGAGCAATTAGAATTTGTAGTGATATGATTTTGTAAAATACTCATCTGTGGTTTATCTACATTATTATTCGGTTCGATAGAAAGAATATAGTTTCCCCACCATGGCCCACCAGCCCAGTATGTTCCATTTATACAATTTTGTTTTAGGTGATTCAGAAAATTATCCAATACAACAAGCCACAGACTATCATCGGAAGGCACACCATATTCACCAATAAATCCTTTCAAATTATTTGTGTTTAACCAATTAACAAAAGGAGTAACTCTGTCAATTCCAATATTAGGATATGCTCCTTCATTGTGATAGTTATCATTATATAGGCCTGATGCATCATCGTCAAAATATACGTGTGCCTCATAAATAATGTTATTTGATGAATCAACAAGATTTTTTAGATTATCACTGTATGTTAGCCATCTTGCGGCTGAACTCCAGCTATCACCACCAACTACTATTGTCGTGTTCTGGTCGTTAGTTCTAATTCCATTTATTATTGATTGTGCAATGTCAAACCAAGATGCATTAGGTAGTAAATCATGAGGTTCATTCATTATGCCATATCCCCAAATGTTTGGTTCATTTTTTAGTTCTAAAGAAAGTTTAGTCCATAAATCTGTTATATTAGCAATACTTAAATTATTGGAACCTATTATTTCATAAGTCCCATTTATCTTATAACGACAATAATTGTGCAAATCAATAATTACTTCCATATTTCTGTTATTAGCTAGTTGTAGGAAGTTTTTTATTCTCATTAATTCATTTGAGTCTAAACTACCATTCAAAATTGGCTGAATTCTTTCCCATCTAAAAGGTAACCGAATCAGATTAAGGTTTTTGCTTTGATAATAGTCTAATTCATTAGCTGTCGGGTAGGTATAGTCGGAATTAAATGTTCCTGGCATATTTGACCCAAATTCTGCACCAGCTAAATTTACTCCAAAAGGAGTTTGTGCATATGTTCCCAATGATATTAATAAAAATACTAGTATTAAATTGTGATTTCTCTTTTTCATTGTTCTTAATTTTTGCTAACGTTCCTCAGCTATAAGCAGTTGGGGCTTTTACACCCAAACTTTTCGGATTAGCACAGACGTTTGGTTTATTCATTTACTTTTCGTTTAAGCACCTAAACCCCAATTGCTTATAGGTGATGTTGTGCGGTCGGCATTCTATCTCGCGAGTTTGAGTTTTCTCCGATTTAAGTATTCTTTAAATTCGGCAAAAGTCATTCCTTTGGTTTCTCTTGCTATTTTTTCCTTTACTTCACGAAAAAATTTAACCGTGTCAAATTCTTTCTCTTTTGTATCTTTCTTATTCATTTCTTATGATTTCTTTTGGTGAGCGAATATCTAATTGTATGTGTCCGTTTTTTATGTTTATTGCGTTGTAACCTCTTATTCGGAAAACATTTACGATGTGTTTAAAATTCCAACTTACTAGATAATCAACTTTGTTTATTGTCGCACAAGCAATGTGTCTGCAATCATCTATACTGGTTTCTCCAACAACTTTTTCTTTAATATATTCCTCTGCAAGTTGATTGATTTCCTCCGTTATTTCGGCATATTCAGTTTGGTTTTTATTGAGGCTCAAAAAATGTTCTTTTACTTTATCAGGTGCGTTTTCAAGTTCAAATTCGCATAAGTCAGAGTAAACACAAGTAATTTCGTCATTCTTTACCATCTCAAAAAGTTTTTCCGTTTCTTTTTGAAATTCAACGTCATAAATACCTCCAAAAACTGAAGTGTCAAAGTATAATCTTAGTTTTCTCATTTTTTAAAGGTAATAAATATTTTCAAATTCAGATGAGATTTTCTTTGGAGTTCTTTCTTATGCTGCCGCACAACGTCTTTGTGTATAAAAAGTTGCGATTTTGACAACGAGGAATTTCCAACGGAAATTCTGAAGTTGGCAAAGAAGCAACAACCTTTGGTAAAGCTAAAAGTAGCAATTTTTTATACACGGTGTTGCCTGTAGTGCTTTATTTTTTCATTATTAGTTTATTCAGTTTTGGTTGTAATACCCAAATTCCAACGATTAGATATAAAATAAGAAAAAATTCCATAGCGTAATTTCCGAAAGTTAAGTTTTCTTGCTTTTCATTTCTCTTTAATGATTTAGCCGAAATTATTCCAACTTTAATTATTGAAATAAATGAGAGAATTCCACCCAAAACAGAAAACAAGCTATTGATTCTCACGTTTGAGTATGAGAACATATTATGATATTGAATTCCAAATGGGATTATTGAAATTAGATAAATTATTGACCAGATATTTAATTTTTTTATCAATTCAGAATTTTCTGAGTTTAATACTTTTCCGATTGAATAAATCCAGCCGAATAAAAGTATACAATAAATTCCGAAAGAAATAAACCAAAATTCAGTATTAATTAAAATAAATAATTGAATTGCTCCAAAAATCCAAATCAGAAAAATTTGCCAATGTTTCAGTTTTAAGAAAATGTTCATTTAGTTATATTGAGTTTTTTCACGCATTACAGGCAACGTCTTTGTGTATAAAAAGTTGCGATTTTGACAACGAGGAATTTCCAACGGAAATTCTGAAGTTGGCAAAGAAGCAACAAACTTTGGTAAAGCTAAAAGTAGCAATTTTTTATACACGGTGTTAGCAAATGTTTTTTTAATTCCATTTAACAATTAGTTTTACAACTCACTTTTTAATTCTGACAAAGATTCAGAATCTACTATTTCTGTTTCAATTGTCAATTCCGATTTATTATTTTAAGTACAATTTTATTTTCTTTTAATTGGATTCCGAAAAAATTTCCACGGCAATAAAACTAAAAAAAATATAATTCCTGAGAAAATTACACGTATAGAATAGACTTTTTCTCTGCCAGGGTAAAAGAAATAATCATATTTTTTATTATAAAATAACTTTACGTTTTCTCCAATATTAAGGTCGGCACAATCTTGCTCTGATAAATTTGCAGTATATATTTTTCCTTTTTTTTCCACTCGAACATAAGATGAAATTTTTGGAGCAACACTACAACTTTTTTCCAAAATTTTATGAAATTCTAGAACAGCATTCTTTTCAGAATTTATGTTTTGTAAATAAAAAAATAATGCACCAGCAAAAAATACAGTGGCGACTATTATGTAAAACAATTGATTTTTATAATATAACTTTTTCAATTTTTTGTCAATCTATTTCAGGAATTTTCAGTTTTTCAAATGTTTGCTAACGTTTTGCAGCTACCCGAAGGTGGCGATTTCGAAGCACATCACTGTCAACCAAGCACAAACTTTGATAGAAGCACAAAGCTTGATTTAACCACTGAACCGCCACTTTTGGGTAGGTGCTGTTACAAGCTGCCGTTTTATTCTTCGTCATCGTTTTCCGTTTTTGTTCGTATCCAATGTCCACCAATATATTCTCTATTTGCCGCTTCTCCATAGTCAAGGTTGAAAACGTCATTGAGTGTTCTGTCCTTAATAGTCATTTGTTCCAATGCTACAATTCTTGCATCTTCTAAAATTTGGTCTCCTGTCAAAAATTGCCAATCACCGTCATTGTCGTGAACAACTCGAAGAATTGGCTTTCCGAGTTCTAACCATTGTCTGGTCGTAAAAACTCCAAGATTTTTTGCTTCTCTAAACTTGAAGTCTGAATTTCGGTCAAGTAAAGGCTGTCTAAATTCAAATTCTTCTTCGTAGTCTTTGTCCCAAGGGAATTTATTATTTCTGTCAGTCCAAACTAGTTGAATTGCTGGAAAATCTGTCGTCATATAGTAACTTATTGCTTGTCCGAAGTAATCAGAAATATTTCGGTTATCAACTTTTAAAAATTGAGTATCGCTGTTTTCAAAAAAATCATCATAGTTTTTCCCAACTTCAATTTTCTGTCCTGCTTTTGCAATTTCTCCTGCGTCATTAAGTATTAAATGCAAAGTCTTTATAGTTAAACCAAAGGAAATAATTTCTGGATGATTGTAATTTTTCCAAAGTCCAACCGTGTAAGCAAACGAAGGTAAATAGTCGGTGGCTTCTAACAATACAACTGTCCAACCGAATTTTTCAATGTCAGCGGAAATTGTTTTATCTTCTATGCAATTATGTTCGTGGTCTGTCGTCATACGGTTGCTTGTAACGGTTTTCGGCTTGGCGATGTGGCGGATTTTTAGCACAAAAGTTCAATAGAATTACTGCCGTTGAACCTTGCACAAATGTTTCATAGAAGCACTTCAGCCGCCATATTGCCAAACCGATGTTGTGCGTTCGCTTTTTTATTTATTTCCATTTTTCGGAATATTTAGATTTCTCTAAAAATTTGATTACGTTTTCTTTTGTGTATTCAAGTTCAATAATTTCTTTTAAAGCTTGTTTTTTGTTTTTTGAATTATTGTAATATGATTTACAAATTTCATACCCTATAAAATATCCTAAATCTGCATTTCCATTTGGTGCGTCATTTCCGTTATAAAGCCAATATTTGGTTTCTTGCCCTAACATTTCTTTTTCAAAAAGTTTCCATAGTTCTTTTTCATTCGCTTTTCCATAAGTCATATATGGAGAAATTACAGGTTTTTTTAATAATAATTCAGATATAAAATCACAAGAACCTTCTCCGATGCAATAACCTAACAAATTTGAGTTACCATCATCTTCACTATCTCCATTTTTTTGTTGCGTATGACCAAGTTCGTGAGCAACCATATTTATTACATTGGTTTGCTCTTTAAAAACACCTTGTAACCAATTTCCAAGTTCAAAAGCATTTGTAGTTTTGTCTGAACAAGCAATTTCAGAACCAATTAATATTTTATCTTTTGTTGTTGTTCCGCCTGAATTTAAGCAACCAATTGTAAAATAGACATCTGGTTGTTTGAAATTAGAATATAGCTTTTTAAAACGCAACATTATTTTTTCAATTTCTTTTTTATGAGAATTGATTTCTAATGTTTTAGGTCGAACAGAAATCCAAAATTTTGGATATTTAAGGATATTTTCTAAATGTCTTTTTGCAGAATGTTCTCTTGCAATCATAAAATCTTTTAAACCAATAGATGCTTTGTCTAAATATAATTCTTGAACTATTTTCGTTTGTAATGTTTTATCATTTGTTTTTTGGAGGCTATCATAAGCGACCCAAAAATTATCAATATCAATTGTTGATATTTTTGTTTTTTTGTTTTGTCCAAACAGTGACAAATTAATTGTCAAAATTACTATAATAAGGAAGATTGTTTTTTTCATTTTTTCATTTTTCGTTCTGTTGCTCCAAAGTGACGCACAACGTCTCGCGCATAACATAAGTGGCGACTTAGAATGCACAAGTTTTTCGGTTAAACTTTAAGTTTCTAAAAGTACACAAAACTCTCGATTCAACCACAAATCTCGCCATTTTTGTTATGCGCTGTTAGCAAACGTTATTTATTCTTTCGGTATTCTTTAATTTGTTCCCAACGTTTTGGGTCAACCATTTTCCAATAGACTTCATAAAAATCTTTCTTTTCGGGATTGTGGTTTTTAATTAATTCACCAAAGAAATTTGTAAGAGCAATTTTTTCTTCAGTCTGTTCCGTTAAAACGTCCCTTTCTTCTTCATCTAATATCATAACCGATGCGTAAATATTTTTCCATTCCTCAAGTCCGTTTGTCAGAACAGTATATTTTTTTCCGTTTGACAAGAGGTCAATATTATTCCACATTAGTATTGGGTGATTTCTATTACTTGGGAAAATTTCCTTATTCCATTTCCCATATTTATCATACATCACTTTGTGCGTGTAGAAAGCAGAATAAACGCATTCATATCTAATTTCATTAATTTTTGTAGTGTCTTTTCCGTTTATAGTAACATATTTTTCATTCAAAATTTCAGTAAACTTATTTTTGTAAATTTTAGGGCATTTTGTTTCCTTAATTGCTTTTTGAGATGAAGAACAACTCAAAAAAATAGAAAGTATGACTGTTAAGTAAATTCTTTTCATAGATTCGGTTCTAATGTTTGCTAACGTGTTGGTATATGAAAAGTAGCAGAATAAAAATGCTATTATTTTCAGTTTGAAAACAAAGATAGCAGAAAAGCACAAGCTTTATAGTTTGCACTTAACTGCTATTTTTTATATACCTTGTTATGCTACGTTATTATTCTTTCTATACATAAAGTAAAGTCCATACATACCCGCACATACTAATGACAATAAAAAAAACAATTTGGCAGTAATTTCATTTTTTACAAATAAAATTATTGAAAGTATTTCAATTACTCCAAAAAGAACCAATAAGAAATATGATACATATTTTTTCATAATATTATTTTTTTATATGTCACCCCAACCTGGTCCGCAAGCTTCAATTAAAGCAGCAGTTGCAAGTCCTTTTACTGAAATAAAGTAGATTAGAGCTGCACCTCCTGTAACCCAAATGGCACCAATTGACACACCTACTGTTCCAGCAATTGCTAATGCACAACCCCAAGAAATTCTTTTCATTTCACCTTTTGATAATTTTATATTCTTATCTAAAGACATTTCTTTTTCAATAAAATCATAGGTAGTTATTACTGTTATTAAAAACCTTGCATCTTCAACTTTTGTTAAATTATAGTTTTCAATAATTAAGTCGTAAACATTTTCTTTATCGCTATTATTTTGATAGAATTCAAATGCATCAAGCATATTTGCGCTAATTCCATTTTGTAATAACATTTGATCAAGTCCTTCATTGTTAATAATTGAAATATTATTGGCAATTATATTATCAATATTTACGTCAACATCTGTTTTTTGTAAAACTCTATTGGCTTTCGAAGAGTCAAATGCAAATTTGAAATCATTTTGCATTTGTTTAAGCAAAGCAGAGTCAATATTTTGATTAAATTCTTCAATATCTCCATTTGGACTACAAGAAACAAATAGAATTAAGCCAGAAAGAAATAATGATAAGTAAGGTTTTCTTAAAATTTTTAAAATATTCACAATTTTTAGTTTTAGAGGAAAAATCTTTTTCATTTAATTTTGATTTCTCCAAGTTAATAAATTTTTTCTTTTTCTACTCTCTCGATTTTCGTTACTCGGTTTACTTTTTCTTTTATTTCGGTTTCAACTTTCACATTTTCCGATTTTGGATGGTCAGTCCATTTTTGACCGTTCTGCTTTTTTAATGTGGCATAACGTCTTTGTGTATAAAAAGTTGCGATTTTGACAACGAGGAATTTCCAACGGAAATTCTGAAGTTGGCAAATAAGCAACAACTTTTGATAAAGCTAAAATTAGCAATTTTTTATACACGATGTTGTAGCACGTTATTATTCTTTAACTTTCCTTTTTATATCCGCAATTCACACACAATTTTGCTTTAGGAGTTCTGTATGGTTTTCCACAATTTTCACAATCAGCTCCAATTTGTTCAAGTGAATGATGCATTATTGCATTCGGTTCAGTTTCTCCGAATCCAGTCAAATTATTGTAGTATTCCAATAACTCTTTAAACCTCTGTTTTCTGTCTGCTTTTGCTAATTTAAATCCTTTAAAGTATAATTCAGAAGCAATTGCAAACTCTTTTTCATTCAACATTGGAACTTCCATTTTACATCTCCAACAATATTTAATTTTCATTTTATTCGATTGTTTGATTTATAAAAAAAATTCATACAACAATATCTGTTCATTTTGCTTTTCAGTCGAGATTTTAATTAGTTA
>MNYM01000023.1 GCA_001873065.1 Flavobacteriaceae bacterium CG2_30_31_66
CTCCCTTTGAATCCTCCAGGGTGGGAACGCAGCAAAGGTATTAGGTTGTAGCAGTGTGATGTAGATAGCTTGCCATTTTTTGTATCTTCTAGTTTTTAATAACTAAAAACTCACATCTCAAAATTCAACACTTTGAACCATCAACCACTAACCATCAACCAACAATTATCAAACCAAAAAGTTGTTTTAATCACTGGTGCTTCCTCGGGAATTGGAAAATCCATTGCTATATTTTTATCAGAAAAAGGATATACAGTTTATGGAACTAGCAGAAATCCAACTAAAGAAAATAGTTTGCCTTTTCAATTGATTTCTTTAGATGTATTGAAAAAAGAAACCATTGACATCGCAATTCAACAAATCATCAAAAAAGAGGGAAAAATTGATGTGTTGATCAACAATGCAGGAATGGGAATTACTGGTCCAATTGAAGATACCCCAACTGATGAAATGAAACGTGTTTTTGATACCAATTTTTTTGGTGCAATTGAAATGATGAAAGCAGTTTTGCCTTCCATGAGAAACCAAAAATCAGGGTTGATTATCAATGTTACTTCTATTGCAGGCTATATGGGTTTGCCTTTTAGAGGCGTTTATTCTGCCACAAAAGGCGCATTAGAATTGATTTCTGAAGCCACAAATATGGAAGTGCAACAATTTGGAATTAATATTGTGAATGTAGCTCCAGGAGATTTTGCTACTAATATTGCAGCAGGAAGATATCATACACCCGTTTTTGAAAATTCTGGGTATAAAAAATCGTATCAAGAAAATTTAGATTTGATGAATTCGCATGTTTCTAGTGGCATGAATCCGCAAGAAATGGCTGAACAAGTTTATAAAATTATCAACAATCCAACTCCTAAAATTCACTATAAAGTTGGAACGTTTATGGAGAAATTTTCTATTGTTTTAAAGCGAATTTTGCCTGATAAAGTTTATCAAAAATTATTGATGAATCATTATAAATTGTAAATTATTTTACAAAGACAGCTTCATTTGGAGTTGTATTTAAGAATGTTTCTACAATTTCTACTTTACAAGAAGCAGTATCTAATTGAAATTGAATCCAACCAAAATAGGTTTTTCCGTCAATTAATAAACTAATTATAAAATAATTTTTTAAATTGTTTGAAAGTATTTCTCTGTAAGTCAAGTTATTACTTAAGTAATGATTGTATTTTTCGTAAGGAGGTTTAAATTCATAAAAAATATCCAATTCATTTTTTACACCATCAAAATATTGTTTGGTGTTTGCGGAACTAAAAGGAGGTTCAAAAACTACAAAATAAGGACTATTACCTCTTATGGGTGATAAAATTTGGTTGTTTATAACATTTGTTGAAACCAATTTAATCGTGAAAAATGAGAAATTAGGTTTGTTTCCTATGTCTTTAGTCTCCTCATAAGTTAATTTAAAATCTGTGATAGTATCTTTATTTACATCAATATTTATAGGCATTTTATTGCCTAAACATTCTGTAAAAAATAGATTTTTAGAGGGTGTATTTTTGGAATTTTCGGGTATCAATTTCACCCAAAATTTTCGTGTATAAACTAATTTGTCATGAGGATCTAAATAGACTATGATTCCAGAAAAAAGAAAATCAATTTCCCAATTATTTATTGAAAAATCAATAATTTTCACTTCGGTAATTGCTGAAATATCGACCTGTTTTCCGTCATAAAACTTATATGCTCGATCTATTTTTAAGCAATTTTCAATTTTTGAAAAAACTGCCGTAAATGTTTCGGTTTCTCCATCTGCACCAACATTTTTTGTGAAGTAAATTTCTATTAAATTTGAATTGTAAAATCCTTTCCAAATTACTGGATTTGTGGAATTTGAAATGGCAATAGAATCGTTTTCAGTAATTTGTAAACTACTGTCATCACATTTAATTGAATTGTCAATTTCTTCAAGATTATTCTTGTTCGCACATGAAAAAAGTATCCCAAAGGAAATGGTAAAAAAAAGTGTCCTAAAAAAATGGGAATGTTTCATAATTATTTTACAAAAATATGTTTTTCCAATTTACATTCCTCCGTAAAATCGTAACTTTGCAAAACTTTTTACTAACAATTCAATTTACAAAAATGAAATTTTTTATAGATACTGCTAATTTAGCCCAAATTAAAGAAGCACAAGCCTTAGGAATTTTAGATGGCGTGACCACAAATCCATCTTTAATGGCAAAAGAAGGAATTACTGGCGAAGCAAATATTATCAACCATTACAAAGCAATTTGCGAATTGGTTGATGGCGATGTTTCTGCGGAAGTAATTGCTACCGATTTTGATGGAATGGTCAAAGAAGGTGAAGTTTTGGCTGCTTTACATCCGCAAATTGTGGTGAAATTACCGATGATTAAAGACGGAATCAAAGCGTGTAAATACTTCTCATCAAAAGGAATTAAAACGAATGTGACGTTGGTTTTTTCTGCTGGTCAAGCTTTGTTGGCTGCAAAAGCAGGTGCAACGTATGTTTCTCCTTTTATTGGACGTTTGGATGATATTTCAACAGATGGTTTGAATTTAATTGCCGAAATCAGAACTATTTATGATAATTACGGATTTGAAACTGAAATTTTAGCAGCTTCTGTGCGTCACACAATGCATATAATTGATTGTGCAAAAATTGGTGCTGATGTGATGACAGGTCCTTTAAGTGCCATTGAAGGCTTGTTAAAACATCCTTTGACTGATATCGGTTTGGCGCAGTTTTTAAAAGATTATCAAAAAGGAAATTAAGAAAGTTTTTAGTTTTTAGTTTTTAGTTTTTAGTGATTTTCTAAGAACAAAAAACTGAACATTCAAAACTTTTAAATCTATAAAAGATTTAAAATTTGTATCCTAAAAAAGAACTTGCTCAATTAATCATTTCTGCTTGTTGTCAATTTGGTATTAAGACAGTTGTAATTTCTCCAGGGTCAAGAAATGCGCCTCTAACAATTGGTTTTGCAAATCATCCAGAAATAAAAACGTTAAGCGTTGTTGATGAACGTTGTGCGGCTTTTTTTGCACTCGGAATTGCACAACAAACCCAAAAACCTGTGGCTATTTTATGCACTTCAGGTTCAGCATTATTGAACTATTATCCAGCAATTGCAGAAGCTTTTTATAGCAATATTCCACTCATTGTTTTATCAACAGACAGACCAAAACATTTGATTGATATTGGTGATGGTCAAACAATTCGTCAAGAAAATGTGTTTGAAAATCATATCCTTTTTTCTGCGAATTTGGTAGAAAGTGATCGTTTTAAAACCAAAAATGCGCAATTAATTGGAGAAGCTTTGCAAATCGCCATTTCTCAAAAAGGCCCCGTTCATGTAAACATTCCTTTTGATGAACCTTTGTATGAAACTACAGATGAATTGCAAAAGTATCATTTTCCTCATATTTCCATGAGTTCATTGGATAATAATCATATTGATTATCAACAATTTGCTAAAATTTGGAATCAAGCTCAGAAGAAAATGATTTTGGTTGGTGTCAATTATCCTGATGAAAAATTACATCATTTGATGGATTTGTATGCAGAAGATGAAAGCGTGCTGATTTTGACAGAAACTACGTCAAATTTGCATCATGAAAAAGCAATAAATTCCGTTGATCAGTTAATTTTTTCTTTGAATGATGAAGAATTTGAGTCATTAAGACCTGAAATCTTGATTACATTTGGAGGAATGATTGTTTCCAAAAAAATAAAATCATTTTTACGAAAATATCAGCCACATCATCATTGGAATATTGATGAGAAAAAAGCGACCAATACTTTTTTCTGTTTATCAGAATTTATTCAAATAAATACAACTGATTTTTTTGAACATTTTAATTCGCTTGTTGTACATAAAAATTCTGATTATCAGCCAAAATGGTTAAAAATTAGAGATGATAAAAGAATAAAACATGCTAAATTTTTAGCCAATTTAGGACATTCTGATTTTAAAGTTTTTGAGCAAGTTTTGGCAAGTATTCCTGAAAATTCGCAATTGCAAATCAGCAATAGCGCCATCATCAGATATGCACAATTGTTTACGATTTCATCAACCTTAAATGTGTTTTGCAATAGAGGCACAAGTGGTATTGATGGAAGTACAAGCACTGCAATTGGAGCTGCTTTTGTATCTGAAAAACAAACCATTTTTATTACAGGTGATTTGAGTTTTTTCTATGATAGCAATGCTTTGTGGAATAAAAATATTCCTAAAAATTTTAGAATTATTTTGATTAATAATTCTGGAGGAGGCATTTTTAAAATCATTCCTGGTCCAAAAAGCACGAATGTGTTGGATTATTTTGAAACACCTCATTGCCTAACAGCCGAACATTTGGCAAAAATGTTTGAATTCGAATATTTAAAAGCTTTTTCTACAGAAAGTTTGCAAGAATCCTTGGGTTTGTATTATGATTCGTCTGAAAAACCAAAAATTTTGGAAATTTTCACTCCAAGCAATGAAAACAGTGACATTTTAAATCAATATTTCAAATTTATACAATAATGGATTTACAAATTGGAGATCAAGTAGAATTACTGGTTGAGGCAGAAACTCCCTTAGGATACACTGTTTTAATTAACAATGAATTAGAAGGATTGTTGTTCAGAAACGAAGTTTACAGAATCGTTGAAGAAGGAATGGAAGTAAAAGGTTACATAAAAAATATCCGTGAAGATGGCAAAATCGATGTTTCTTTAAGACCTCAAGGATTTAGAAACGTAATTGACGAAGATGTTGAAATAATCTATTTGAAATTGAAAGAGAGTAAAGAAGGTTTTTTATTATTGACTGATAAAAGTTCGTCTGAATCCATTAAATTTCATCTAAATATGAGCAAAAAAGCATTTAAAAAAGCTATTGGAAACTTGTATAAACAAAAACTAATTGTCTTAAAAGACGACCGAATTGAGTTGATTTAATCCTATCCCCAACCCTTTCCAAAGGAAAGGGAGCGAAATTGTAAAAGAAAAGAAATATTTTTTATATTATTTCATTTGCCAACTTTGAATATTGAGTCTTAAATTTTAAACATTTTTAATTTCCTCCAAGTCTCAAAATATTCTCATAAAAAGCATCTGCATTTGGGTCTGCAGGATCCATTTTTCCATAACCAATTTTATAATGAGTAATGGCTCTTTTTATGTTTTTTCCAGTTTCGTAATATTTACCAATATAATAATCTCCCAAATGCGAACTTGGATAGAGTTTTAAAATCATTTTCCCAAAATCCAACAAACGATCTCCATTTTCTTTTTCGATAATGATTTTTTCGATGGCAAAAATGTCTCGTTCTCTGATTCCTAAACTGCTTCCAAACAAAAATTCGATTTCTAAATATTTGTTTTCCAGGTACGCAATGGCATCCAAGGGAGGTAATTCTTTGATATTTTTATTGAATTCTTCCTCAGAAATGGCAGCATAAATCTCGAAAATGTTATTCAAAGCTCTTGGAATTGCCTCGCTAATTGCAGCAATTGCGTTCGAAGTTGTAATTGCGTCAGCAACCACTTTAAAATTCTTAATTTCTAGAGATGATAATCCTTTTTGAACTTGTTCAATTTGTGCTTGTTTGGCACTTGAAAGTGAATTAGAAGTATTCAGATAATAATAAAAAACGGTGTCTTCTCTTGCGATTTTTGTCCAATCATAGGATTGCAATTGAGTCCCAATATAATCAGAAAAATTCGTATTGATACAAATAAACGCATTAAAAATTGGATTTGATTCGCCTAAAAAATGAGTAATTAAATTAGCAGAATATCCATGACCAACTAATGTAATAAAAGGTGACGTCCTATAAGTACTCTCCATAAAAAATAAAACTTCATCTCTTATAAATTGATAAAAATTTATCGCAGTTGAGGTTAATTTTCCGGAATTTCGATCAAATGAAATATCCGTATTTTTGGTTTTTTCCATAGAAATTCCAACAATAATTTGTCTTGGAGCTTTGTCGTTTTTAGAAAATAAAACCGAATTTCCAACATAAATATCAAACATTGATTCCTCATCTAAAACAATAGCTAAAGGAAAATTTTTGATACTATCTTTTTCATAACCTTCTGGAATGTAAATTCTGAGATTTCTGGTGGTTTCTAAAAATGTGGATTCTAATTTTTTCTGGATAATTTGTTGAGAAAATGCAATAAAACCGATAAATAAAAATATTAGTGAAAGTGATTTCTGATACATGAGCAAGATTGTTTATTTTTGCAAACAATGTTTTTTGTTAGATTAATAACGCACAAAATACAAAATTATGATACATCCTGAGTGGAAAACTGTCAAAGAATTTGAAGACATCACGTATAAAAAATGCAATGGCGTTGCCAGAATTGCGTTCAATAGACCAGATGTAAGAAACGCTTTTCGTCCAAAAACCACTAAAGAATTGTACGAAGCTTTTTATGATGCGGGTGAAGATACCTCAATTGGAGTGGTTTTATTATCTGCTGAAGGACCCAGTTCTAAGGATGGTGTGTATTCTTTTTGTTCTGGTGGAGATCAAAAAGCACGAGGTCATCAAGGTTATGTTGGCGAAGATGGCTATCACAGATTGAATATTTTAGAAGTTCAAAGATTGATTCGTTTCATGCCAAAAGCAGTGATAGCGGTAGTTCCAGGTTGGGCTGTTGGCGGTGGTCACAGTTTGCATGTGGTTTGCGATTTAACGTTAGCATCCAAAGAACATGCAATTTTTAAACAAACAGATGCCGATGTAACTTCATTTGATGGCGGTTATGGTTCAGCATATTTGGCAAAAATGGTAGGTCAAAAAAGAGCGCGTGAAATTTTCTTTTTAGGAAGAAATTATTCTGCGCAAGAAGCTTTTGAAATGGGAATGGTCAATGCAGTAATTCCGCATGATGAGTTAGAAAATACCGCTTATGAATGGGCGCAAGAAATTCTAGCGAAAAGTCCAACTTCTATAAAAATGCTGAAATTTGCGATGAATTTGACAGATGATGGTATGGTTGGTCAGCAAGTTTTTGCAGGCGAAGCAACACGTTTAGCTTATATGACAGACGAAGCCAAAGAAGGAAGAGACGCATTTTTAGAAAAGAGAAAACCAAATTTTCCTAAAAAATGGATTCCATAAATCAATTAACAATTTTAAATTAAGAATTAAGAATTTGAAAAGGTTCTAATTATCAATTCTTAATTATCAATTCTCAATTCTTAATTTATATAGATGAAATCACAAATCGTAACCTTTTTAATACAGTGTCCTGATCAAAAAGGATTGGTGGCAAAAATTACCAATTTCTTTTTTGAAAAAGGTTTTAATATTTTGAGTTGTCAGCAATACGTAAATTCGATTGAAAATACATATTTTATGAGAATTCGCTTGAATGCAGATGGAACAGAAATTTCAAAAAAAGATCTTGAACACAGTTTTTTAGAATTGGCAACTCCTTTGCATTTCAAATGGTCTGTGCATTATGGGGATAAAAAACAACAAGTGGCAATTTTGGTTTCGCACACAAGTCATAATTTATACGATTTGTTAGAGCGATTCAAAGAAGGAAATTTGAATTGTACCGTAAAAATGATTATCAGTAATCACGAAAAATTAAAGCCAATTGCTGCCATGTTTCAAGTGCCTTTTTATTATGTGCCTGTTATTGTAAATGATAAATCCAAACAAGAAAAACAGTTGAAGGAATTGCTTGATGGACATCAAATTGATTTAATCATTTTAGCAAGATATATGCAAATTCTCTCTTCGAATTTTATCAATTCTTATCCTGAAAAAATCATCAATATTCATCACTCATTTTTACCTGCTTTTCAGGGCGCAAATCCATACAAAAGAGCCTATGAAAGAGGTGTGAAATTGATAGGAGCAACAGCACATTATGCCACCGAAGATTTGGACGAAGGACCTATTATTGAACAAGATGTAAAACCAGTAACGCACGAAAGTACGCCAATAACATTAAAGAGAATTGGAGCGGATATCGAAAAATTAGTATTGGCAAGAGCTGTAAATAGTCATTTAAATAATCAAATTATCGTTTCAGGAAAAAGAGCCATTATTTTTCCAGAAACAGGAGAATAAATTATTTTAGAATTACGAATTAAGAATTACGAATTTCCCAGTTTGTGGTTCCTTCCCTCTAGGAAGATTAGGATGGGCTTTTTTTATGAAAATAATTTGTATTGGGCGCAATTACGCAAAACATATTGAGGAATTAGCGAACGAAAAACCTGCACATCCTGTGGTTTTTTTAAAGCCAGATTCTGCTATTTTACCAAATAAAAATCCATTTTTTATTCCGCCATTTTCAAATAATGTACATTATGAGGTAGAGGTTTTGGTAAAAATTAATAAAGTTGGAAAGTTTATTGATGCCAAATTTGCGCATAAATATTATGACGAAATAGGATTGGGAATTGATTTTACGGCAAGAGATGTTCAAGACGAATGCAAAGAAAAAGGCTTGCCTTGGGAAAAAGCAAAAGCTTTTGATGGAAGTGCCGTTATTGGCGAATTTTATCCAAAAGAACAATTTGATTTGAGAAATATTTCTTTTCAATTATACAAAAATAATACATTGGTTCAAGACGGAAAATCCAATGCAATGCTTTGGAAAATTGACGAATTGATTGCGTATGTTTCTCAATATTTCACTTTAAAAAAAGGAGATATTATCTTTACAGGAACTCCAGAAGGTGTTGGAAAAGTTTCTGAAAATGATGTTTTAAAAGGAGTTTTGGAAGGAAGAGAAGCTTTTCAAATAAGAGTAAAGTGATGTTAATGTAACGATGTAACGATTATTTAATGTAACAATTATAAAGTGATACAATAAAACTCTTAAACAATAGAAACCTTTAAACCCTCAAACATTTTAACATTGAAAGCAGAAATTATAACCATTGGTGATGAAATTCTCATAGGTCAAATAGTAGATACCAATTCACAATTTATAAGTCAAGAACTCAATAAAATTGGAGTTTCAGTATATCAAATTACCTCAATTCAAGATGATCAACAACACATTTTAAATGCACTAAAAGAAGCACAAGAAAGAGTTGATATCGTGATAATTACAGGAGGTTTAGGGCCCACAAAAGACGATATTACTAAGAAAACAATCGCTCAATTTTTTAACGACACTGAGTTTATTGAATATCCAGAGGTTATTGAACATATCCAAAAATTGTTTGCAAAAATCAATCATCCCTTTAAAGAAATTCAACGGTATCAAGCGCAATTGCCATCAAAAGCAACGTTACTGAAAAACAATTTTGGAACAGCTCCAGGAATGTGGTTTTTTGAAAACAATACCGTTTTTATTTCTTTGCCTGGAGTGCCTTATGAAATGAAAGGATTAATGACCAATGAAGTATTGCCAAGAATTCAAAAGCAATTCAAATTGTCATTTATTTTGCATAAAACCATCATGACGTATGGTCAAGGAGAAAGCACCATTGCTGAAATCATTGAAGATTTTGAAAACAATTTGCCAGTGCATATCAAATTGGCATATTTACCATCTTTTGGAAGAGTTCGTTTACGATTGTCTGCAAAAGGCGAAAATAAAGCCCAACTTGAAAACGAGTTAAATGAGAAAATCGATGAAATTTATCAACTAATTCCGGACATTATTACTGGTATGGATGATGATCATTCTTTAGAAAAAACTATTGGAGATTTATTGACGAAAAGTGGCAAAACACTCTGTACAGCTGAAAGTTTGACTGGAGGAAAAATTGCAGCAACTTTTGTTTCTGAAGCTGGTGCGTCCGCCTATTTTAAAGGAAGTTTTGTGACCTATTCAGCCGAAACCAAAATAAATTTATTAGGTGTTTTGCCAGAAACTATTCAAAAAAATACAGTGGTTAGCAAAGAAGTTGCTTTAGAAATGGCAATAAATGCTAAAGAAAAATTCAAAACAAACTATGCAATCGCTGTTACAGGAAATGCAGGGCCAACTACAGATCATAATGACAAAAGTGTTGGGTTGGTTTTTATTGCAATTGTTTCGGATGAAAAAGCGATTGTTGAGGAATTTAATTTTGGAGAACCAAGAGAAAAAGTCATCAATAGAACAGTGAGTAAATCTCTAGAAATTTTAAGGAAAGAATTATTTTAAAATTTTGTAAAATTATTTTGTTCAGAATTAGATTTATATGTAAATTTGCACCTCGTTTAAAGATAATACTTAAAAACTGTCAAGAAGATGTCTAGAGTTTGTGAATTAACAGGTAAAAAAGCAATGGTTGGGAACAATGTTTCCCACGCTATGAATAGAACAAAAAGAAAGTTTGATGCTAATTTGATGACCAAGCGTTTTTACATTCCAGAAGAAGATAAATGGATTACTTTAAAAATATCTGCTTCTGCATTGAAAAATATTAACAAGAAAGGAATTTCTGCAGTTATCAAGGAAGCAAGAGCAAACGGATTTTTAACAAAATAAATATTAGTCTTAGTTTACAGTTTCAGTTTATAGTTGCAAATCCTTTAAACTTCAAAATCTTTAAACTAATAAACTTTTTAAACTCGAATAGAGATGGCAAAAAAGGGAAACAGAGTTCAAGTTATTTTAGAATGTACAGAGCACAAAGCTTCTGGTCAACCAGGTACTTCTAGATACATTACAACTAAAAATAAAAAGAACACTCCAGATAGAATGGAAATTAAAAAATTCAATCCTATTTTGAAAAAAGTGACTGTTCACAAAGAAATTAAGTAAATCAATCATCTAGAACTCAGCACAGAGCACATAGATTAATAACAACACAAAATGGCAAAGAAAACAGTTGCATCGTTACAAACAGCTTCCAAAAGATTAAGCAAAGCTATCAAAATGGTAAAATCTCCAAAATCTGGAGCTTATGTTTTTGTTGAATCAGTTATGGATCCTACAGACGTTGATAAGTTTTTATCAAAAAAATAAGAATTTATTTCACAAAATTTTAAAAGCTACTTTCTCATAAAGTAGCTTTTTTTATGGATTATATTTGCGTAATTTTGGAAACCATCTAAAAATGTATCAATTTTAATTGATACAAAACAATGGATTAAAATTTTTAATACTATAACATCAAACACATTGCGTATTTTTTTAATATGCTTTTAGAATTTAATTAGAATGAGTTTTTTTAAAAATATATTTTCGAAAGAAAAGAAAGAGACTTTAGACAAAGGTTTAGAGAAAACGAAAGAAAGTTTCTTTGGTAAATTATCAAAAGCTGTTGCTGGAAAATCAAAAGTTGATGAAGATGTTTTAGACAATTTAGAAGAAATTTTAGTTGCTTCTGATGTTGGCGTGAACACCACACTAAAAATTATTGAACGTATTGAAGAACGTGTTGCCAAAGATAAATATGTTGGAACTGTCGAGTTAAATACAATTTTAAGAGAAGAAATTGCTAGTTTGCTTTCTGAAACAAATACGGGTAATGAAACTGATTTTA
The DNA here is from genome assembly GCA_001873065.1 of Flavobacteriaceae bacterium CG2_30_31_66. Classification (GTDB taxonomy): domain Bacteria; phylum Bacteroidota; class Bacteroidia; order Flavobacteriales; family Flavobacteriaceae; genus Polaribacter. Next base: position 11,430 of record MNYM01000023.1, read on the forward strand.
CCATTCCAGAAAACAAAAAACCTTACGTAATTATGGTTGTTGGCGTGAATGGTGTTGGAAAAACAACCACTATCGGAAAATTAGCTTCTCAATTTAAAAAGCGAGGTTTTAAAGTTGTTTTAGGAGCTGCAGATACGTTTAGAGCGGCAGCCATTGACCAATTGCAAATTTGGGCAGACAGAACTGGAGTGCCAATTGTTCGTCAAGAAATGGGTTCAGATCCAGCTTCTGTTGCGTTTGATACCTTAAAATCAGCAGTTTCTCAAAATGCAGATGTGGTCATTATTGATACTGCTGGAAGATTGCATAACAAAGTAAATTTAATGAATGAATTGACCAAAATAAAACGCGTAATGCAAAAAGTAGTTGCAGATGCTCCTCATGATGTGCTATTAGTTTTGGATGGTTCTACAGGTCAAAATGCCTTTGAACAAGCAAAACAATTCACAAAAGCAACTGAAGTTAGTTGTTTGGCAGTTACAAAATTAGATGGAACTGCAAAAGGTGGTGTGGTGATTGGAATTTCTGACCAATTTCAAATTCCCGTAAAATATATTGGAGTAGGAGAAGGGATTGATGATTTGCAAGTGTTCAATAAAATGGAATTTGTTGATTCTTTTTTTAAGTAAAAATTCAAAAATTAACTCAATTTTTTATGAAAAAAATAGCCATTTTAATCAGTTCATTCTTTGTTTTTTTAGCTTGTCAACAAAAAGAAAACCCTGTTTTTTTTAAAAAATACAATGAAAAAACTGCCCTTGAAAAACAACAAAATCATCAAAATGGAAGAATGAAATTCAAATTATTTCAATCTAAATTCATAGATATGAATGAAGTTTTCAAGCCGTTTAATGATGATTTAGCCAAATTTTCTGAAGAAGATTATCAAGCTTTAAAACCATTAATTTTAGAACAAGACATTCCAACGTTACAAAAAACTATCAAAGATGGAAATTTGACGTATGAAAAATTGACCTTGTTTTATTTATACAGAATCCGAAAATTTGAAAGCGATTCAACATTATCATTAAATAGCATCATTGCATTGAATCCTGATGTTGTAAAACAAGCCAAAGAAAAAGATAAAAATGCTAAAAATATAGCTGATTTTTCAGTGTATGGAATGCCAATTTTGTTGAAAGATAATATCAACACCAACAATATGCCAACCACAGCTGGTGCAGTTGCTTTGAAAGATAATCAAACAAAAAATGATGCTTTTATTGTTGAAAAGTTAAAAGAAAATGGCGCATTGATTTTAGGAAAAGTCAATTTAAGTGAATGGGCTTATTTTTTCTGTTCAGGTTGTCCTTTAGGATATTCTGCTATTGGAGGGCAAACCTTAAATCCTTATGGAAGAGCCGAATTTGAAACTGGTGGAAGTTCAGCTGGAAGTGGAGTTACTGTCGCTGCTAATTTTGCAGTTGCTGCAATTGGTACAGAAACCTCAGGATCTATCACTTCACCATCAAGTTTGAATTCGGTTGTTGGTTTAAAACCAACCATTGGAATGTTCAGCAGAATTGGAATTGTACCAATTTCAAGTACATTAGATACTCCTGGGCCAATGACTAAAAATGTAATTGACAACGCTATTTTAGCACAAGCATTGTTTGGAAAAGACGCTAAAGATGCAGCTTCTTATGATGTTAAAAAGGATGATTTTAATTCTGAAATCATCTCTAAAGGAAGTTTAAAAGGAAAAAGATTAGGCGTTTTAACGTCTCTTTTAACGGATTCAATTTATACGGCAACTATTGAAAAACTAAAAAAAGCAGGAGCAGAATTGGTTGAAATTAACCCTCAACAACCTTTTTTTAATGGATTTATTACGCTGTTAAATATTGACATGAAACACGATTTGCCAAAATATTTAACAGATAATAAAATAGAGGCAGTTTCAATAAAAAATGTGAATGATGTAATTCTTTTTAATAAAAAAGATAGTCTTTTGAGAGCACCTTATGGACAACAATTATTTGAAGGAATTGTAAAAGATACTACCACTTTAGCACAATTAGAGGTTGTGAAATCGAATTTAAAATTAGATGGAGAAAACTATTTAAAAGCATTAAAAGAACAGAATTTAGACGCTATTTTATCAATTAATAATTATCATTCTGGTATTGCAGCGGTTTCAAAACATCCAACTTTAACTGTTCCAATGGGATATAAAAAATCTGGTGAACCAATTAGTTTGACTTTTGTTGGAGTTCCATTTTCAGAGAGTAATTTATTGAAAATTGGATTTGCTTTTGAACAACTAACCAAAGCTAGAAAAATGCCTAAAAACTATCAATAGCATCATTTTGTTTCTTTAAAATGATGTAATTTTGCATTTTTAAAAATCAGACTATATTATTTGCTTAAAGCTTTTAGCTTAAAGCATAAAGCCAATAAAAAATGCGTACAAAAACCATCAAAAAAAATAAAATCAATGTGGTGACTTTAGGTTGCTCAAAAAACATTTACGATTCTGAAGTGTTAATGGGACAATTAAAAGCCAATGGAAAGAATGTTGTTCACGAAGATATCAATGATGATGGAAATATCGTAGTCATCAATACTTGTGGATTTATAGGAAAAGCCAAAGAAGAAAGTATTGATACTATTTTGCATTACGCACAGAGAAAAGAAGCTGGTGAAATTGATAAAGTTTTTGTAACAGGTTGTTTGAGTGAACGTTATAAGCCAGATTTGGAAAAAGAAATTCCGAATGTAGATCAATATTTTGGAACACATGATTTGCCAAATCTATTAAAAGTTTTAGAAGCTGATTATAAACACGAATTGATTGGAGAGCGTTTAACAACAACACCAAAACATTATGCCTATTTAAAAATTGCAGAAGGTTGTGATAGACCTTGTTCTTTTTGCGCAATTCCTCTGATGCGTGGAAAACACAAATCAACACCCATTGAAGATATTATTACAGAAGCTACAAAATTGGCTTCAAAAGGAATCAAAGAAATCATGTTGATTGCACAAGATTTAACCTATTATGGGTTAGATATCTACAAAAAAAGAGCGTTAGCAGATTTGTTAGAAGCACTTGTAAAAGTTGACGGAATTGAATGGATTCGTTTGCATTATGCATTTCCATCAGGATTTCCAATAGATGTGATTGAAGTCATGAAACGCGAGTCAAAAGTGTGTAATTATTTGGATATTCCTTTGCAGCACATCAATTCTGAGATTTTAAAATCGATGAAAAGAGGAACAACTCATGAAAAAACCACTGATTTAATCAAAAAATTCAGAGAAGCAATTCCTGAAATGGCAATAAGAACTACTTTGATTGTGGGTTATCCTGGTGAAACTGAAGCACAATTTGAGGAACTGAAAGATTGGGTTGAAGAGATGCGTTTTGAGCGATTGGGCGTTTTTGAATATTCTCATGAGGAAAATACAGGTGCGTATATTTTAGAAGATGATGTTCCTGCAGATGTAAAATTTAGGAGAGTAAATGAAATCATGGAATTGCAATCTCAAATTTCTTGGGAACTAAATCAGGAAAAAATAGGAATGACTTTTAGATGCTTATTTGACAGAAAAGATGGCGAATATTTTTATGGAAGAACAGAATTTGATTCACCTGATGTTGATAACGATGTTTTGGTTGATGCCACAAAACATTACATTAAAATTGGCGAATTTATTGATATTGAAATTTACGATGCAGGAGATTATGATTTATATGGAACTCCTGTAAAATTATAAGTTATTTTATTCAGTTTGATTATCCATTTCAGGAGTTAATCCAAGTTCCTCATCAATTTTTTGAACTAAAATTCTGCCCTTCTTAATGGTTTCATCTATCATTTCTAATTGTAATTGATTGATGAGAATTAATGATTTTAATGCATTTAAAAACTTGATTTTTGTTTCTTCATTTTCTAATTTTTTCTCTAAAATAGTTTCAATTTCATCATCAGTTTCAAAAAGATGCTCTTTGTCATCATACAATTCATCTTCAAGAATCACAATTTGAGCCAAATCATAAAACATTGGATGTAATTCTCGATAATAAACATTGTCATTGTTATTTTTGATATCAATATAATTATCTTCTGAAAACAAATAATAATCAATTATACTGACACTCAATTCTTTATTTTTAATCAAGGCTTGTTGTCCAGATGAAATCAATTCTTGGTAGGTATTATTGATATTTGGAAAATTATCAACCTCCATGAGTAAGTTTAATTTTTCATTCAAGCTATCAATATTTCGAAAATTCTTTTCTTTTTTATAGCTTTTTAGTATTGATTCTGAAGTTTTTACACAATTTTCATAATGTTCTTTCATTTCTTTTAAAATATCTCTTTGGTATTCAATATCTTCCACCATATTGATTAAATACCATTCTTCCTTTACTTTGTTTGCGTTTTCAATACTCCAATTATTAAATTGTAGTGCTAATAAAATGCCAATTACAACCAAAAAAATTTCACCAAATGCGTACATCAAATATTTTTGAAATTTGTTTTCGGTCAAAAGTTGTTGACGAAGTTTTCTGTAAATCTGTATCATAATTTTTTATTGTTGAAAGATACTAAAAATTTTTTTCAATTTTCATGGCTTAACTTGTCAAGCTTTTGAGATACTTTTTGGTGAAAAAAAGTATCTTTGTTCTTTAAATATTTATAATGACATTAATCAAATCAATATCCGGAATTAGAGGTACAATTGGCGGAAAAACTTCAGATAATCTAACCCCAATTGATGCTGTAAAATTCGCTGCTGCTTATGGCACTTTTTTAAAAAAAAGAAATTTATCCAAAACTAAATTGACAGTTGTTATCGGAAGAGATGCTCGAATTTCTGGAAACATGATTAGCAGTTTGGTAGCAAATACCTTAGTTGGTTTGGGAATCAATGTGGTTGATTTGGGGTTGTCAACAACTCCAACTGTTGAGGTTGCAGTTCCTCTTGAAAAAGCGGATGGAGGAATTATTTTGACGGCTTCTCACAATCCAAAACAATGGAATGCTTTAAAATTATTAAACGCAAAAGGGGAGTTTTTGAATGGAGCTGATGGCGAAAAAATTTTAGAACTAGCTGAAAATGAATCTTTCGAATTTGCAGAAGTGGATGACTTAGGAATTTATACAAACGACAATTCTTATTTAGAAAAACATATAAATGAAGTTTTAAACTTAGAATTGGTTGATGTTGATGCCATCAGAAAATCAAATTTTAAAGTAGTTGTTGATGCAGTAAATTCTACAGGTGGGATTTTTATTCCTGCTTTATTAAAGGAATTAAATGTAGAATGTGTAGAGTTATATTGTACCCCAAATGGTCAATTTTCTCACAATCCTGAACCTTTAAAAGAACATTTAGGTGACATTTCTGCATTAGTTGTGAAAGAAAAAGCAGACTTCGGAATTGTAGTAGATCCTGATGTTGATAGACTTGCTTTGATTTCTGAGGATGGTTCAATGTTTGGCGAAGAATATACTTTGGTTGCCTGTGCAGATTACGTCTTAGGACGTTTAGGAGGTGGAAATACAGTATCCAATTTATCTTCTTCAAGAGCTTTGAGAGATGTTACAAATCAACATGGAGGAACCTACACTGCAAGTGCAGTTGGCGAAGTGAACGTCGTTGAAAAAATGAAGGAAACAAATACTGTGATTGGTGGAGAAGGAAATGGCGGAATTATTTATCCTGCTTCACATTATGGACGTGATTCTCTGGTAGGAGTTGCCTTATTTTTATCACATTTGGCGCACAAAAAAATATCTTGTAAGCAATTGAGAGATTCGTATCCAAGTTATTTTATGAGCAAAAACAAAATTCAATTAACCCCAGACATTGATGTTGATATATTATTGGAAACCATGGCTTACACTTATCAAAATGAAGATGTAAATACGATTGATGGTGTAAAAATCGACTTTTACAACGAATGGATTCATCTAAGAAAATCAAATACTGAGCCCATTATCAGAATTTACACAGAAGCAACAACTCAAGAAGCTGCTGATGCTTTGGCAATGAGATTTATCAATGAAATCAAACAAATTATAACCTAGAAATTTTGAAAACAAAAATCACTTTTTTATTATTTTTTACATTAAATTTTTCGTTAATCTCTCAAGAGAACACAACTAAAAAAATCTCAGATAAAGGAAAACTTTTTATTTATTGGGGTTGGAATAGAGCAAATTATTCAAATTCAGACATTCATTTGACTGGAAATAATTACGATTTTACCTTGAAAAATGTGGTGGCTTATGACAGACCCACGGCTTTTACTTTTGCATATTTTAATCCAGTTAAAATTACGATTCCACAAACTAATTTTAGAATTGGGTATTTTTTAAACGATCATTATACAGTTTCAATTGGTGTTGATCACATGAAATATGTTGTAAAATCATATCAAACCGTCAAAATAAATGGTGAAATAAATGCTGGAACTCCTTTTGATAGAATTTACAATAATGATACCATTTTATTAAGTCACGATTTCTTTCAATTTGAACATACTGACGGTTTAAATTATATAAATGCTGAATTTAAAAGAGTTGATGATATTGGGCATTTTATAGGAATGAACGATAAAGATTTTCAATTAAGCATCACTGAAGGTTTTGGTGGAGGAATTCTATTCCCAAAAACGAATTCAAAATTATTTAACCAAGAGCGCTGGGATGAGTTTCATGTTTCTGGTTGGGGAGTTTCAGCAGGAGTTGGATTGAACTTAACTTTTTTTAAATATTTTTTCATACAATCAGATTTAAAATATGGCTATATCAATATGCCAGATATTAGAACTACTTTTAATCCTGATGATAAGGCTTCTCAAAACTTTACTTTTTTTGAAAAAACAATTGTTTTTGGCGTAAAATTTAACATTTCGAAAGGTTAGGAATGAGTTTAGAACAGTTTTTCTCTCAATTCAGAAAGCATATAATTGGCATCAATCAAACTTTCAAATCTCCTTATGGATTGCAAAAAGTAATCTATGCAGATTGGACTGCAAGCGGTCGACTTTATAGACCCATTGAAGAAAAAATCTCAAATGAATTAGGTCCTTTTGTAGCGAATACACACACTGAAACTACTACAACTGGCGCAGCAATGACACTAGCTTATCACGAAGCTAGAAAAATTATCAAACACCATGTAAATGCTAATAACAATGATGTTTTAATCACTGCTGGTTCAGGAATGACGGGGGTTGTGAATAAATTTCAACGTATTTTAGGATTAAAAATTACCGAAAGTTTAAAAAATTTTACCACAATTCCTCATGATTTAAAACCTGTAATTTTTATTTCACATATGGAACATCACTCAAATCAAACTTCTTGGTTAGAGACAATTGCCGATGTTGAAGTAGTTCCTGCTGATGAGAATGGACTGGTTTCTGTAAAGAATTTTGAGATTGCAATTCGAAACCATCAAGATAGAAAATTGAAGTACGTTGCCATAACTTCTTGTTCAAATGTTACTGGGATTAAAACTCCTTATCATGAAATTGCAAAGCTCATTCATCAAAATAAAGGATTGTGTTTTGTTGATTTTGCCTGTTGTGCGCCCTATGTAAACATCAATATGCACCCTGATGATGAGGCTTATTTAGATGCTATTTATTTTTCTCCACATAAATTTTTAGGCGGCCCTGGAAGTGCAGGAGTGTTGATTTTTAATAAAAAATTATACAAAAATATCGTTCCTGACAATCCTGGGGGAGGAACTGTTTCATACACAAACCCTTGGGGTCAACGTGATTATTTTGTTGATGTTGAAACCAGAGAAGATGGCGGAACACCTGCTTTTTTACAAACTATGAAAATTGCTTTTGCCATTCAATTGAAAGAAAAAATGGGCGTTTCAAATATTGAAAATCGAGAAAATGATATCAATAATAAAATGTTTAAAACGCTCGAAAATTTGCAAGGTGTTAAAATTTTAGCCCCAAATCAAAAAAAAAGATTGAGTATTTTTTCTTTTTATTTTGAAAAATATCATTTCAATTTGGTTGTAAAATTATTGAATGATCGTTTCGGAATTCAAACAAGAGGTGGTTGTTCTTGTGCAGGAACGTATGGTCATTATTTGTTAAATGTGGATCAAGAAACTTCTACCAGAATAAAAAATCAAATTTTAGAAGGGTGTAATACCCAAAAACCAGGATGGATTCGAATGTCTTTACATCCAACTATTACAAGTGAAGAACTCGATTTTGTTGCCAATTCTTTACAAGAGTTATCTAAAAATATTGATAGTTGGTCTCAAGAATATTTATATGATTCAGAGCGAAATGACTTTGTTCATAAATCAATTCAATCTATTGAAAATAAATTGGTTAATTCTTGGTTTTCTTAGAAATAGTCATTTTTTGCCACTCTTCAAATCGATGTTCATGTTTGAACCTATTGTGTGACCAAAGATAAACTTCCGGATTTTGTCGGATATTTTTCTCAGTAAGAGTAAGGTATTTTTCCGTCAATTCAAAATTTTCAAATTCATTTGGATTTTCTGTAATCAATTGAAATTCAGTTTCATAATAACCTCTTTTGATTTTCTTTGTATGATAATTAATTACTACCAAATCAAATTTTTTCGCCAACATTTCTAGCCCCGTATGAACAGGAACTTTTACTCCAAAAAAGTTTGTCCAATAAAAAGTTTTTTCAATCAAAGGCGATTGGTCACTTAATAAAATATAAATTCCTTGAATGGTATTTTTATAATTTAATACCATTTCTTTTACCATTTCAGAGGTTTTTATTCCTTTTACACCAAAACGCTCTCTTGATTTTTTTAAAGTAGCATCAAAATACGGATTTCTTAATTGATTGTATGCACCAAAAACTTCGGTTTCTGCAATTAATGGTAGGTTTATTGACCATTCCCAATTTGCTTGATGTGCACCAACCAAGGCAATACTTTTTTTATTTTTTACGAATGAATTGAGCAATTCAGGGTTCTTATAAGTGTATCTTTTGAGGATTTCATTTTTCCCCATCGAAAATCCCTTTACGATTTCTATAAGCATATCCGAAAAATGTTGAAAAAATTTCTTTGACAATTCTTTTTTTTCTAAATCAGTTTTTTCAGGAAAAACCCTTGAAATATTTCTTAAAACAACTTCTTTACGATATCCAAAAATATAATAAATCAATACAAATAATATATCTGAAATAACGTATAAAACCCTCATTGGTAATCTTGAAAAAAGCCAAGCAAAAGGATAAACAACAAAAAAAAGTAGGCTCTGCATAGGAAAATTTATTTTGCAAATATCATTATTTTAAATGAAACTATGGTATTTAAAACTTTCGATTTTATTAAGTTTGCACTATGTTACAGAATACAAATATTATAGTTTTTGCTATTATCATAGTCAATGTGATTGTTTCTATGAAAGGTTTTGATAATTTTTCATTTTTTGAAAGTTATAAATTTCAGGTTAACAAAATCACCAAAAATGAAAAAATGAGACTGTTGAGCTCTGGATTTTTGCATGTTGACTGGATGCATTTGGGGTTCAATATGTATGCTTTGTATCTTTTTGGCGGAATAGTTTCTTCAATGCTTGGTATTTTTAGTTTTCTGACTATTTACTTTGGAAGTTTGATCGCGGGAAATTTATATACTTTACACTATCACAAAAATGAACCATACTACAGTGCAGTTGGTGCTTCAGGTGCAGTTTCTGGAATTGTATATTCTTCAATTTTATTATTTCCAAACATGAAATTGTTGTTATTTTTTGCGATTCCAATGCCAGGGTATGTTTTTGGTGTTGGTTATTTATTGTATTCTATTTATGGGATGAAAAAACAGTTAGGAAATATTGGTCATGCTGCACATTTAGGAGGCACAATTAGTGGTTTTGCGATTACACTTTTATTTGTTCCTACACTTTTTTTAACAAATACAATTTTCGTTATTTTATTGGCAATTCCAATAGTATTGTTATTACTTTTTGGAAGTAAATTGAAAAGTTTATAATAAAAAAAACGTTGCAAATTTGCAACGTTTTTGAGCGAGAGACCGGGCTCGAACCGGCGACATTTAGCTTGGAAGGCTAAAGCTCTACCAACTGAGCTACTCTCGCAGTAAAGCATTGCAAATATAAAATCATTTTTGATTTCTACAATTTTTTATTTCAAAAAATATTTAAGAACTTGCTTTTATCATTCGATCATTTCCAAAAATATCTTTTCGCAATTCAATATTTTTAAAACCTTTTTTCACTAACATCTCAACTGTTTGATTACCTAAATATTGATTGATTTCAAAAAACAATAAACCGTTTTTTGATAAATGTAGTAAAGCCAAATTTGCGATTTTTTCATAAAAAATCAACGGATTTTCGTCAGAAACAAACAGCGCTTCATGAGGTTCGTTTTCAAGCACATTTTTGTTCATTTCAACTTTTTCTAAATTTCGTATATAAGGAGGATTCGAAACGATAACGTCAAATGCAATGTTTGAAACGTTACTTAAACGAGTTGCTTTTAAAATATCCATCTCATAAAAATCAACAGAAACTTGGTTGATTTCAGCATTTTTTTTAGCAATTTCCAACGCTTTGTTTGAAATATCAATCGCAGAAACTTTTGAAGAGTTTAAATTTTTTGATAACGAAATTGCAATACAACCTGAACCAGTTCCAATATCTAAAATAGTGATTTTTGGTAATAATTTTTTATGTTGAATTTTGACTTCATCAATAACCCAACGTACCAGTTCTTCTGTTTCTGGTCTCGGAATCAAGGTGTTTTTGTCCACCAAAAAAGGCAATCCAAAAAATTCGGTTTTTCCTAATATATATTGAATAGGTTCTTGATTTTTTAATCTTTCAAGAGCTTCGTTAAATAGTTTTTTTTTGGTTTCATCAATCATAAATTCCGATTGTAATACCAAATCAATTCTTGTAAAACCCAAATATTCATCCGATAGAAAAAGGAAAAAAGTATCAATTTCAGTACTAGGAAAAATATCTTTTAAAGATTCAGAAAATTCTTTTTTATGTTCTTTTAATGGTATCAAAATTTGGTTTGATTGTGTTTATAAATCTTTAATCATCCAAACGTCACAAGAATAGTGACAAGTATTTCCCATAGGTTTTTCTAAATTTTTGAAGCCATTTTTTTTGTATAATTTTACGGCATCTTTCATATATGGAAGTGTCTCTAAATAACAACTTTCAAATCCAAATTCTTTGGCTTTTTCTAAACAAATTGAAATCATTTTTGAGCCCAAACCTTTGCCTCTTGCTTCAGGTAAAAAATACATTTTTTGCAATTCGCAAACATTTCCATCAAAATTATCTAATTGTGCAATTCCTGCACCACCAACAACTTTGTTTTGATATTCTAACACAAAATAAATAGCTTTCTCTTTTTGATAGGTTTCATAAAGTTGGTCAGTTGCCTTGTCTTCGTAGGCAGTACCAACAGTTGGTGCGCCCATTTCTAGGATTACATTTCTTACAACCAAAGCGAGTTGCGGATTGTCTTTTTGCTCAATTTCTCTTATAATATACTCTTGATTTGACATTTAATACTGTATTTTTGCGAGGGCAATTTACCCATTTTTTTTAAAATCTATAGATGAAAAAAGTAGTCATTTTTTTCGGATTTTTTTTGATTTTTTATAGTTGTTCTGTAAAAAAATCACCAGTTTTTCTTAAGGTTGATGATTTCAAAATCATCAATATTGCCTCTGATACCATACGTTTGGGAGCAAATGCTTATTTTAACAATCCAAATGATGTAAGTGGAAATATTTACACTAATAATTTAAAAGTGTTTATCAATGAAGCAGATGTTGCACAAGTTTCTTCGGATGTTTATAAAGTTCCTGCTCGAAAAGATTTCGCAATTCCATTAAAAATTGCCATTCCATCAAAACGGTTTTTTGAAAATACTAAAAACGGAATTTTAGGTGGTTTGTTTAATACCCTAATGAACAAACCTGTAAAAGTGCAGTTGAAAGGAAAATTAGACTACGTAGTTTTGGGTTTTAAAAAAGAATTTATCATCGATAAAACTGAGGAAATAATTATAAAATTGTAACGTATCAATCAAGAATTTTACATAAAACGTTGTTTGCAAATTGCCAAAAATGGCATTGGAATTTCACGTCCTAATCCTGCTGTTGGGGCAGTAATTGTGCATGAAAATAAAATTATTGGTGAAGGTTTTACGTCAGTTTATGGTGAAAATCATGCAGAAGTAAATGCGGTAAATTCAGTAAAAAATGTTGAGCTTTTAAAAGAGTCAACCATTTATGTGACGCTTGAACCTTGTTCACATCATGGAAAAACACCTCCTTGTGCGGATTTATTGGTGAAACACCGATTCAAAAAAGTAGTGATTGGTTGTGTAGATTCTAATAAATTGGTTGCAGGAAAAGGAATTGAACGTTTAAGAAATGCTGGAATTGAAGTAGTTGTTGGAGTTTTGGAAAAGGAATGTAGAGAACATCATAAGCGTTTTTTTACGGTTCAAGAAAAAAATCGTCCATATATTATTTTAAAATGGGCACAAACTGCTGATTTTTTTATTGCTCCTGAAACCAAAAATCTACAAAAACCCATTTGGATTTCCAATCAATATTCACAACAATTGGTACATAAATTCCGGACTCAAGAGCAGGCTATTTTGGTTGGGACAAATACTGTTTTGTCTGACAATCCAAAATTAAATGTCCGAAATTGGTCGGGAGAAAATCCCATCAGAATTGTGATTGATAAAGATTTGAAAATTCCAAAAAATCTATTTGTTTACGACCAAACTGTTGCAACAATTTTTATTACCACTTTTACAAATTCCAAGGAAAAATTATCTGAAAAACTTATTTTTGAAGGTATCAATTTTGATGAAAGTATAGCAAAGCAAATCTGTGATATTTTGCAAAAACACCAAATTCAATCCATACTTATCGAAGGAGGTACTAAAACCTTACAAACATTTATTGATGAAAATCTGTGGGATGAAGCCTATGTTTTTACCTCAGAAAAAAGTTTTGAAAATGGTTTGAAAGCGCCTATTTTAAGTGCAAAAAAACAATCAGAAAAGCAAATTAAGAACGATATTTTAAAAATATATAAAAATGATTAAAAATATAATTTTTGACTTCGGAGATATTTTTATCAATTTAGATAAAGAAGCAACTCCAAAAGGTTTGGCAAAATTAGGAATTCCAAAAATGACAGATGAAATTGTGCAATTAAATCATGATTATGAAAAAGGAATGATCGAATCTGAGGTTTTTATCAATTTTTTTAAAAAAAAATATAACATTTCTAAGTCAGATTTATTAGTTGCATGGAACGCTATTTTATTAGATTTTCCAGCGAAAAGATTCGAATTCTTGAAAAACTTATCGGCAAGTAAAAAATACAGATTGTTTTTGTTAAGTAATACCAATGATTTGCATTTTCAATATGTAAAAGACATCTGGGGAATGAAATTTTATAAAGATTTCAAAGACTGTTTTGAGCAATTTTATCTTTCGTACGAAATAAAATTAAGAAAACCAGACAAAGAAATTTTTGAGTTTGTTTTGAGCGAAAATGGTTTAATTGCAAATGAAACTTTATTTGTTGATGATTTAAAAGAAAATACTGACGGCGCAAGTTTATTGGGAATTCATGTTTGGAACCTCAATCCAACAAAAGAATGTGTTTCGAATTTATTAACCATAAAAAGTGATTTATTTTGAGTTTTTTTGGTTTGATTGTTCTTTCTCATGATTATAATTTTGCTTGATTATGAGTAATGAAGATACTTACAAAACCATCAAAAACGCCTCAGAAGTAACACTTTTCAAAGAAAAAAGTAGTAAATTTTTTGGGTATGCCTTTCCTATCTCTCACGAAGATGAAGTGAAAAATATTTTGGAGAATTTAAAAAAACAACATCACACAGCAAGACATTTTTGTTTTGCGTATCAATTGGGTGTTTCAGAAAAAAGATTTCGAGTAAATGATGATGGAGAACCCAGTAATTCAGCAGGAATGCCTATTTATGGACAAATTCAAGCATTTGATTTGACCAATATTTTGGTGGTTTCTGTTCGTTATTTTGGCGGCACAAAATTAGGAGTTGGTGGTTTGATGAGTGCTTATAAAATTTCGGCACAATTTGCAATAGAAGCCTCAGAAATTATTGAAAAAACAGTTGATAACTATTTTTTAATTTCATTTAACTATGATTTGATGAATAAAGTTTTGCGAATAATCAAAGAGTTTGACATTTTGATAATTGCTCAAAAATTAGAAATGAACTGCGAATACGAAATTGCGGTAAGAAAAAGTAATTCAGGAAAGGTATATCAAATTTTTAAAGAGTTGTATCAAGTTTCCATCAAAAAATTAGAATCCTAAACGCTCTAACAAATAATCTGGACATTTTGTTGGTTTTTGAGTATTCGTATTTATAAATGCTAAAACCGAATTTCCTGTACAAATCAGTTCATTATTCTGATTGGTAATTTTATAATCAAATTCAATTTTAACCAAAGGTTTTTTTACTAAAATGGTTTCAATTGTTAATAAGTCATCATATTTTGCAGATTTAATAAAATTACAATTTAAGGAAATTACGGGAAGCATTATCCCACTTATTTCCATATCTTTGTAAGTGACTCCCAATTTACGGAGCCATTCTGTTCTTCCTAATTCAAAAAACTGTGCGTAGTTTCCGTGATAAACTACACCCATTTGATCAGTTTCTGAATATCGAACGCGGGTTTTTGTTAATGAATTTTTCAATAGGTTCAAACAAAATAACAGGAAGCATACTACGTAAAAAAAAATCAATAATCAATACCAATATCATTTTTTTATAATGAATTTTATTCACAATTTTGCATAGTCTATGAAAAGCAGAAAAAAGTTCGTTTTTTCGAATAAACAACTAAATTTACTAAATCATTAAATGAATTACACTGCTGATTCCGTTTGGACAGACTGCCTATCTTTTATAAAGGACAACATCAAACCACAAGCTTACAAGACTTGGTTTGAGCCTATAAAACCGGTGAAACTTTCTGGAGAAGCATTGACTATTCAAGTGCCAAGTAAATTTTTTTATGAATGGTTGGAAGAGCACTACATCAAGCTTTTACGAGTAGCTTTGGTAAGACAATTGGGCAATGATGCCAAATTGATTTACGATGTGAAAATGGAAAACAACTATAGCAGTAACAGACCTCAAATTGTAAAAATTCCAAGTTCAAATAGAGATCCTTTAAAACCACAAAAGGGAACAGTAACTTTAGAATCTGATAAAAGAGAAATAAGAAATCCATTTATTATTCCAGGTTTACAAAAAGTTAAAATTGAATCGCAACTAAATCCAAGTTATAATTTTGCGAATTTCGTTGAAGGCGATTCTAATAGATTGGCACGTTCAGCTGGAATGGCCGTTTCAAATAAACCAGGAGGCACATCTTTTAATCCATTATTAATTTACGGTGGAGTTGGTCTAGGAAAAACACATTTGGTTCATGCAATTGGCGTTAAAATTAAAGATAAATATCCCGATAAAACTGTTTTATACATTTCTTCTGACAAATTTTCACAGCAATATATTGATTCAGTAAGATCAAATACAAGAAATGATTTCATTCATTTTTATCAAATGATTGATGTTTTGATTATTGATGACGTTCAATTTTTCTCTGGAAAATCAGGTACACAAGATGTGTTTTTTCATATTTTTAATCATTTGCATCAAAATGGAAAACAGGTAATTTTATCCTCAGACAAAGCTCCTGTTGATATGCAAGATATTGAACAACGGTTGTTATCTCGTTTCAAATGGGGATTGTCTGCTGAATTGCAAGCTCCTGATTATGAAACAAGACTCACTATTCTTAAAAATAGATTGTATAGAGATGGTGTAGAAATGCCCGACGAAATCATCACCTACATTGCCAAAAACATCAAATCGAATGTTAGAGAATTAGAAGGTGTAATTATTTCTATGATTGCTCAAGCATCATTCAATAGAAAGGAATTCTCATTAGATTTGGCAAAACAGATTGTTGACAAGTTTGTTAAAAATACTAAAAAGGAAGTTTCTGTTGATTTTATTCAAAAAGAAGTTTCTAAATATTTTGATATGGATGTTGCCACATTACAATCAAAAACTAGAAAACGAAATATTGTACAAGCAAGACAACTTGCGATGTATTTTGCAAAAAGATTGACCAAAACTTCGTTGGCAAGTATTGGAAATCAAATAGGACAAAGAGATCATGCAACTGTGCTACATGCTTGTAAAACTGTTGATAACTTAACAGAAACTGATAAGCAATTCAAAAAATATGTAGACGATTTAATGAAGAAATTGACTTTTTAAAAATTTCTTTTTTCTATGAAAATACTGATGATTTGTTTGGGGAATATATGTCGTTCACCACTTGCAGAAGGTATTTTATCTTCAAAATTAAATTCAAATTCAATTTTTGTAGATTCTGCAGGAACAGGTGCTTATCACATTGGCAATCAACCCGATGAACGATCAATTGCAGTTGCCAATAATTATGGTATTGATATCAGTAAACAAAGAGCTAGAAAATTTCAAGTTTCTGATTTTGATATTTTTGATAGTATTTATGTGATGGATGAAAATAATTTTCAAGATATTTTATCACTCGCAAGAAATCATCAGGACAAACAAAAAGTAAAAATGATTCTCAACGAAATTCATCCAAATAAGAACAAATCAGTTCCTGATCCTTATTATGGAGGAGAAGAAGGCTTTGAAAATGTTTTTAGAATGTTAGACGAAGCTTGTGAAATCATCTCAAAAAAAATACAAAAATGATAGGAAAATTATATTTAATTCCAACAACTTTGGGCGAAACTGACCCTCTAGAAGTCATGCCTATATCCGTAAAAAAAGTAGTGGAACAGATTGACTATTATATTGTAGAAAATGAAAAATCTGCCAGAAAATTCATCAAAAATATCTGTCCAAAAAAGCAACAACCAATTCTAAAAATCATGTTGTTAGATAAGTTTGCTGAAGAATCTGAAACAAAAAAATATTTGGATGTTTGTGCTCAAGGCATTCATGTTGGGTTGCTTTCTGAAGCAGGAGTTCCTGCAATTGCTGATCCTGGGGCAAAAATTGTGAAATTGGCACATCAAAAAAATATTCAAGTTGTGCCTTTGGTTGGGCCTTCATCAATATTATTAGCCATGATGAGTTCTGGATTTAATGGTCAAAATTTTGCTTTCAATGGCTATTTACCAATTGAAAATAGCGCAAAAAGAAATGCCATTAAAGAATTAGAAAAACGATCAAAAGATAAAAATCAATCGCAAATATTTATTGAAACGCCTTTTAGAAATCAAAAAATGTTTTCAGAATTAATTGCGACTTTAGCACCAAATACACAGCTATGTATTGCAACGGATATTACCCTTAATACCGAGTTTATAAAAACGTTGAGTGTAAAAGATTGGAAAAATCAGCAGCCTGATTTGCACAAAAGACCTACTATTTTTATTATTCAGAAATAATAAAAGAGGTTAGTTTTTACTGTATTTGTTTGGCTTTATAGAAGAAATATCATAACCCGAAAATTTCTTCAAATAGGTTTTCAAAGAAGAACCAAAGGCATCAGAAAAACAGTCAGTGCCATTGCTTCTTAAGAATTTTTTTACATTACCAGCGCCAGCCAAATGAGCAGCTGCTATAATTCCTGATTCTGTAATTTCAATTCCGTTAATCGTTTTTCCTTCATAACGTTTGATTTCTTTTCTTAAAATCCATTTATTTATTTCGCACAATGAAATAAATGCTTGTTCTTGTAATTCAGGATTTTTTAAAAAATCTCTTGTATTGTAAATTTTGAAACGTCCTAAAGTATTTCTTCCAAATTGGTATTTTCCAAGATATCCTAATGAGTTTACAATTGTATAATTTCCTCGAGATTCTTTATAAGCTACTGCTTCTTTGAAACCAACAAAGTTTTTTTGAAGATAAGGAATATTTAATTTTGATACTTCTAATTCGAATGTTTTATTTTTTTCATCTACCTCGTTGTTCGTAAAGGTTGCACCAACGAATAAAAAAAGGAGAGAACTATATAAAAAAAACTTTTTGATCATTTAATAATCTTTCTATTTTGCGGGTACAAAAATACAACTTAAATTTAAATCAATTGATAATCAGTGAATTAATTTAATTCGTTTTGAAAATATCATTATTATTCTGTGATTTTTTTTAATATTCACACAAACTACAACGTTTCTTATTGCGAATACAATAAAAAATTAAGACGGTTTTAAGAGATATTTTTTCGAATTTATCTATTTACACCTTGCTTATTTAACCAATTTTGGTATTTCTCGGCATTTTTGTTGTGTTGAGGAAGTGATTTTGCGAATTTATGAAAACCAATGTTGTCAATACTTGCACACATGTAAAAATAATCATGTTTTTCAGGATTCAAGACTGCTTCAATGGCAGAAACATCTGGCATTGCAATCAAGCTTGGAGGCAAACCTAAATTTTTGTATGTATTATAAGGAGAAATAATTTCCAAATCAAAAGTCAATACCCTTTTCACTACATAATCTTGACCTTTTAATTGACGAATGCAATAAATAATTGTTGGATCAGCTTGCAAAGGCCAATCATTTTTCAATCGGTTCAAATACAATCCAGCAACTATTGGTCTTTCGGATTTTTGAGCAGTTTCTTTTTGAACAATTGATGCAAGAGTAATAACTTCATTTGGGGTTAAGTTCAGTTTTTTTGCTTTTGCTACTCTTTCATTATTCCAAAAAGTTTTAAATTCGTATAGCATTTTGTTTCTTAATTTTTCGGCACTGACATTCCAATAAACCTCATAACTATTTGGAATAAAAATACCAAGAACGTTTTGTGGATTGAGATTATTATCGCGCAAAAAGGTATCATCTAGAAATGAATTTATTAAGGTAATTGAATCAGCTTCAATTTGTTGAGAAATTCTAGCGGCCAATTTTTCGAGTGTATCTTGATTGTTAAATGACAGATTTATAGCTGTTTGATTGCCACTTCTTAGCATATTTACCAAGTCATTATTTGACATATTTTCTTTGATAATATATCTTCCAGCCTTTATAGAGGTAAACTTTTTTCTATTGGCAACCCAAACAAAATTGTCTAAATCAATTACAAAAGGAGCAATTTTAACGGTCAATTCTTTAAAATCATCAGCTGAATTGATGAATAATTCTCCTGATTTTAAAACATTATCATCAAATATTTTTTGATAAAAATAAAAGCCAATAACGCTTGCAATCAGCAGGATGATCAGCGGAAATGTAAAAAATCTTTTTTTAGCCAATGTGATTAAAATTATTATTGAAGTTACAAAACTACTCTTTTATTAGTTGAAATAATATTTCATCTTTCATTTTTCCATCAAAAAAGATCCAATCCTTTTTGATACCGACTTTTTTAAATTGATGTTTGGTAAATAACGCCAAACTCTTCTCATTTTCAGCAATGATATTCGCATACAATTGGTGCAATTGTAGGTAAGAAAACGAATATTTTATGATTAATTCAAGTGCTTCAGAAGCAAACCCTTTTTGTTGAAAATCTGGATGAATTAGAATGCCAATTCCAGCTCTTTTGTGTTGTGGATTAAAATCAAACAAATCAATCATTCCCACTTTTTTTTCAGTGGATTTTTCTTCAATAATTAGGCGTAATTGTTTGGATTCGAAAATGTCTAAATGTGCATTTTCCAAATATTGTTTCAACACATATTTTGAAAATGGCGTTTGAGTATGACTCACTTCCCAAAAAATTTCATTGTTTTCAATCTGAAATAAAAATTCCAAATCTTCAGGCTCTAGCGCTCTTAATTTTACAAGATTTCCAACAAGCGTATTCATTATACAGTAATATTTCCCTGAAAAACGAATTTTGCAGAACCTTTTAAAAACACGTTTTTGTAACAACCATTTTCTTCTTCAAATGAAACTTCTAAAATGCCTCCTTCAACAGGCAAAATAATTGAATTACTGAGCGTTTTTTTTGTTTTGTGCATGGCAATGGCAACTGCTGTTACTCCAGTACCACAAGCCAAAGTTTCATCTTCAACGCCTTTTTCATAAGTTCTAACTCTAAAAGTAGTGTCATTAATTTGTTGAACAAAATTCACATTGCTTCCTGGATGTTCATATTGATAACGAATTTTTCTCCCTTTTTCAAAGACAGGAAAATTTTCTAAATCAGCAACCATTTCAACATGATGCTGTGTTCCTGTAAATGCAAAAACCGAATTTTCATTGACTTTTATTTGGTCAACATCAACCATTTTTAGTGAAACAATGTTATTTTGAATACTTGCAAAATGTTCGCCATCAACTGCCAAAAATTTAGTGGTATTTTGTATAATTTTCAATTGTTTGGCAAACGCAACTGCACATCTTCCACCATTTCCACAAAAGGTTTCACTGCCATCAGGATTAAAATACATCATTTTGAAATCAAAAAAATCATCATTTTCTATGAGGATAATTCCGTCAGCACCAATGCCAAAATGTCTGTCACAAATATGTGTAATAATGTCGGTTTTTTCTTTTGGAAAGATTTTTGTTCTATTATCAATCATCACAAAATCGTTTCCTGTTCCTTGATATTTATAAAAGGTAAGATTCATGTTGCAAATATAGCGATTTCGTGTCGAAAAATTCTTTGTTAAAACATGGTTAAAATCAGTTAAAATCAAGTTAAACAGATTTTTTGAATATGTTAAAATTGTACATTTGAATTATTAAAATTTGAATTAATTATGAAAAAAATACTTGGATTATTAGGAATCGCAATTTTAGGCGGTGTCATAACTTTAGGAGGTTATAAAATGTTTTTTAACGAATCTTCAGTTTTTCAAAGTTCAGGATCTGAAAATTCTAAGACAATTCGAACAAATTTCGTAACAACTTCAAACGAAACTTCGGCTAATTTTGATTATGAGTCTGTTGATTTTACTTTGGCAGCTGAAAAATCATTAGATGCAGTTGTGCATGTTAAAAACACTACAACTCGAACACAATACAATCCTTTGGCTGAATTTTTTTACGGAAATGGAAGTGGCACAAGAAAATTTGAACAAGTTGGGACAGGAAGTGGTGTTATCATTTCATCAGATGGTTATATTGTTACGAATAATCACGTAGTTGATGGCGCAAACGATATTGAGATTATTTTGAATGATAAAAAAGTGTATAAAGCGAAATTAATTGGCGCTGATAAAAATGATGATATTGCGTTGTTGAAAATTTCGGCAGATAATGAATTGCCATTCATCACTTTTGCAAATTCTGACAATGTAAAAGTAGGAGAGTGGGTTTTGGCTGTTGGAAATCCATATAATTTAACATCCACAGTAACTGCAGGAATTGTAAGTGCGAAAGGTAGAGATTTGGATGGGAATGGTTCAATAGACTCTTTTATTCAAACTGATGCAGCTGTAAATCCTGGAAATAGTGGAGGAGCTTTGGTAAATACCAGAGGAGAATTAATTGGAATAAATACGGCTATTTCTTCTGCAACAGGTTCATTTATTGGATATTCATTTGCAATACCCTCAAACATCACCAAAAAAATTGTGGATGATTTGCTTGAATTTGGCAACGTTCAAGAAGCAGTTTTAGGAATTGTTTTCAATACCCAAGAAAATAATGATGTTCTAGGAGTTAAAATTTCGGATGTTGAGCAAGGTCAAGGAGCTGCAAAAGCAGGCTTGAAAAAAGATGATATTATTGTAAAAGTTAACAATGTAAAAATCACAAAATTTGCTGATTTAAAAGGTCAACTTACTGCAAAAAGACCTGGAGAATTTGTTGAAATTACCATTGATAGAAATGGAGAATTGATTACTAAAAACGTGCAACTTAGCAAAAAACCAAAGCAACTTAAATCGCCTTCTTTTAATTGGGAATTGAAAGACGTATCAAAACAAGAATTAAAAGACAAAGGCATTAAAAACGGTGTAAAGATTGTTGAGTTGATTAATAGGGGAGAAAACAGCTTGAATAATTATATCATCACCAAAATCAATGACAAACCAGTTTCTGATGCTGAAGAGGGAGTTAAAATGTTGGAAAGCATTGCAAATAGTAAGTCTTATATTATCATTGAAATGATCAATCTAAAGGGAGAAAAAGAAACTTTGCGTTTTAGATAATAATTAAAATTCACAATTAAATCCTGATGTAACATCAGGATTTTTTTTGGAATAAAATAATTACGAAATCGATTTCGTTTTTCAAAAAAAATAAATACTTTTGCATTCAAATAAAAAAAGGAGCAAGTAAAATCTATGTCAACAACTATAAATTACGAAGAAGAAGTTTCACAACAAGCTTTAACAAGAAGAGCAACTGTAGAATTTATCAATATTGTAAATGATTTGTGGTATGACAAATCCATTGAATTGGTTTTTTTTAGAAATCCTTTGATTGATAAAAGAGCCAGTGAAGTTTTGAATTTAATCAATTACGCAAAAGAATTTGTCAACAAACCAATTACAATTCAAGATGCATTGAGCATTGCAAAAGCCATTCAACAAGTAGATTTGCCAGCTTCAAAATTAGATATTGGAAAATTGGCATATGAATGTCATTTGAATCCAAAAGGCTGTGTTGATAAAATTGCATTCATCAAAAAGCAACTAAAAAACATCACTGAAACAAAAAATGTTACTCCAAAAGATGTCGTTTTATATGGATTTGGAAGAATTGGACGTTTGTTGGCACGTGAATTAATGACCAAAATGGGCAAAGGTTCTCAATTGAGATTGAGAGCAATTGTAACTCGCGATAAAATAACTCCTACCGTTTTGGAAAAAAGAGCTTCCTTATTAAGCATAGATTCTGTTCATGGAAATTTTTTAGGAACTGTTCAAGTTGATAATGAGCACAATGCGTTGATTATCAATGGAACTACCGTTTTTATGATTTCTGCCAATAATCCAGAGGAAATTGATTATACAAAATACGGAATAAAAGACGCTTTAATTATTGACAACACTGGCGCTTTCAGAGATGATGTAGATTTAAAAAGACATCTTTCATCAAAAGGAGCAAGCAAAGTGTTGATTACTGCGCCTGCAAAAGGAGTTCCAAATATTGTTTATGGCGTAAATCACAAACAATACAATCCTGATGAAATCGATATTTTTTCAGCAGCTTCTTGCACAACCAATGCCATTACGCCCGTTTTAAAAGTATTGGAAAATAATTTTGGCATCAAAAAAGGACATTTAGAAACCATTCATGCATACACAAATGATCAAAATTTGGTTGATAATATGCACAGCAAATATCGTCGAGGAAGAGCAGCAGCCTTGAATATGGTCATTACAGAAACTGGTGCAGGAAGTGCAGTTTCAAAAGCATTGCCAGCTTTGGAAGGAAAATTAACTTCAAATGCCATTCGTGTTCCAGTGCCAAATGGTTCCTTAGCCATTTTGAGTTTGCAACTAAGAAGACCTGTAACCACAGATATTGTAAACGCCATTTTAAAACAAAACGCATTAGAAGGCGATTTGGTAGAACAAATCAAATATTCTATGGACAATGAATTGGTTTCCACAGATATTATTGGGTCAACAGCACCTTCTATTTTTGATAGCAAAGCAACCATTACTGATGGAGAAAGTGTTGTGTTGTATGTTTGGTATGACAACGAATATGGCTATTCGCATCAAGTAATGCGTTTGGCAAGACACATTGCCAAAGTTCGTAGATTTACGAATTATTAACATGGATTCCTCAATTCAAACTAAAAACCTGAAATAATTTTATTTCAGGTTTTTTTTGATTTTAGAGGTAAAGATGTTTTTTTAAGAAGCAACTTCCTGCTCTTCGTTTCAAGTCCTCGTTACAAACATCAATCCTGCAAGGTTTTTAAAACCTTGTAGGTATTTTATTTTAAAAAACCATCTTGTAAATAGAAGACTTTTACGTTTTTGGCTATAAATCCGTAAACTTCATAAAATAGTTATTTTAAAATGCTATTTCTAAATAAAAATACCAAATTTTGAACCCAACGTAAATTGAAGGCTACAATTTATGAGGTACAAAAAACCCATATATTTTTTATAAATATTTCTGTTTCAATACAATAATTTTGCTATTTTTGGAAAAAGAAAATATAAAAAAATAGCTATGACATCTACATTAAAAACAAGAAACTCAAATCACTTAGCTTTTTTCCAAAATTTACTGGGGATTATTGAAACCTACAAAGATTTAAAAAACTATGTAAAAGCTGTTTTTGGAGCTAGTAGTCCTAAATTTAGGCAGGTTAAGGGGATTGGATTTAAGAGGTAAATATTTTTAAAAGTATTCTACTTTTTAAAGTGTTTTAAAAGTTTGAATTTTAAATTATAATCTATCAAAAATACTCTAAAAAAAAATTTAATAAAATGAAAACTAAACTTATATTGATAATAATATTTTCAATTTCAATTTGTAAAGCACAAAATCTTGAAAATTTAGATACAAAACCCGATAGCGCGGATTTGTAATCCGTGCCCAAACCAATTGTAAAATAAAAACAAATTAAGAAAAAACTAAAGATTTGTGTTTCAAAGATATTTATGTCAACAAAATATAAAGCCACAACCACAGAAGAAGCCTATTTTATAACCATTACAACAGTTGGCTGGATTGACGTTTTTACAAGATTAAATCAAAAATATGTCATTTTAAACTCCTTACATCATTGTCAAAAAAATAAGGGATTAGAAATTTATGCATATTGTATCATGAGTAGTCATATTCATTTGCTTTGCAAGGCAACAGATGGAAATATATTATCCAGTATTCTCGGAATTTTACAAAGAGGCATTTCAAGGAGTTACAC